>JAGWTP010000132.1 GCA_028868895.1 Burkholderiales bacterium
GGGGCGTCGAACTCCAGGCTCGCGAGCCAGGCGCCGGGGCGCAGTTCGCGCGCGGCTTTCTCGGCCGCGCGGGCCATGCTTTCGGGGCGCTGAAAGACGTAGACCATCGCGTAACCCGACCAGTCCGCGGCCCAGATGTCGCCGCGCCGCACCGTGGCAAAGCGGCAGCGCCAGGCACAGATCAGGCGCAGCGGCCAGCTCCATTCGAGCCCGTGCAGGTGTGCACCCGGGTACTCACGGCGCAGTTCGCGCAGCCCGTCGCCCAGGCCGCAGCCGGCATCGAGCACGCGTGCGCCCTGCGGCAGCGGCGCCAGCCGGGCCAGGCCGAGCAACGCGCCGTTGGGGGTCGGGAACAGCGGCGCGTCGCGCCAGGCATTGAGCGGGTAGACCAGCGCCAGCAACGCCAGCGGCACCAGCCAGCCCCACGCCGGCATCGCGCCGGCCAGGCCGGACGCGGCCAGCGACAGCACGAAGCCCAAGGCGATGAACGCGCGCCGCCACGGCGTGCTGCCGATGACGCTCAGCGCCGCACCGGCCGCGGCGCCCGCGGCCATGGCGACCACCAGCGGCGCACCCAGCCCGCGCAGCAGCGCGAACAGCGCCCAGCACAGTGCCCACGCCAGCAATGCCGGCAGCGGCCACGGCAACCGCCTCACGCCGTACACGGCGCGCAGGGGGTCTCAAGCCAAGGTGGCCTTGTCACTTTGACTGACCGCTGGGGACGGACATGCCGAAGGCATTTCCTGGCGACGCTCAAAACTTGAACGCCAGGCGCACGCCGCCCCAGTGGCGGCCCTGCACCGTGATCGGCGCGGCGGCTTCCTTCATCACGATGAAGGTGCCGCCGCCCATGTCGCGGCGGTAGGTCTGCAGCAGGAACGGCCGCTGGTTGCGTGCCGAGGCCAGCCCGGTGCGGTCGTCGAAGATGCGCCGGTAGCGGCTGTTGGCCGTGTCCCAGGCCAGGTCGCCGCGCTGCGGCTGGCTGTACTTCTTGTTGTGGGTCGCGACATAGCCGTTGCGGTCGGCGGCGATGCAGTACACCACCTTCGGGCTCAAGCCCAGCACCGGCTCCTGCACCTGCGGGAACAGCCGGTCGGCGAGTTCGACGAAGCGCGTGGTGTGCTGCGCCGGGCGGGTGTTGGGGATCGGCTGGTAGGCCTCGTCGAACAGGCTCGCCGGCGAGATCGCGCGGCCGTGCAGCGCCTCTTCGAGCAACTCGCCGATCTGTGCCGCGGCTTCGATCGCGGCGTCGATGAATGGCGTGTCTTCGGTCTCGATGCCGCAATGTGCGACGAGTTCGATCAGGCGCTCCGAGACTTCGAGGAAGCTTTCGCTGCGTTTCATCGCCGCGCCGAGCGCCCGGCCGGTCTGGCCCATTTCGGCGGCGATGCCGGCCATCTGCGCGTCCAGCCCGCTGCAGATCGTGCGGCTGTGGTCGGCCGCGGCAATGGTGCTCGCCACTGCGTCCTGCACTTGCGCCATGGCGCTGTGGAATTCGCCGCGCTGGGCCGCGTGGTCATCGACACGGATCTGGCCGGCGAGCGCCCCGATGCGCTTGTCGAGCACGCCCACCGTGCGCATGATTTCCTTCGACGACGTCTCGACCTTGCCGGCCAGGTCCTTCACCGCATCGGCGACGACGCCGAAGCCGCGCCCGGCATCGCCGGCACGCTTGGCCTCGACCGAGGCGTTGAACGCCACCAGCCGCGTCTGCAACGCGATCTGGCTGATGCTCTGCGCGGCCTGCGCCACTTCGCGCAATGTGGAAACCACGTCGCCGACCTCGCGGCCCACGCCCTCCACCGCCACGCGCACCCGCTCGACCGCGCCGAGGCCAGCGTTCGACGTCGCGCTGATGCCGTTCTGCGCGGCGTTGATGTCCTTGACCTGGGTCGCGAGTGCTGCCACCGCGAGCACGCCACGCTGCGACGCCTGGCTGGTGTCGTCGAGCAGCCCGCGGACCTCGGCCGCCTCTCGACCGATGCTCGACGCCTGCTGGCTGATCGAGCGGATGGCCGCATGCAGATCGGGTTGCGGGGGCGCCGCGGGCGCCTCCAGCAGTGCCTGCACCGCGCGGTCGCGCAGCGCTCGTTTGAACATCAGCATGGCCATGTCTCCAAATTCAACTTTTCAGCGGCTCTGCAATCGCAGGCCTGCTTCAGTAGGCGCGCAGCTTGACGCGCAGCCGCGCGATCGACTGGCTGTGCAGCTGGCACACGCGCGACTCCGTCACCTTGAGCACCGCGGCAATCTCCTTGAGGTTCATGTCGTGCTCGTAGTACATGCTCATCACGTACTGCTCGCGCTCGGGCAGCACCTTGATCGCCTCGACCAGCGCGGCGCGCATGCGCTGGTCCTGCAACTGGGCCAGCGGGTTGCCGACCTCGTCGGCGACGTGGCGGTCCAGAAAGTCGTTGTCGCCGTCGTCGCCCGACATGTCCTCGAGGTAGACGAGCTGGGTGCCGCGCACCTTGCCGAGCAGGTCCTGGTATTCGACCAGCGTGATGCCCATCTCGCGGGCGATCTCGCTTTCGGCCGGCGCGCGGCCGAGCCTTTGCTGCAGCTTGTGCACCGCCGACTCGATCGAGCGCTGCTGCTTGCGCGTGCCGCGCGAAAGGTAGTCGTTGCCGCGCAACTCGTCGAGCATCGCGCCGCGGATGCGCTGCGTGGCGAAGGTCTCGAACTGCACGCCCTGCGCCGCGTCGAAGCGGCTCAGTGCATCGGCCAGGCCGATCATGCCGACCTGGATCAGGTCGTCGACCTCGACATTGGCCGGCAGCTTGGCGATCATCTGGTGGGCCAGGCGACGCACCAGCGCGCTGTATTGCTTGAGCGTCGAGTTCAGGTCCAGCTGGCCTTTGGCGGTGTACATGGAGTGCTCCGAGGGATTCATGGGTGGGCCCAGGCTGGTTCGGCACCGGTGCGCGCGAACGCGCGTGGGGCAAGCGCCTTGCCGGTATCGCCGCGCACGCATTCGAGCTGCTCGCGCACCAGGCGGCGCAGCTCGGGCGTGGGCGCTTCGCTGGCGTCGCTGGCCGGATCGATTCGCACCCAGTCGCGCAGCACCGCGCCGAGAAAATCGTCGGCGCAGTTCGCGAGCTGCGCGGCGATGCGCCCGGAACGCGGCGACTGCTTCGCAGCACCGAGCAGCAGGTCGTGCACGACCAGGCCGGCGCGCTGCGTCAGCAGCTTCATCGCGGCATACGCATGGGTCACGCTGGCCGGGCGGTCGTCGGCGAGCAGCAGCGGGCGGCACTTGGCGCCACCGTCGCGGGCCGCCGCGGCACTGCGCGGGAACAGCCGGCACAGGTCGGAGGCGCTGGCGTGCACCAGCACCACGTCGCAATGCGGCGCGGCCTCGAGCACCGCCTGCAGGAACGAGGCGGTCGAGCCGGTCGAGTCGACGAAGCGCAGCGGCAGCCCGCGCGCGGCGAGGTACGAAACCTGCGCCGACAACGGCTCGATGCATTCGGCCAGGTCGAGCATGGCCAGCTCCGAAGGCTCGCCGCCGCGCTCGGCGGCGTCGACGACCAGCGTGTGCTTGCCGTGCTCGGCGAAGGCCGTGCACAGGCGCTCCAGCATCACGCCGCCGAATGCCACGAACGGGTTCGAGACCACCGGCACCAGGCACACGCGGGAGTGGGCAAACAGGCGGCGCAGGCCATCGGCCTGGTCGATCGGCGGGGGTCGGGACATGGCGGTGGGTGTCGCTGCGTGAAGGAGGTTCATCGGCGCCGCGCGGTCAGGCGTGCAACGAGGCGTGGCCCGTGTGGTCGTGCCCTGGCGAGGTGCCGATCGGCGCGGTGAAGATCAGGCTCACGTCGCTCGCGTCGAGCTTGTAGGCGCTGCTGCCGCCGCCGCGCAGCGCGCGGTGCACCAGCGCGTTGGCCGACAGGCGGTGCCAGTCTTCTGGCACCCGCTGGCCGTTGGCCACGCCGATGACCTTGAGCTTGAGGCGGATCAGCGCGTCGAGTGCGGGCCCGAGCTTGACGGCCTCGTCCATCTTGGACAGCACCACGCCGGCGCAGGTCGAGGCGTGGTACGAGATCATCACGTCCTCGATCGTCTCGCCCTGCGACGCGGCGTTGACCACCAGCAGCTTGCGGATCGCGCGGTGGCTGAGCATGTCGAGCAGCTCGCGGGTGCGGGTGTCGCGTTGCGCCATGCCGGCGGTGTCGATCAGCACCATCTTCTTGGCCGACAGCAGGTCGAGCAGGTCTTCGAGCGAGGCCCGGTCGTGCGCGGTGTGCACCGGCACGCCCAGGATGCGGCCGTAGGCGCGCAGTTGTTCGTGGGCGCCGATGCGGTAGGCGTCGAGCGTGATCAGGCCGAGGTTGGCGGCGCCGTACTTGGCGGCAAAGGCGGCCGCGATCTTCGCGGTCGACGTGGTCTTGCCCACGCCGGTGGCGCCGACCAGCGCGTACACGCCGCCCTGGTCCTCGAGCGGCGCCTCGGCCTCGGCGGTGATCAGGTTGCGCTCGAGCACGCTGGCGGCCCACGCCGCTTCATCGGCCACGTCCATCGGCAGGCCGTCGCCGATCTTGCGGATCAGCGCCGGCGAGAAGCCACAGTCGAGCAGCTTCTGGGTCAGGCGCGCCTGGCTCGGCTGGCGGTTGAGCTTCTCGATGAACGCGAGCGCACCGAAACGTTCCTCGATCAGGCCCTTCACCTGGCGCAGCTCGTTCATCATGTCTTCCTGGTCGCGCCGGGCGGTGGCACTGGCGGTCGCGCTGGCCAGGTTCGCCGCCGCGAGCGCGGCCTGGGTCGCGTGCTGCGCCTCGGCCGGCACGGGCTCGGGGATCGCGTAGGAGCGCTGCACCGGGCTGCGCAGCACCGGCGGCTCGCGCAGCAGCGGTGCGGCGGCAGCGGCGCTGTGCTCGCTCATGCGCTGTTCGAGCACGCTGCTGCGCTCGGGCGCCGGGGTCGGGGCGGCGGCTGCCGGGCGCGGCGCTTCGGCGGCCACTGCCGCAGCGCGCGCCGGCTCGGCGGCGGCCGGTGCCTCGGCGTGCGCGTCGGGCTTCATCGCGGCCTTGCGCCGGCGCAGCATGCGTTCGCGCACGTAGTCCTGGAACGACAGCGTGCTCATCGAGAGCTGGGCCACGTCGTCTTCGACCGGTGTCGGCATGGGTGCCGGTGGCGGCGCGGCGGCGGTGGTCGGCGTGCTCGAGGCCATGCGCTCGATCTGCTGCATGCCGTCGGGTGCCATCGCCAGCACCTCGACCCCGTCGACGCTGGGCTTGGTGGAGAGCACGACGGCGTCTTCGCCCAGGACCTGGCGCACCAGGACCAATGCCTCGCGAGAGGTGCGGGCGGTAAAGCGGCGAACGTTCATGTGTTGGCTCCGATAAGTTGGAAGCGACTTGGGAGGTCGGCGAGGTCGCCAACTTCACCACCTGAATCGCTGCGATCCCCACTGCGTGGGGCCCCTCTTTCGCGATTCATGTGGTGGCTCCAATAATCGATCCGATGCGGATCGAATGGGTCTCGGGAATCTCGCTGTGGCCGAGCACGCGCAGGCGCGGTGCGGCGCGTTTGAGCAGGCGTGCCATCGGGGCGCGGATCATGTCGGGCACCAGCAGGCAGGCCGGGTGGCCCAGGTCTTCCTGGCGCTTGGCGGAGTCGGCCGCGCTCCTGGCGAGCGTGTCGGCCACGCCGGGGTCGAGCGCGGCGCCGTGCGGCGAGTTCAGCGCCTGCGTGACCAGGCGTTCGAGCTCGGGCTCCAGCGCGATCACTTCGAGCTCCTTCACCGGGCCGTAGATCTGCTGCACGATGCTGGGCGCCAGGTGGATGCGGATGCGGCGCGCCAGTTCACCCGGGTCGGTGACGGTGGCGGCGGCTTCGGCCAGGCTCTCGACGATCGAGCGCATGTCGCGGATGTGCACGCCTTCTTCGAGCAGGAGCTGCAGAACCTTTTGCAGTGCGGCGATGCCAACCATCTTGGGAACCACGTCCTCGATCAGTTTCGGGGCCAGCTTGGTCACGTGTTCGACGAGCTGCTGGGTCTCGACCCGGCCGAGCAACTTGGCCGCGTGGAGTTGCATCAAGTGTGAAAGATGGGTCGCCACCACGGTCGAGCAATCAACGACGGTAAATCCGGCCATCTGTGCCGACTCGCGCTGGCGCTCCTCGACCCACACCGCCGGCAGCCCGAACGCCGGGTCGGTGGTGGCGGTGCCGATCAGCTGCGTGGTGGCGCCGCCCGGGTTGATCGCCATCAGCATGCCGGGGTAGGCCTCGCCCTCGCCCACCACCGCGCCGCGCAGCGTGAGCCGGTAGGCGCTGGGCTTGAGCTCGAGGTTGTCGCGGATGTGCACCGGCGGCGGCAGGAAGCCCACGTCCTGCGCGAACTTCTTGCGCACGCCCTTGATGCGCGCGAGCAGGTCGCCGCCGCCGCTGGCCACGCGCGCCTTGTCGACCAGCGCGATCAGCCGGTAGCCGACCTCCAGGCCGAGCGTGTCGACCGGCATCAGGTCGTCCCAGGTCGCCTCGGGGTTGGCCTGCGCGGCCTCGGCCGGGCGCGGTGGCACGATCTCCTTGGCGCGCTGGTTGCGCCGGTTCATCCACCAGGCCGAGTAGCCGAAGCCCGCGGCGAGCAGCAGGAACACGAGGTTGGGCATGCCCGGGATCACGCCCAGCAGCGCGATCACGCCGGCGGTGATGCCCAGCGTCTTGGGCGAATTGAAGACCTGGCGGGCGACCTGGCTGCCGACGTCTTCGTCCTTGCCCACTCGCGACACCACCATCGCCGCGGCCACCGAGATCAGCAGTGCCGGGATCTGCGCCACCAGCGCGTCGCCCACCGCCAGCAGGATGTAGCTGTTGGCGGCCTGCGAGGCGCTCAGGTCGTGCTGGGCCACGCCGATCACGAAGCCGCCGATGATGTTGATGAACAGGATCAGCAGGCCCGCCATCGCGTCGCCGCGCACGTACTTGCTGGCGCCGTCCATCGAGCCGAAGAACTCGGCCTCGTCGCCGACCTCGGCGCGGCGGCGCTTGGCCTCCTTGTCGTCGATCAGGCCGGCGTTCAGGTCGGCGTCGATCGCCATCTGCTTGCCCGGCATCGCGTCGAGCGTGAAGCGCGCGCCGACCTCGGCGATGCGCTCGGCGCCCTTGGTCACGACGATGAAGTTGATCACCACCAGGATCGCGAACACGATCAGCCCGACCGCGAAGTTGCCGCCGATCAGGAAGTGGCCGAACGACTCGATCACCGCGCCCGCCGCGCCGGCGCCGGTGTGGCCCTCGAGCAGCACCACGCGCGTGGAGGCCACGTTCAGCGACAGGCGCAGCAAGGTGGTCAGCAGGATGACCGAGGGAAACGCCGAGAAGTCCAGCGGCTTGACCATGTAGGCCGCGACCATCATCACCATCAACGCCATCGCGATGTTGAAGGTGAACAGCAGGTCGAGCGCGAACGGCGGCAGCGGCAGCACCATCATCGCCAGGATCATCACGACCACCAGCGGCGCCGCCATCGAGCGGATCAGCTTCGCGTTCGGGCCGAGCCAGGCTTGCATCTGCTGCAGCATCGGGTTCATGTCGTTCGGGAACTCCGGAAACGGGGTGGCAACACGCACCGGCAGGTGCTGCGCCATTGTTCCGGGCGCAGCCGAAAACTTGAGGCGGATAAGCGGGGTGAAGGGCCGCCATTTCGGGGCCCCGGGGACGGGCGCGGGCGCGGCCCCGGACTGCCGCTTCGCCGCGGCAGCAGCGACTCGGCGCGCGAGACTTGTGCAGCGCGCCCTGTGATTGGGCACCGGATCGAAGAAGTTCGCGTGCCCGCTTCAGCCTCGCTCGAACTTGCGCCGCCGGCCGGTTGCCGACCCTGCGCCGCGCAAAGCCGGCGGTCCGAAACCTGAATTCCGAAGCGTCGACAAGTGGACTGCACGGCTCTTGACTGAGCAAGCGTCGGACTGCTGCGGATTCGAAGCCGCACGCCAGAGTGCAGCGCTCGTTCTCGCCGCGCGGCGTTCAAGCACTCTTCAAGGCGCTCCTGTCCGAAGGTTCGACGCAGAACGCATGGATCGGCTCGACTCGTCCGCGCAGCGCCAGCACGCCGAGGTCGTGGGTGCGGATTCCGGGCGGCGGACCGAGTGAGGCGAGCGCTTCCGCCGAGGCAATGAAGAAGCATCCGACTTCGCGGGTCGCCTGCTCGAGGCGCCCGGTCGTGTTCATGACGTCACCATGGAAGACGATCGCACGGCGCACCTGGCCGACCTCGCCGGCAATCACCTCGCCCAGATGCAGGGCCGCACGAAGCTCCGGTTGAACACCGAAGCGTTGGACAAAACGGTCCGCGTCCGCAGCGAGCGCCGCGCGTATCGCGAAGAAGCAGCGCAACGCCCGCGCATCGGCGACGCCGTCGGCCTCGATCCAGGTGACGACGATCTCGTCACCGACGTATTGGTAGATCTCGCCGCGGCACAGTTCGATCGGTTCAGCGACTGCCGAAAACACCGCGGCGAGGAAGCGGTGCGCCTCCAGCGCCCCGAGCCGCTCGGCGATCGCGGTCGAGCCCACCACGTCGACGAAAAGGAAGAAGCGGCGCTCGGCATAGGGCCGGCGATACCTCCCGAGCAGAAGCGCCATGAACGTGCGGTAGCCGACGAGGCCCGCGGCCTGAAACATCATCACCACGACCGCAACGGGCACGAGCGACAGGCCCACCGCAATCAACCCGGTGCGCGCGTTGTAGACCGTGACGACGCCCAGCAGGCGCTCTCCCGGTTGGCCGGCGAGGACCGCCCCTGCGATCGCACCGTATACCAGCGTCTTCAGGACGAACACCGCAGCGAAGGGCAGCGCGTCGAGCCATCGCATCGAACCGCGAGGCAGCAAGAAGATCTCGATGCCGGCGATCGATGAACTCGTGAGCAGCGCGACGATGACACCGATCGGGATGGAGACCCGCAGCGAGCCGAACAGCGCGCGAGCGCCCGGTCCGGCTGTCGCGGCGCCGTAGACCGCGCCGACGCCCACACCGATGATCGCGGCCATGCGCACGATGCGCATGAAGCGCCGCAGTCGTTCGCGCGTGACGGCGGAAAGTGTGGCGATCATCTGCCGTCGAGTCTAA
>JAGWTP010000133.1 GCA_028868895.1 Burkholderiales bacterium
TGCCGGTCATCTTGGCCAGCGTCTCTTGGCAGGGGTTGACGACCTGGGCCCGGCCTCGGAAGCGGCACAGGGCCACGAAGAGGCGGAACTCGGTGTGCTCCATGCGGTGCGGACCCTCGAACGCGAGCGGGCCAAGGGCTTCGGCTGGCACCTTGGCGAAGAAGCCAGACGGGAAGAAGGCATCGACAGCCTGCGAGGCTGCGGTGGAGGCGGGGGAAGCAGGGAAGGACATGTTGGCTCCGGCAAGAAGACGTCAACAGCGACGCCGGAGACCTATATCCACGCCCGTTTATCCGGGCCGTTGTGTGTGCACGAGGCTGCACACGACGCGCGTGTGCAATGGTCGTGTGCATGGGTGATGGCTTGGAACCCGCATAAACTCTGGCCTCCAACGCGCACACGTGCTGCACAGAGGACTCATAATCCTTTGGTCGTTGGTTCAAGTCCAACACGGCCTACCAACCCCCCACCGGATCGGTTCGATGCGCCACTCGCGCGCCGTCAGGCGTCGCCTGCGGGTGACCGGCGGCCCTCTGCGAGCAGCTTGCGCCGGTGTTCACCCTGGCGCTCGAACATCCAGCCAGGGTACTCCGCGGGCAGGCGGCTGACGGCGTCGAGTTGCGCGAGTTCATCGGCGCTCAGCGCGATCTGCGTGGCGCCCAGGTTGTCGGCGAGTTGGTCGGGGCGCTTGGCGCCGACGATCACGCTCGTGACCTGCGGCTGGTGCAGCAGCCAGGCGAGCGCGATCTGCGCCACCGAGACGCCGTGCGCCTGCGCGATCGGGCGCATCGCGTCGATGCAGTCGTAGGCCCGGTCCCGGTCCACCGGCGGGAAGTCGAAGTTCGTGCGCCGGCTGCCGGCGTCGCCCGCCTGGCCGCGGCCGAACTTGCCGCTGAGCAACCCGCCGGCCAGCGGGCTCCACACCATCAGGCCGACACCTTCGCTGCGCAGCATCGGGATCAGCTCGCGTTCCAGATCGCGGCCGGCCACCGTGTAGTAGGCCTGCAGCGACTCGAAGCGCGCCAGGCCGAGCCGCTCCGAGATGCCCAGGGCCTTGGCGATCTGCCAGGCCGCCCAGTTGGAAACGCCGACGTAGCGCACGTGCCCGCTCCGCACCAGCTGGTCGAGCGCGCGCACGGTTTCTTCGATCGGCGTGGCCGGGTCGAAGCCGTGGATCTGGTACAGGTCGATGTGGTCAAGCTGGAGCCGGCGCAGGCTGGCCTCGACGCCGTCCAGGATGTGGCTGCGCGAGGCGCCGCGCGCATTCGGCCCGGCGCCGGTTTCGCCGAAGACCTTGGTTGCCACGACCACGTTCTCGCGCGCCACCTTCAGGTTCTTCAACGCCTGGCCGGTGATCTGCTCCGACAGGCCGCCCGAGTAGACGTCGGCGGTGTCGATGAAGTTGATGCCGGCGTCGAGTGCCTGGCCGATCAGGCGTTCGGCGTCGGCCTGCTGCAGTGCGCCGATCTGGCTCCAAATGCCGGCGCCGCCGCCGAAGGTCATGGTGCCCAGACAGAGCTCGGACACGAACAGGCCGGTACGGCCGAGGGGACGGTGGTGCATGGTCGAGTGCTCCGATGAAAGTCGAGGGGGCCGGCCCGCGCGGGCCGGGGTTCGGCCACAGCATAGGCGCCGAGGGCGATCCTTGCCGGCCTTGCGGCCTCTGTGCGCGGGCCAGCCGCGGCGTCGGCGCGCGCTCGCGCCACGCAACGGCGCGGCCGCGTTTTTTTCGCCGACCGGCATGCGAGGCTTCATGCCCGCGCCCGGCCGTGCCAACATCGCGGCGTTCACCCGCCCCCGCCCGACACATGACCGGACCGACAGACGAAGGCTTCGACCCCGACCCCGACACCGAAGGTGGTGGCGGCCGGCGCCGTTACTTGACCGTCCTGTTCTCCGACCTGTCCGACTCCACCCGGCTGGGCGAACTGATGGAGGCCGAACCCTACGCCGAGATGCTCGGCCGGTTTCGCCGGCTGTGCCGCGAGACCGTCGCCCGCCACGGCGGCCACATCGCGCGCATCCAGGGCGACGGCGTGCTTGCTTTCTTCGGCTACCCGAAAACCCAGGAAGACGATGGCCGGCGTGCCACCGAGGCCGCGCTCGATCTGCATGCCGCGGTCAGGCGCATGGCGGTTGGCGGCGCCGAACCGACAGCGCCGCTGACGCTGCACAGCGGCATCCACGCGGGCCTCGTGTACCTGGCCGACGGCGACGTCGAACGCGGCCGCTTCGAGCTGCTGGGCAACGTGCCGAACATCGCCGCGCGCCTGTCCGGTCTCGCCGCGAGCGACGACATCTGCGTCAGTGCCGAGACGCTCGGGCCGCGGGCCCAGTACTTCACCACCAGCGAGCGCGCACTGGTCCAGTTGCGGGGCCGCACGCTGCCGCTGGCGGTGTACCGCGTGCTCGGCAGGGCGCCCGCTCCGTACCGGTCCGAGGCCACGCCATGGCGCGGCTTGTGCCCGTTCGTCGGGCGCGAACCCGAACTGCGCCTGCTGCGCGGCCACCTGCGCCGAGCGATCGCCGGCACGATCCAGTGCGTGGGCCTGTCGGGAGGGCCGGGCGTGGGCAAGACGCGCCTGATCGAAGAGCTGCGGCGCTACGCGGTCGCCGGCGAATGCCTGGTGCTGCAGGGCTACTGCGAGAGCTACCTGAGCGCCGAACCGCTGCAGCCGTTCCTGCAGATGCTGCGCGCGTTGCTCGGGTCGGCGACCGGCGGGCAGCCCGCCGCGGTGGCGTCGGCCGGTGGCGCGGAGTTGGCCGACAACGCCATCGACACCGCCGAAGCCGAGATCGACTCCGAAGCCGACCGGCAACTCCGCGCCGCGCTCGAGCGCGCCCGGCCGCTGATCGCCGCAGGTGGCGCCGCGCAGCCGCTGGCCATCGGCGGCGCCGTGGCCACGTTGCGCGGCCTGTTCGACGCTCTCGCCTTGCAGCAGCCGCTGCTGCTCGTCGTCGACGACTGGCAGTGGGCCGACGAGGCGAGCCAGCAGGTGCTCGACGCGGTGCTGTCGCTGCGCCGCCCGATCCTGGTCGTGGTCGCGACGCGGGCATCGATCAGCGACGGGCTGCTCGTCGCACCCACGGCGACGATCGACTTGCGCCCGCTCGACGACGCGCAGGCGGCGCGCGCGATGGAGCACCTGCTGCCCGGCGCCGACCCGTTCGTGGTCGCCGAGATTCATCGCTATGCCGGCGGCATCCCGCTGTTCATCGAGGAGCTGTGCCACTCGGCCTCGGCCCAGGGTGCCGGCTGGCTCAAGGAGCTGCGGCTGGGCAGCACCGCCTGGCTCACCGCGCTGATCGAATCGCGCGTGGCGCGGCTGCCGCCGGCCCAGGCCGAGCTGGTGCGGGCGGCGGCGGTCGTCGGCAACGTCTTTCCGGCGTGGCTGCTCGAGCGCATCACCGGCCACGGCGCGCGCGACCCGCTGATGCTCGCGCTGGCCGAGCAGGACTTCATCTTCCCGGCCGAGTTGCCCGGCACGCTGCGCTTCAAGCACGGCATCACGCGCGACGTGGTCTACGAGGCGGTCGGGCTGCACCAGCGCAAGGACATGCACCGCAGGATCGCGCAGGCGCTCGAGGTCCCCGGCGACGCCGTGCTGCCCGAAGACCGGTACGAGGCGCTGGCCTACCACTGCGCCGCCGGCGACCTGCCCGAAGCCGCGGCGCGCTACGCCGAACTGGCCGGCGACAAGGCCATGGCCGCGTCGGCGCTCGACCGTGCCCGGCACCAGTACGCGGCGGCACTGAAGGCGCTCGACGGCACGGCGCCGCTGACGCGTGAACTCGCGCTGCGCTGGTGCGCGATCGCGCAAAAGCTCGGCCTGGCCTGCGTGTTCGACCCGCTCGGCCTGGCCGACGGCGTGACGATCTTCGAGCGCGGGTTGGCGCTCGCCCGCTACAGCGGCAGCATGGCAGCGACCGCGCGGGCCGAGTACTGGCTCGGCTACATCTGCTACGCCAAGGGCCTGGCACGCGCGGCGGTCACGCACTGTGAAGCGGCGCTCGACCTGGCGACGCTGATCGACGACGCGCGGCTCGCCGCGCAGGTGCGCGCCACCCTCGGCCAGGCGCTGCTCGCGGGCGGCGACCACGAGCGTGCCCTGGCGCTGCTCGACGCCGCAGTCGACAGCAAGCGCCGGCAGAGTCGGCCGGGCAGCAGCCTGGCGGTCGGCTCGGCCTACACGCTGGCCTGCAAGGGCTACCTGCTCGGCGACCTGGGCCGCTTCGCGCAGGCCGACGAATGCTTTGCCGAAGCGCTGCACCTGGTCGGCGACGCGGTCCACCAGGTCGGCAGTTCGGTGCGCCACTGGATCAGCGTGGTCTACCAGTGGCAGGGCCGCTGGGAGGAGGCCTTGCGCAGGGCCGAGGAAGCGTCCGAGATCGCCGTGCACGTGAAGAGCCGCCAACAGCTCGCGATGGGCCGTGCGCTCGCCGGCTACGCGCGCTGGACGCTGACGCGCGAGCCCGAGGCCTTGCAGGCCGTGCGCGAGGCCACGGCGTGGATCGAAGCCCGCGAGGGTGGCCTGGCGACCTCGCTGAACCATGGCTGGCTGGTCGATGGCGCGGTCGCGACCGGCCGCCTCGACGAGGCGCGCCGCCACGCCGCGCGCTTGTTCCGCCGGGCGCGCCAGCACGACCGCCTCGGTGAAGCGCTCGGCTGCCGCGCGTTGGCGCGCGCCGCAGCGAAGGCGAACGACTTCGCGCGCGCCGATCACTACCTGCGGCTTGCGCTGCGCTCGGCGCAGGCGCGCGACTCGGCGCACGAACTGGCGTCGACGCAACTCTGCCAGGCGCAGATCGAACTCGACCGCGGCCGCGTCGGGCAGGCGCATGCACTGCTCGATCTCGCGTGCTCGGCGTTCGAGCGGCTCGACATGCGCTGGCACCTGGAACGGGCCCGGCGCACGCGCGCCACTCTGTAGCGCCGCGCTACGCGCCGCCCGCCACGGCCGCTGCCACGGGCCCCGGCGCAGGGCCGTCGAGGCGGCCTTCGAAGGTGAACGCCAGCGGTGCCGGGCTCGGCCGCATCGGCTCCTTGACCGCGACCATCGCCGCGAGCATGCCCAGCAGCACGCCCATGCCGGCCTGGTAGCCGGGGCAGGCGTGGGTCGGGTGCGGGCGGTCGGGGGTGCGCTCGCCGCCGAACACCGGGTGCACGTCGCGCCGGCCTTCGCCCAGGCCCTGCTGGGTGGCCGAGACGAGCGCCAGCACGACAAGGTCGCCCTCGGCCAGCGGCTCGGCGCCGACATGCGTGGCGGCGCCCGTGGCGGTGCGCCACACCAGCTCGGGCGAGGGGCGCAACTGCATCGCCTCCAGCAGCGGCGGGCGCAGCAGTTGCGTCGCGCGCTCGTACGCGCCGGGATCGTCGCACTGCGGCCAGGCCGCGCGCAGCGACCAGAACGTGCCGTCGCGCAGCCACTCGTTGAGCGACAGCCGCAGGTTGCCGTCCACCGTCGGCAGCAAGCCCATCAGCGCACCGGCGAAGGTGCGCGCAACCTCGTCGTCGGTTGCCGCGGTGGGGCAGGCCGCCAGGATCGCCGCCGCGAGTTCGGCGTCGCACCCGTCGGGCGTATGCGGCACCGCCTTTGCGGCGCGGATCGGCGCCACGAAAGCGGCCAGCGCGGCGGTCAGCGCGCGACCATAGCGGCAGCCGTAGTCGCGCACCTCGGCGCCCGGGTGGGGCTGGAAGATGTAGCGCGACGGCGCGGTGAACTGGCCGGGGTAGATCGGCGGCTGGCCCTCCTGCCAGTCCCAGCGCCACGGGCCCGCCACGAGCGGTGCGCCGGCGCCCGTCGGCAAGCCGAACCAGTGCTGGCACAGCCGCGCCAGCACCGCATCGCAGACCTCCTTCACGTCGAGGTTCAGTTCCCAGCGCGGCGCGCCCTGCGCCGCGGCGAGGCCTTTTTCCAGATCGATGAACGATTGCAGCACCTCGGCGGTGAACCGACGCGCCAGCTCGAACGCCTGCGCCTCGCCGATCTGCGCGATGGCGCGATTGACCGGGCCGGACTGGCGCGCGTAGGCGCCGTCGGCGTGCTCGTCCAGGCCGAGGTAGATCTCGCCGATCGACGCCCGCATGCGCTCGCGGTAGCCGGCCACGGTGTAGCGGCCATGGTGGTCGCCGAGGACTTCCATCACGAGGTCGCGATCGGCCACCAGCACGCCGTAAGGCGTGCGCAGCACGCCGCCATGGTTCTCGCGGATCGCCGCCCAGACGCCGGCGGCGACGAACTTCTCCTGCGACTCGGGGTCTTCGAGCAGGCTCTTCCACGCCCCGATGGCGTCGTCGCGGCTCGGTGCCGGGCCGGTCCGCAGCAGGCTCTGGATCAGCCGCTCGCCGTCGGCCGCCGACCACACCGGCACCGGCCGCGGCCCGAACGCCGCCAGGTCGCGCAACTGGCGCAGCGCGTGCAGCGACGGCGTGAACCCGTAGGCGCCCCATTCGAGCCGCACGAAGGGTTCGGGGTCGTGGTTCAACGCGGGCGCGCTGTCGAGGGCGATCCGCAACACGCGCGGCTGGCCGTCGACCTCGTGCTCGAAGCGGAACGACCGCTGCATGCCGACCTCGGGCACGCCGAGGAACGGGTCGCTCTGGCCGGAATAGCCGCCGGCGCTGTTGCCACCCGTGATCCAGCGCTGGACGACCTCGAACTGCTCGGCGATGCTGGCGTTGTAGGCCATGAAGACGAGGCCGCGCTCTGGCGCGCCCGCGCCGTCGTCGCCTGCGGCCGCTGCCGGCGTGGCCGCGAACGGTGGCCCGTACGACATGCCGCGGCGCATCAGGCGCGGCCGGCGCCGGCCCGGCGGCTCGCCCCGCCCGAGCGCGATCTGGCGCGGATTGGCGCGCCGGATGTGGGCGTGGAACGGGCACAGGCTGCCGTTCGGATCGGCGCCGTAATGGAAGTCGTTGCCGGCGTGCGGATTCACCAGCGGGCGGCCGTCCTGGTAGCGCCCCATCATCTTGGCCAGGATCAGCGCCTCGTCGAGCCCGGTGGCGGCGCTGGCCTCGCGCACCGCGCGGTGGAGCGCGGCCACGTCCTGGCGCAGCTTGCGCACCACCAGGAAGCTGCCGTTGGCCAGGAACGCGAGGCGTTCGCGGTCGGCGGCGTCCACCGGTTGCGGCGCCGGATCGGCCTCGTTGGGGTAGCCCAGCAGCAGCTCGCCGAGCTGGACCTGGTTCGGGTAGACCGCGTCGCCGGCCCCCGCGTCGAGCGCCGGCTGGCCGTCGCCATCGGCGAATCCGAAGTGCTCGACGATGCGCTGCTGCGCGTTCAGGTAGCGGCGCATCGGCTGGACCGACAGCAGGCGCACGCCCTTGCGTGCGGTGCTGCTGCCGGCAGCATTGAAGAGCGCCCGGATCGGCGCGTGCAGCGGATGTGCCGGGTCGTTGGGATCGTCGGTCGAATTGCCCGGTGCGCCGATGCGCAGCTGCACCATCAGGTGCACCGTCGACATCTCGACGCGCAGCGCCGCCGCGTCGGCGCCGACCTGCCAGTTGCGCAGCGGCAGGCGCCAGCGCCGCGGGTGGTTGGCGCGAAAGTCGCCGAGCATGCTGGCCCGGGCCTCCATGCCCTCGCGGAACTCCTGCGGGAACCAGGCCAGTTGTTCCTCCGCCATGCCCAGGAACCGCAAGCCCTCGTACGTGAGCGCGAGGTTGACGAACGCCTCTCCGGCCGGCGGGTCGGCGGCGGCGGTGGTGAGCTTGCCGATCAGCGCGTCGAGCAGCCCGGCCGCGGCGTCGCGCCGGTCGAAGGCGATCAGCAGCAGGCAGCCGTGGGTGACGCCGTCGTAGGGCCGCAGGATGCCGCCCTGCACGTCGGCCGGGTTGTCGAGCTGCGCGCGCGCCGGCAGCGCCGGCACCTGGCGCGGCTCGGTCACCGCCGGTAGGTCGGCAGGCAGCAGCCAGCCGATCTGGCGGTCGAAGCGCCCGCGCACGCTGCGCGAAATGGTCTGGCGCAGCGTGTCGTCGTGCAGCAGCGTGGTGAACTCGAGCAGGATGTCGCGCGCGGCGCGCTGCAGCACGTCGCCGTCGGCACTGCCCGGCAGGTACAGGTCGGTGAGCCGGAACAGCACCGCCAGAGACTGCAGGCCCTGGCGCGCCGCGTCGGCCACGTGCGCCGGGCTCGCGGTGGCGGCGGCCCAGGCGATGTCTTCGGGGCTGTGCACGTGCTGGCGCGTGGCCTCGAGGTCGTCGAGCGGGCAGCGGCCGGTCGATGCCGGTGCAGCGCTCGGCGTCGGCGTGGCCCGGCGGTGCACGAGTTCCTCGCCGCGCAGGTACTGCACGTCTTCCACCGTCAGCGCGTGGGTGTTGAAGAAGAACTCGGTCTCGATCTGCACCTTGCGCACCCAGGCGGCCCAGGCATCGAAGCCGTGCCCGTGCGAGACCACGTAGCCCTCGGTGTTGCAGAAGATCACGTCGAGCAGCGTGCCCACCTTCTGCCACAGCACGCGGATGTACGACTCCCAGGTGCCGTCGAACGTGACGGCGAGCAGCACCTTGTTCTCGGGCTCGAGGATCGCGACCCGGAACGAATGGATCTTGGTCACCCGCTCCACCGCGTCGGAGAGCGGGCGCTGCAGCGCGTACTCGTGCATCGAGGCGCGCCCGCCGTTGAGCGTCTTGAGCAGGCGCTGCGCCCGCGTCCGGTAAGTGACCGTGTCGAGCGACGGCACCAGGCCGGGCTTGATCGGCGCCAGCAACGTCAGGTCGCTCGACCCGGTCAAACTCCTGCCCTTGACGACAAGTTCTGCGCGCACGTTGCTTCCTTCGGGTGTGGGCGGTGCGCGCGGCGCGCGGTGCGCCGCGCCGATGCCGCGTCGGTTTGCGCCGGATTCTGGTGCCCGGCCCTCCCGAGCGGCAAGACCGTGGCAGCCCCAGCGTCCCCCCGCTTGTGGAGGCGCGCGCCGGGCCGGCGCGGCGCCGGTTCGACGGAACAACGCGCCGCGCCGGCACTCCAAGACATGCCGGTGTCGACTTG
>JAGWTP010000029.1 GCA_028868895.1 Burkholderiales bacterium
GCGCGATCGCGATCGCGATCGGCGGCGCCACCGCCACCGCCCCGCGCGGCGCCTCGCGGCCGATCAGGGCCCAGAGCAGCGCCGCGACGAGCGCCACCCCCACCGCGGCGACCAGCGCCCAGAGCCAGGGCCGCGGCGCGCGTGCCGGCGCGGCCGGTGACGCACCGGCGAACATCGGCTGGGCATGGATGCCGGGCACCGTGCCGCGCTCGCGTTCGGCGTCGGCTTTGCGCAGCGCATCGAGGATGTAGGACATGGCTCGCCTCAGTGGCCCGCGGGCCCGGTGTGCAGGTGCGGCTCGTCCACGCCGAGGGCGCGGTTGAGTTGCATGAAGGTCGTCGGACCGGCCAGGCCGTCGGGCCTGAGTCCCTGCGAGCGCTGGAACGCAGCGACGCGCGCTTGCCACGCCGCGTCGGTGGCCGGCCCTGACGCGGCGGGTGCCGCACCGTTCAGGCGCGCCAGTTGCTCGGTGACCCAGGTGGCGAGCGCGCCGGTGTTGCCGTCGACCACCTTGCCGGCATAGCCGGGCGGGGCGCGCCAGTAGGTGGCGAAGTCGCCGCGCCACAGCGTCGCGAGCGACACCAGCGACAGCGTCTGCGTGGCCTTGCCGAGTTGCAGCGTCGCGCTCTGTGGGCTCAGGCCGGTGAGCAGCGCGTAGACCGGCCGGTCGCTGGCGTCGTGCAGCGTCAGGATGCCGGGCCGGTCGAGCTGGCGGATCAGCGCCAGCGTGGTGTTCGCGCTGTGGAAGCACTGCACCGGGCCGCGCTGCGCCGGCGCGCAGGGGTCGGCGCCATCGGCGGTGATTTGCCAGGCCGGCGCGAGCGCACGCCACGCCGCCGCCTCGTCGTGCGGCAGTTCGCTGTAGCGCGCCTGCAGATCGGCTGCGGTCAGGAAGGCGCCGGCCGAGGCGGCCGGCGAGATCGGCGGGATCGAAGCGGGTGCCGTGAGTGCCGATGTCGCCGGTGCCGCCGACGTTGCCGACGTTGCCGGTGCCGCGCCCGCGCCGCTGGCGATGCGCGCCGGCGCCATGGCGCCCGCCCCGCCGGCCGATGCCGTCGACGCCTTGGGCGGGGCCTTGCCAGCCCCCGGCGCCGCGCCGCGCGGGCTGCCGTTCAGCACCAGCACCACGCCCGCCAGCGCCGCCGCCGCGGCCACGGCACCGAGCGCCCAGCGCATGGCGCGGGCGCGCTTGCGCCGGCGCCGCGCGGCCATGCGGTCCTTGCCGAACACCTCGACCGCGGCCTTCTCGACGATGGCCCGGTCGACCTGGCCCTTGCCGCTCGCGTAGGCGCCGAGCAGGGCGCGGTCGCACAGCAGGTTGATGCGCCGCGGCACGCCGCGCGAAAGCTGGTGGATGCGCGCGAGCGACGGCGCGTCGAACGGCATCGCGCTGGTCATGCCGGCCACCGCGAGCCGGTGGCGGATGTACTGGCCGGTCTCGGTCTCGGTGAGCGCGCCCAGGTGGTAGCGCGCGATCACGCGCTGCGCCAGTTGCTCGAGCTCGGGGCGGGCCAGCATGTCGCGCAGTTCGGGCTGGCCGATCAGCACGATCTGCAGCAGCTTGCGCTCGTTGGTCTCCAGGTTGGTCAGCAGGCGCAGCTGCTCGAGCACCTCGGCCGAGAGCATCTGCGCCTCGTCGATGATCAGCACGTTGTTCTGGCCGACCGCGTGCGTCTTCAGCAGGAACTGGTTGAGCGGGTCGAGGTAGTCCTTGACGGTGGCCTCGGAGTGTGCCGGCGGCGGATTCGGGATGCCGAACTCCTCGCACACGGTCTTCAGCAGCTCGATCACCGTGAGCTTGGGGTTGACGATGTAGGCGACGTTGCAGCGCCGCGGGATCTGTTCGAGGAAGCAGCGGCACACGGTGGTCTTGCCCGCGCCGATCTCGCCGCTGAGCAGCACGAAGCCGCCACCGCCGTTGACGCCGTACAGCAGGTGCGCCAGCGCCTCGCGATGGCGCTCGCTCATGAAGAGGTAACGGGGATCGGGGGCGATCGAAAAAGGCTCGTGTTTCAGACCGAAAAAGGGCGCGTACATGGGGGCGGAGAATACCCCGGTGTTCCGGGGTGCCGGGAGGGTGGGGAAGGCAAGTCGGCGCGGCGCGGCATGCGGGTCTTTCGGGTTGCATCGCGCTGGCGCATCGCGATTGCTGCAGTGAAGCTGAATCGCTGTGCAATCCGTGACGTCCGACATGAAACGGGCGCCGCGGGCGGAGGTGGGCGGCGGCTGGTGCAGCCCGCTCGGAGTAGCCGGTGAGCTTCTTGGTCGAGGGTTGGTTGTGCAGTTCGATGCGGCCGGTCGTCATTGGCCTGTATACGGTCGAATCCGATCCACCAGTCCCGTACGCTTCGCCGGATAGATTGCCGACGAACGGACCTTCGCAAAACACGCTTCCGAGCCAGCATGCGCGAGCGACCAAGGCCGCGAACCTATGGCAAACCTGCCTTCTTCCATTCAGGCACATATCGCTCCCGGTAATACTTGAGCAGTGCCGGGGGGGAGTCCGCTGCGGGCAGGTTATCGTCGATGCCTTTGTAGCCGTATTGCGCGGCAATCCGCCGATAAGCTGCCGCGTGGATTGCGGCATTCTTCTTGTCGCCCTTGTTGGAATAAGCCATTGCAAATGTGGAATGCAGTTCCACATCGGGCGAGTTGGCATCGAGGACCTTGTTGAGCCATTCGATGGCGGTGTCATTGTCCCCGAGCGCCAAATACACCGCGCCGAGATTGACATACAGAAAGTCGTTGCCCTTTGGCGAGAGCTCAAGCTCACGTTTGTACAAAGGTAACGCCTTCTCCGGTTCACCGATGTCTCGATAGAGGAATGCCAAACCGCTATAGGCACCAGGGTTGCGCGGATCGAGTCGAATCACCTCTTCGTAGTTGCGTCGCGCCTCGTCGAACTGACCGTGCTGCTCCGCATATCGTCCGAGGATTGTGTAGACCTTTGGGATGCTTGGATCTCTGTCTCTCACCTTCAAAGCCAGCTTTCTAGCTTCGAGCATCATTGGTTCCTTCCGTTGATCGCCGTCTTCCATGAAGTTGCTGGCGTGCGTTATCAGTTTGCTGGCTAGGTTGATCATCGCGGTGACGTTTCCACGATCCAGAGTGAGTGCCTGCCGATACAGGGATTCGACCTTCAAATCCATGTCGACCGTCTGCGGCTTCAGATTGATTGCCATGGCCTGCAAGATCAGGTCCGCAGCCTTCGGGTTCGTCTTGCGAGCTTCGCTCGTGCGTGCTGCAGCAATGATCATGTGCTCGCCCAGGCTGTTGCCAATGCGGGTCGTCACTTGATCTAGCAGAGCGAACAGATCGTCGGACTTGCCCTCGAACACGGCGGTCCATATTTGATTGGCACTTGCGGTATCGACAAGTTGCGCCGTGATGCGCAGCCTGTCTGCGCTTTCCATCACGCTGCCTTCGAGAACGAATCGCACCGCAGCCTCCTTGCCGATTTCTTGGACGGTCAGCGCCCGCTTCTTATACGAGATCGCGGAGGTAACCGGCGCTACATAGGCATCGCGAATTCGGGTCAGGTCCGAGGTGACGCTGGTGGTGAGTGCGTCCGCTACGTACGCCTTCGATTCTTCGCCGGTCTGATTGGTGAATGGCAGTACGAGAATCGAAACCGGCGCCGCCTCTGCCGAAGTCCCTGACGTGGGTACCGAAACGACCGTCTTGTAGGTTGTCCAGTAGCCGACCAACCCACTCAGAACAGCACCGACAGCGGCAATGGCGACCACCGTTCCTTTCGCTTTCTTCAGTACCGACAGCCATTGAGGGTCAGGCGCTCCAGGCGGAGGTACCCCGCTTTCGCGTTTCGGCTTCGAAGTTTTTTTGACCGTTTTCTCGACCATTGCTCGGGTACTCGTCGAAGCGAACAGGTTTGAAGCTAGTTTGGCTCCGTCGGTCTGTGTGGGTCAAGACGCGTTCAGACTCCCTCTTTGCAAAGCCATAGCGGCAGGAATCGGCAGCCCCGAAGTCAGCCACTCGCGACAGACGGCCGACACCGTGACCCCTCCGGCCGCCATCGATTGACTCCCCCGGTCTGCGATCCGGCACCCCCGGCAAGCCGCACCCGCGGCCACAATCGCGCTCACCTTGACCACGCCGCGGAGCGACCGATGATCACCGTCCACCACCTCAACAACTCGCGCTCGCAGCGCGTGCTGTGGCTGCTCGAAGAACTTGGCCTGCCGTACGAGATCAGGAAGTACGAGCGCGACCCGAAGACGATGCTCGCGCCGGCCGCGCTGCGGCAGGTGCACCCGCTGGGCAAGTCGCCGGTGATCACCGACGACGGCGTCACGGTGGCCGAGTCGGGAGCGATTGTCGAGTACCTGATCGAGCGCTACGGCGACGGCCGGCTGGCCCCGGCGATCGGCACGCCCGAGCGGTTGCGCTGGCGCTACTGGCTGCACTTCGCCGAAGGCTCGGCAATGCCGCCGCTGCTGCTCAAGCTGATCTTCGACCGGATCCCGCAGTCGCCGATGCCGTTCTTCGCCCGGCCGATCGCGCGTGCGATCTCGGCCAGGGTGCTCGCGACGATGGTCGAGCCGAACCTGAAACGCCAGCTCGACTTCATGGAAGGCGAACTCGGCAAGAGCCAATGGTTCGCCGGCGACGAATTCAGCGCCGCCGACGTCCAGATGAGCTTCCCGGTCGAGGCCGCGGCGATGCGAGCCGGGCTCGACGCGAGCCGGCCCGGGCTGATGGCCTTCCTGAAGCGCATCCACGCGCGCCCGGCGTATCGGCGGGCGCTGGAACGTGGCGGGCCGTACAGCTTCGCCAACGACTGATGCGGCGTTGACGGCGCCCTACGTCAGGTGGAATGCGCCGGCGCCGAACAGGCCGATCAGCCCGATCACGATCAGGTAGATCGCGACGATGAAGTTCAGCAGCCTGGGCACGACCAGGATCAGGATGCCGGCCAGCAGCGAGATCAGCGGTGTGAGGCTGAGGTGGATGTTCATGGAGACTCCAGTGTTGTCGACGGGTCGAACCCAGGGTGAGCGTCGCCGGCGGCGGCCTCAATGCGACCGCGGGTCACGGCGCAGACGCTCGATCAAAATGTCGGCCGCCGCTTCGGGTTCCAGATGCGACGCGTACGGCCACGTGGCCACGGCGCGCTGGATCGCATGAAACACATTGATCGACGGCCGCAACTGCAGCAAGTGTGCGCCGAACCGGCCGACCCAGACCGGAGCGGGATGCGTGGGAGCGTAAGGGTTCATGGTCGTGGTGGTCCGGGTGTGGCGAGCAGCCAGTGTCCGGGGGCGGCCTGCGCCGACGTGTAGGAGCACGCCGGTTGCGCGCGTCGGAGAGCGTTGCGATTGCGCGTTGTCGGCCGCCGGGCTCGCGTGGGTGCCTTCGGCAACGCCGGCGGGCCCCGGGCGCATCGAATGCGCGCTTCGGCGCTGCGGCCTGAATCACAATCGAACGGCAGGCCACGCAATCGCGTGGCTTGCCGCCGACTTCGAACGATCGCCATGAGCCACCTCTTCACGCCGCTCCAACTCGGGCCGCTGCGCCTGCCCAACCGCATCGTCATCGCGCCGATGTGCCAGTACTCTGCGGTCGACGGCACGCCGGGCGACTGGCACCTGATCCACCTCGGCCACCTGGCGTTGTCGGGCGCCGCTCTGATGATCCTGGAAGCCACCGCGGTCTCGCCCGAGGGGCGGATCACGCCCTACGACCTGGGCCTGTACTCCGACGCCAACGAAGCCGGGCTGGCGCGCATCCTCGCCGCGGTGCGCGCGCACGCGCCGATCGCGGTGGCGATGCAGATCGGCCACGCCGGGCGCAAGGCCTCGAGCCGTGCACCGTGGGACGGTGGCACGCAGATCCGCCCCGACGAGCCGATGGGCTGGAAGGCGCAGGCGCCGTCGGCGGTCCCGCACGCGCCGGCCGACGACGTGCCGCAGGCGCTCGACCGCGCCGGGCTGGCGCGGGTGCGCGATGACTTCGCGCGCACGGCACGGCGCGCCGCGCGGCTCGGCCTGGACGGCATCGAGATCCACGCCGCGCACGGCTACCTGCTGCACCAGTTCCTGTCACCGCTGGCGAACCGGCGCGACGACGAATACGGCGGCAGCCTGGAGAACCGGATGCGCTTTCCGCTCGAAGTGTTCGATGCGGTGCGCGCCGCGTTCCCCGCCGAGCGGCCGGTCTGGGCGCGCATCTCGGCCACCGACTGGGTGCCGGGCGGGTGGGACATCGAAGGCACCGTGGCGCTGTCGCAGGCGTTGAAGGCGCGTGGCTGCGCCGCGATCCACGTGACCACCGGCGGCCTGTCGCCGGCCCAGGCGATCAAGCTCGGCCCCGGCTACCAGGTGCCGTACGCGCAGCGCGTCAAGGCCGAGGTGGGCCTGCCGACGATCGCAGTGGGCCTGATCACCGAACCCGAACAGGCCGAGGCCATCATCGCCAACGGCGAGGCCGACGCCGTGTCGCTGGCCCGCGCGATGCTCTACGACCCGCGCTGGCCGTGGCACGCCGCCGCGAAGCTCGGCGCCCGCGTGAGCGCCCCCAAGCAATACTGGCGCTCGCAGCCGCGCGAATACAAGGACCTGTTCGACGGCGCGAGTTTCGGCCAGCGCTAGGATTCAGCGATAGCGCCAGCGGTCAGCGGTCAGCGGCACGCGGCCGATGGGACCGCCCCGGCGCGAACCGCGCGATGACGTGGCGGCGCTACCGGTGGGCACGCCGGCCGACCCAGTAGGTCGCGCCGTGCTGGCCATAGCGTTCCGAATGCGGCTGGTCGCGCTCGAGTTCGAAGCCGTCGCCGGCCTGCAGATGTTGGGTGGTGTTGCCCACCGTGAGCCACATCTCGCCTTGCACCACGAGGGCCTTGGCTACGAACGGATGCTGGTGGGTCGCAACCACCGTGAGCGGCGCCCATTCGCGCTGCAGCACCTCGTCGTAGCCCTGCGCCCGCAGGTCGGCTTCGAACGCCTGAAAACTCTGTTCCATCACGACCTCCGCGTTTGCGCCCGTTGCCATGATCGGCGCCGGTGCCGAGAGTCTATGCAGCCGCGTTGCCACCAACCCGCTGTGGGGTGATAGGCGCGCTGCGGGGCGGTGCGCCCCGCGGCCGCGTGCGGCATCAGGTCTGCCAGACCCGCGGCGCGCAAGGCGCCAACTGCCAGGCCACGCGCCGCCATTCGGCCCACACCGCGCTGAGCAACTGCATCGCCGGCTCGACGCGCGGCGCCAGCACGCGCAGCACGATCACGCCGTCGTGCGGCGCAGTGGCGCCGGCGCTCGGCCGCAGCGCGTGGCCATCGATCACGGCGCGGGCCGCGTCGAGCAGCGATTCGCGGCGCGTGGCGGGCAGCGCCGCACCGGCCGCGAACCACAGTGTTCCGAGCACGCGGTGCCCGGCCCAGCCCAGCGGCGAGTCGAGCAGGCGGGAGTCGCCCGCGTCGATCAGGGCGCGTTCGAGCCAGCGGCCGGGCAGCTCGATGCTCTGCCTGAACCTGCCGCGCTCGAAGGGCAGGCGCGAGGCTGGCAGGCCGAGCGCGAGCAGGTCCCAGCCGATCATCTCGGCGCCCGGCGCAAGCTCGAAGCGCAGCGCGTTCTCGCCGATGCAGCCGCTGTAGGCGATCGTCTCCAGCGGCAGCCATTCGAGCCGCGCGCCTTCGGCCAGCGTGGCGTGCAGGCGCTGCACGGCCGGCGCGCCGGTGCTGCGGTAGTAGCGCGTCGCGCCGGGTGTGGTGACGAGCGCGTGGGTGCCGGGGTCGAGCGCGGCCTCGAGGGTGAGTTCGTCACCGCCCACCAGGCCGCCCGGCGGGTGAACCAGCACGTTGTGGCACACCGTGGCCGCCTCGGGGTACAGGCTGGCGAGCACGCGCAGCGGGCCGTCGTGGCGGTCGTGCAGCACGGTGCGCGCCGCGCCGCGCAGCGTGTCGCGCCGGTAGGCGAGCTGCAGGGTACCGGTCCAGCCCATCTCAGCCGGCGCTGGCCGCGCCGCCCGCGCCGCACCTCCGCACGAGGCGCTCACTCACCGTGGCTGCCCCGGTGCGCCCAGCCGGTGGTGCGCTTCTCGATCATCGAGAACAGTTCGTACATCGCCATCGCCATCGCGCCGATCACCACCAGCCCGGCGAATGCGAGCGGCATGCGCTGCTGCGAGCCGGCGCTTTGCATCAGGTAGCCGATGCCGGAGTCGCCGGCGGTCATCTCGGCCAGCACGGTGCCGACGAACGCGAGCGTGATCGCCACCTTCAGCGAAGCGTAGAAGTAGGGCATCGAGCGCGGCAGCCCGACCTTGACGAGCACGTCCCAGCGCCGGGCGCCGAGCACGCGCAGCACGTCTTCGAGCTCGGGCTCGAGCGTGGCCAGGCCGGTCGCGATGTTCACGGTGATCGGGAAGAACGAGATCAGGAACGCGGTCAGCACGCCCGGCCCCAGGCCGATGCCGAACCAGACGATCAGGATCGGCACGACCGCGGCCTTGGGCACCGCGTTGAAGCCGACCAGCAGCGGGTAGATCGCCGCGTACGCCAGGCGCGACGAGCCGACCAGGAAACCCAGCAGCACGCCGACCACGATCGAGATCGAGAAGCCCAGCATCGTGACCCAGAAGGTCTTCCAGGCCGCCGCGGCGATCGGCGCGGCGTACTCGCCCAGCGCCTGCGCGATCGTCAGCGGGCTCGGGAAGATGTAGTCGGCGATCGAGAACACCCGGCACACGAGCTGCCACGCGAGCAGCCCCGCCGCGGCGGTGACGACCGGGGCCCAACGTTCGGTGGTGCGCCGGTTCATGGCCCGGCCTGTGCAGCAGCCTTGCCGTTGCCGGGCGAGCGCGCGGCGCCGATGTGACCACGCAGTTCGTGCACGATGTCGGTGAACGCCGCGGTGTAGGTGAGCTCCAGGTCGCGCGGCCGTGGCAGCGCGATCTCGCGGCGCAGCACCATGCGCCCGGGGCTGCGGCTCATCACGTAGACGGTGTCGGCCAGGAACACGCTTTCGCGCAGGTCGTGGGTGACCAGGATCACGTTGAAGCGGCGCGCCGCCCACAGGTCGCGCAGCGTGCACCACAGTTCCTCGCGCGTGAACGCGTCGAGCGCGCCGAACGGCTCGTCGAGCAGCAGCATCTTCGGCTCGTGGATCAGCGCGCGGCAGATCGACGCGCGCTGCTGCATGCCGCCCGAGAGCTGGTGCGGCAGCTTGTCTTCGTAGCCGCCCAGGCCGACGCTGCGCAGCAGCGCGACCGCACGCTCGCGGTACTCGGCGCGCCGTGCCTTGAACAGCGAGCGGTGCGGCTCGACGATCTCGAGCGGCAGCAGCACGTTGTCGACCGTGCTGCGCCACGGCAGCAGCGAGGGCGCCTGGAACGCCATGCCGCTGATCTTCAGCGGCCCGGTGACCAGCGCAGCGTCGATGTGGATGCTGCCGCGGCTGGGCCGGCGCAGCCCGGTGGCGAGCTTCATGAAGGTCGACTTGCCGCAGCCCGACGGGCCGACGATGGCGATGAACTCGCCTTCGCGCGCCTGCAGCGAGATGTCTTCGACCGCGAACTGCTGCTGCGCCAGCAACTCGTCGTTGTAGGCGAGCCAGACGTTGCGGAAGTCGACGAACGGGTGACGCGACGCCGTCATGGCGGGGGGTGCAGCCGCGCGATCAGGCTGCGAACCGCCTCGCGATAGGCCTGCGGCGCCACTTCGTCCAGGTCGCTGTGCGAGCCGCCCGGGAACACGACCCAGCGCGTGCCCTTCGGCGCGGCGTCGAACAGGCGCCGGCCGAGCGCGATCGGCACGGTCGTGTCGGCGCTGCCGTGCATCATCAGGATCGGCGCATCGACCTTGCCGATCTTGTCGATCGAGTCGAACTTCTGGGTCGCGAAGCATGCGGCAATCGTGCCCAGCACGCCCTCGGCGCGGGCCACGTCGGGCAGGCTCGGGAAGCTCGATTCGAGGATCAGCCCGCCGTAGTCGGTGCCGAAGTGCCTGTGGCTGGCCAGCTCGACGGCCACGCCGGTGCCCATCGAGTGGCCGTAGATCACGCGCTTGTACGGGTCGCTCTGGCGCCGCACCAACTCGGCCCAGCCCAGGTTCGCGTCGGCATAGATCGTCGCCTCGGACGGAATGATCGGGGTGCTGCCGCCCCAGCCGCGGTACTCGAGCGCGACCACCGAAAAGCCGTCGTCGCGCAGCGCCTCGACCTTGCGCAGGTTCTGGTACAGGTTGCGAAACGTGCCGTGCAGGTAGAGCAGCGTCGGTGCCTGCGGATCGGGGTTGGGCATCCACCACATCTGCACGTGTTCGGGCGCGGCCGCGCCGGTTCCGGGCACCGCGACCGTGAAGATCCGGTCGCCGGCATGCAGCCCCTTGAAATCGGCGGGTCGCCCGGGCGTGGGGCGGTAGACGAGCTCGCGCTGCTTCAGGTCGAGCCAGGCGCAGCCGGCCAGTGTTGTGGCCAGGCCGCAGATCAGTGCCGTGCGCAGCACGCTGCGCCACCGGCCCGCTGCGCGGTACGGAAAACTCAAGACAATGGCGGCCATGAATTGGAATGCACTCACCCTTTCCCGCGCCCTCGTCATCGGATGTTTCACCACCACCGCCGCGCACCCGCAAGCCGCCGAACCAGCGGCCGCAGCACCGGACACCATGCCCGCCGATGGCACCTGGCGCGTGATCGCGTCGCCCTACACCTACCACTACAGCTACAACCCGGAGCATCGGCACGTCTACATGATCGGGCTCGAGCGGCAGTACGCCGGCGGTTTCGTGATGGGGGGATCGTGGTTCCGCAATTCATTCGGTCAGCCCAGTGCCTATGTGTACGCCGGCCGGCGCTTCGATCATGTGGGTGGGTACGCGTCACCGTTCGTGCAACTCACCGGCGGCCTGCTGTATGGCTACAAGCCGCCGTTCGAGAACAAGGTGCCGCTCAACCGCAACGGATTCTCGCCCGGCGCGGTGCTCAGCCTGGGCTGGCAGTTCACGCCGATGTACTCGGCGCAGGTGAACGTGCTCGGCAACTCGGCGCTGATGTTCCAGTTCTCGGCCGATTTTCGCTGAGTGCTGCGCGGCGACGGCGGCGTGCCCGACCGTCACTTCTTCGCGGCCGGGAAGATGTTGCGCTCGGCCGCGCCGGGCAGGAAGTTGCCGTTCCACACCGCGTCGGGGTCGACCCGGCTCTTCGTGCCGAAGGCGTCAGACACCTGGCTGGCCATCAGGCTCAATCGCGGCCCGCGCACCTCGCCGAAGCCTTCGGCGCGCGCGTCGGGGGTGAGCACGGTGGCGTCGAGTGCGAGCTTCAGGCGGCGCTCCTCGAGCGCGCTGTCGATGATGCCGTCGCGCTCCTTCACGGCGGCGATGGCGGCCTTCGGGTCGGCGATCACGTCGCGCATGCCGCGGGTGTAGGCGCGCAGGAAGGCCTTCACCGCGTCGGGGTGCTTCTTCAGGAACTCCTGCGAGACGATGATCGCGTTGCCGTACAGCTTGACCCCGTAGTCGGGGTAGGGCAGCACCACCACGTCTTGTGACTTCACGCCGCGGGCTTCGAGGTTGAGCAGCGAGGTGAACGAAAAGCCGGTGATCGCGTCGACATCGCCGCGCACCAGCATGGTCTCGCGCAGCGGCGGGTCCATCGCGGTCCAGGTCACGTTGGTGATGTGGTTGGCCTTCGCGAAGATCGGCCAGGCCTTGCGCCCGGCGTCGAACACCGGTGCGCCCAGGCGCTTGCCGCTCAGGTCGGCGGGCGTGCGGATGCCCGACTTCTTCAGCGCCAGCACGGCGGCCGGCGTGTTGTTGTAGACCATCATCACCGCCACCGGCTTGTTTGCCGCTGCGGGGTTGTTGGCGTGGAACTCCATCAGCGCGGCCAGGTCGGCGAAGCCCATGTCGTAGGTGCCCGAGGCCACCCGCGTGACCGCACCGCCCGAACCGTTGCCGGCGTCGACCGTGACGTCGAGCTTCTCGGCCTTGAAGTAGCCCTTGGCCAGCGGCACCAGGAACATCGCGGCCGGGCCCTCGAAGCGCCAGTCGAGCTGGAACTTGATCGGGGTGTCCTGGGCCATGGCGGGCAGCGCGGCCAGCCCCAGGCTCGCGGCGAACGCGCCGATCAGGGTTCGGCGCAGGGAGGTCAATAAATTCATCGGGCGGGCTCCAACGTCAGAAAGGACATGCCGACAGGGCATGCAAATTCTGTGCGCAGGGGCTGCGCGTGGGCACCGAGGCGAACCCGCATCGGCTGCCAGCGCGTCGATGACGGTTGCCGATCGCGGTGCGACTCGCCCGTGCACCATCAACGACACCGGGTTCAGGGGGGGTCGCGTCGATCGCGGGGGCCCACCCCGATTCCGATGCCCGGGCGTGCGTGATAACTTGCCTCGACATTTTTCGCACCCCCACAGGAATCCCATGAATCGATCCTTCCTCAGCCGGCTGGTCTGCACCGCCGCGCTCGTCGTCGCCACGTTCGCCAGCGCGAGTGCCCAGGCCGGGCCGTTCAGCGGCATGTTCGTCTTCGGCGACAGCCTCTCGGACACCGGCAACCTGAACATCGCGTCGGGCGGGCTGTACCCCGACCACACGCAAGGCCCGTATTTCGGCGGCCGCTATTCCAACGGCCCGCTGTGGGTCGAGACGCTCGCCACCGACCTGGGCCTGCCGAATGCGGCCAGCCCGTACCTGGCCGGCACCGGCGGCACCAACTTCGCGTTCGCCGGGGCGCGCACCGGCTCGGTCGCGCCCCCGGGCAGCCCGCCGGGCGTGCTGGCGCAGATCGGCGGCATCTGGAGCGGCGTGGGCGACCCGAACGCGCTGTACGTCGTGGTCGGCGGCGGCAACGACATGCGCGATGCGCGCTCGACCTTCCAGACCGCCTCGGCGGCCGACGTGGCGGGGCGCGAGGCGGCCGCCCAGGCGGCGATGGGCAACCTCGTGTCGAGTCTGGGGTTTCTGGCGTCGCACGGCGCCAGGCACGTGCTGGTGTCGAACCTGCCCGACTTGGGCGGCACCCCCGAGGCCGGCCTGCTCGGCCTGCGCTACGCCTCCACCGACGTGACCAACCGCTTCAACGCGCTGATGCCGTCGCTGCTCGCGGCCGGCACCGGCTTCGGCCTGGACATGTCGTTCCTCGACATGGCCGGCCTGCTGAAGAAGGTGATCGCCGACGCCACCACCAACGGCGGCGGCCTGTACGGCATCACCGACGTGACCGCGCCGTGCGCGGGCTTCCTGTACTCGACCGGTGATGCCTGCAGCGTGTCGCTGTTCTCCGACGTGCTGCACCCGTCGGCCGCGGCGCACCGCCTGATCGGCGAGGCCGCGTTCGCCGCGGTCGTGCCCGAGCCGCAGACCTACGCGCTGCTCGCCCTCGGCCTGGTGGCCGTGGTGCTGCGCAGCCGCCGCCGCGCTTTCAGCGTCGCCGCGGCGGCCTGATCAACCGGCCTTCGCCAGCAGATCGAACAGCGTGCGCGCCACCACCTGGGTGGCGCGGCGCAGGTCTTCGAGCACCAGGTGCTCGTCGGCTCGCTTGGCGTTCGACTCGAACACCGTGCGCGGCCCGGCGCCGTAGATCGCGGCCGGCACACCGGCCTCACCGTACAGGCGCACGTCGGTGTACAGCGGGGTGCCCGAGGTCGGGATCGGCTCGCCGAACACCGCGGCGCCGTGCCGCTGCAGTGCCTCGACCAGCGCCCGGTTGCCCGGCAGCGGCTGCAGCGCATGGGCCAGCAGCAGCCGCCTGATCTCGACCGTGACGGTCGGGCCACTGGCGTTGAAATCGGCCACTGCTTCGTGGATCACGCGGCGGATCGTGGCCTCGACCTCGGCCGGGTTCTCCTCGGGGATCATGCGCCGGTCGAGCTTGAGCACGACCTTGCCGGGCACCACGTTGGTGTTGGTGCCGCCTTCGATGCGGCCCACGTTCAGGTACGGGTGCGTGATGCCCGCGACCTTGGAGCTGACCTGCTTGTAGATCGCGTTCTGCGCGTACAGCGCGTTCAGGATCGCGACCGCGCCCTGGAGTGCGTCGACGCCGGTGTCGGGGATCGCGGCGTGGGCCATTTTTCCGTGCACCGTGACCTCCATCTGCAGGCAGCCGTTGTGCGCGGTCACGACCTGGTAGCTGAAGCCGGCGGCGAGCAGCAGATCGGGCTTCGTGAGCTTGTTGCGCAGCAGCCAGCCGGGGCCGAGTTCACCGCCGAACTCCTCGTCGTAGGTGAAGTGCAGCTCGACCGTGCCGGTGAGCAGCGGGCGCAGCGTCTCGATCGCGCGCACCGCGTAGGTGTAGGTCGCGAAGTCGCTCTTGCTGACCGCCGACGCGCGGCCGTAGAGCCTGCCGTCCACCACCTCGCCGCCGTACGGGTCGTGCGTCCAGCCCTCGCCGGGCGGGACCACGTCGCCGTGCGCGTTCAGTGCGATCGTGGGGCCCGGGCCGTACGGCCGGCGCACGATCAGGTTGGTGATCGACGCCATGCCGTAGTCCTTCAGCGCCGACTCGGGAACCGGATGCTTCTCGGCCTCGAAACCGTAGGCCTCGAGCAGCTCCGCGGTGCGCTCGGCGTGCGGCGCGTTGTTGCCGGGCGGCGTGTCGGTGGGCACCTGCACGAGCGCCTGCAGGAACTTCACCTCCTCGTCGAAGTGCGCGTCGATCCAGGCGTCGAGTTGTTGGTAGGGGGTCATGGGGATGTCGTCTCGGTCGGTATGACGGTCGGCAGAAAAGAAGGCCGCAAAGTTCGCCAAGGGACACAAAGGCCACCACGAATTGGGTTGCTCGATTCCGGCATTGCGATTTCTTGGCGCCTTTGCGTCTTTGTGGCGGCTTCCCGGTCCATCACGCCTCCCCCGCCAACTCGTTCAGCACGTGCATGAACGCTTCGACCGCGAGCTGCATGTCGTCGCTGGTGGTCGATTCGAGCGGGTTGTGGCTGATGCCGGCGTTCTCGCCGCGCACGAACAGCATCGCCTGCGGCATCACTTCGTGCAGCTTCATCGCGTCGTGGCCGGCGCCGCTGGGCATGCGGTGCACCGGCAATCCGGCGGCTTCGACGGCGCGCTCCCAGCGGCGCTGCCATTCGGGTGCGCTCGGGGCGGCGGCGGCGCGCATCGTTTCTTCGACGCTGTACGAGACGCCGCGCCGCTCGCAGATGCGGGCCAGCTCGGCGAGCACGTCGCTGGCGCAGGCGTCGCGCACCGAGTCGGTGGTGGCGCGGATGTCGAGCGTGAACCGGCAGCGGCCGGGCACGACGTTGGTCGAGCCGTTCGGCACCGTCAGGATGCCCATCGTGCCGACCAGGTTCGGCTGCGCCGCGGCGCGCCGCTCGAGGTACAGCGCCAGTTCGGCCACCGCGGTGGCGGCGTCGCGCCGGGTGTCCATCGGCGTCGTGCCGGCGTGGCTGGCCATGCCGGTCACCTCGCCGAGGTAGCGCAGGCTGCCGTTGATCGAGGTCACCACGCCCAGCGGCAGGTCGAGCGCGTTGAGCACCGGGCCCTGCTCGATGTGCACCTCGATGAAGCCGCGGTAGTCGGCCGGGTCGCGCGCGATGGCGCGGATGGCCTCCAGCGTGCCGGGCAGGCCGGCGTGGCGCATCGCCTGGCGCATCGTGACGCCGTCGGCGTCTTCCTGATCGAGCCAGGCCGGATCGAAGTGGCCGGTGAGGGCCCCCGAGCCGAGAAAGGTCGCCTTGTAGCGCTGGCCTTCCTCTTCGGCGAAACCCACGAGTTCCAGCCCGAACGGCAGCCGCCGGCCCTGGCGGTGCAACTCGCGCACGCACACCATCGGCACGAAGATGCCGAGCCGCCCGTCGTATTTGCCACCGTTGCGCACGGTGTCGTAGTGCGAGCCGGTGAGCAGGCGCGGCTGCGCCTGCGTGGCGTCGCTGCCGGTGCCCCGGTCGCTGCCGTGATAGACGCCGACGACATTGCCGACCGCGTCGATGTGCACGTCGTCGAAGCCGCATTCGAGCATCCACGAGCGCAGCTGCGCGGCGCAGGCGCGGTGCGCGTCGGTGAGGTAGGTGACGGTGAGTTCACCGCGTTCGCCGTAGCCGGGGTCGGTGTGCCGTGCCAGCAGCTCGGCGCAGTCCCAGGCCTGGTGGCCCAGCGTCGGCTCGAAGCCGAACTTGTCGGCCAGGCGGATCTCGGCGATGCGGTGGATGTTGCGCAGGCATTCGGCGAACTCGAAGTCGGGGTGGCCGGCCAGGCGCCGCTCGAAGGTCTGGATGATCTGGCCGCGGGTCAGCCCCGCGCCGCGCGGGCCGCGCACCGCGAGCGTGAACGGCCAGCCGAACCTGGCGTTGTAGGCGGCGTTGAGCCGCTGCAGCTGCTCGAACTCGGTCGGCGTGCAGTCGGTCAGGCCGGCGCTGCCTTGCTCGCCGCTGGACTCGGCCGTCAGCGTGCGGCTCACCATCGCCTTGCCGGCCAGCTCCGGGTGGGCGCGGATCAGCCCGAGTTGCGCCTCGCGGCCGGCCTCGCGCAGCACCTGCACGAGCGCGTGCTTGAGTTGCGCAAGGCTCTTGAACGGCCGCTTCGACCAGGCGCGTTCGGCGATCCATGGCGAGTGTTCATAGACGCCGCTCAGCAGTGCGGCGAACTGCGGTTGCGTGGCGTGGTTCAGTTGATCGAGCGTCAGCGGCGAGGCCATCGAAGTCTCCGGGCTTGGGTGCGTTTCACGGCGGCGCGGGGTGGACCCGGGCCCAGTGCCGCGCGATGTCGATGCGCCGGCAGATCCAGACCCGGTCGTGTTGCTGCACGTGGTCGAGAAAGCGCTGCAGTGCCCTGAAGCGGCCGGGCCGGCCCAGCACCCGGCAGTGCATGCCGATGCTCAGCATCTTGGGCCGATCTTGTCCGTTCGGGTCACCCTCGGCGTAGAGCACGTCGAACGCGTCCTTCAGGTAGGCGTAGAAGTGGTCGCCGGTGTTGAAGCCCTGCGCCGAGGCGAAGCGCATGTCGTTGGTGTCGAGCGTGTAGGGCACGATCAGCCGCTGCAGGGTGCTGCCGTCGGTCCTGGCCACCGGCATCCAGAACGGCAGGTCGTCGCCGTAATAGTCGCTGTCGTATTCGTAGCCGCCGTGGTCGGCGACCAGCCGCTTGGTGTTGGGGCTGTCGCGCCCGGTGTACCAGCCCAGCGGCCACTGGCCGTTCGTCATTTCGCGAATGATCCGGGTGGCGATCTCGATGTGGCGGCGTTCTTCGGCCTCGGCCATGTGCTGGTGGTGGATCCAGCGCCAGCCGTGGCAGGCGATCTCGTGGCCGAGCTCGACGAACGCCTGCGTGAGTTCGGGGTGGCGCTGCAGCGCCATCGACACGCCGAACACCGTGAGCGGCAGGCCGCGCGTCTCGAACTCGCGCAGGATGCGCCAGGCGCCCGCGCGCGAACCGTACTCGTACATCGACTCCATCGACAGGTGCCGCGCCTCGAACGCCTGCGCGCCGATGATCTCGGACAGGAAAGTCTCCGAAGCGGCGTCGCCGTGCAGCACGCAGTTCTCGCCGCCTTCTTCGTAGTTCAGCACGAACTGCAGCGCGATCCGGGCGTGCTGCGGCCACTGCGCCGGTGGCGGGTTGCGGCCGTAGCCGACCAGGTCGCGCGGGTAGTCCGGGGTCGTCATCGGGGTGTGCTCCATTGCGGCGGCTCAGCGCGGCGCGAGCCCGCCCGGCAGCAGCGCCGAGCCGAGATCGCGCGTGCGCGGGTCGAGTTGCAGGTTGCGTTCGACGTGGTGCAGGTGCGACGCCATCAGCCGCGCCGCGGCGCGCGCGTCGCGCTTCTCGAGGGCGTCGACGATCGCCACGTGTTCCTCGAACGAATGTTCGGCCGAATGCGCCGACTGGTACATCAGCGCGATCAGCGAGCAGCGCGCCACCAGGTCGCCGAGCATGCCGGCGAGCACCTCGTTGCCGAGCATGCGCGCGATCACGACGTGGAAGTCGGCAAGCAGCCGGGTGCGCCCGGGCACGTCGGTGCGCCGCAGCGCCTCGGCCTCGGCCCGCAGGTGGGCGCGCAACTCGGCGATCTGCGCCGGTGCGAGTTCGGTGGCGGCGCGCCGGATCATCGCGAGTTCGAGCATGTTGCGGGCCTCGAACACCTGGCGCGCCTCGGCCACGCCGGGCTCGGCCACGCGCGCGCCGCGCGCCGGCTCGAGCGCGATCAGGTGCTCGCGGCTCAACTGCATCAGCGCCTGGCGCACCAGCGTGCGCGAGACCTTGAACACGTCGGCGATCTTCTGCTCGGCCAGCTTGGTGCCGGGCATCAGGCGGCGCTCGACGATCGCGGTGGTGATCGAGTCGGCAATTTGCTGCGTGAGGTTGGCGCCCGCGCCGGGATCGGGGGCGGGTGCGCGCGCGGCTGCCGCGCGGGGCGCGCGAAGGGGCAGGGGTTTGGAGGCGGCGCGGGCCATGGGCGGGCGGGGGATGTCGAGAGCGGTGTCGAGAGCGGTGTCGTGAGGGCTGGCGATCGGCCTTGCCGAGCCGATCGGCCTTGCATTGCCGGTCAAAGTGTATACACTTTTGCGTGAATTTCAAATCCGATTCGCGTCCACCGGGGGTCACCATGGGCAAACTCACCACGCACGTGCTCGACACCGCCAACGGCTGCCCGGCCGCCGGTATGGCGGCAGCGCTGTACCGCCTCGATGCCGCCACGCCGACGCTGCTGGCGCGCGTCGTGCTCAACGCCGACGGCCGCACCGACCGACCGCTGCTGGACGAAGCGCGGTTCGTGCCCGGCCGCTACCGGCTGGTGTTCGGCGTGGCGGCCTACTTTCGCGGCCGCGGTGCGGTGCTGGCCGATCCGCCGTTCCTCGACGAGGTGCCGCTCGACTTCGGCCTGGCCGCGCTCGGCCAGCACTACCACGTGCCGCTGCTCGTCAGCCCCTACGCCTACTCGACCTACCGCGGCAGCTGATGGCATTCAGGGTAAATGCGTATGCAAGTCTGAAAACAAACTGTATACACTTTGATGGCGTCGCCGCGGAGCCCGGCTCTGTCTAGAGCCGGTCGTGACGTTCAAACCTTACAGAGCCCGCCGTGGTAAGGGAGTGCACAGGCCTGCTTTTTGCTCAGACCCTGGCTCGGTGCCTGGCTGAGTCGCAGCCCGGGCCGTGCGTCGGTTTGGAGAGTCACACCGCATGGAAGCGTACCTGCTCGACTGGGTGAACCTGCTGCTGCGCTGGGCCCACGTGATCACCGGCATCGCCTGGATCGGCTCGTCGTTCTACTTCGTCTCGCTCGACAACAGCCTGACGCCGCCGAAGGACCCGCGAGACGCTGCCAACGGCGTCGGCGGCGAGCAGTGGGGCGTGCACGGCGGCGGCTTCTACCACCACCTGAAGTACCCGGTGTCGCCGCCGGCGCTGCCCGACCAGCTGCACTGGTCGATGTGGGAGAGCTACTCGACCTGGCTCACCGGCTTTGCGCTGTTCACGGTGCTGTACCTGTACAACGCCAGCACCTTCCTGATCGACAAGACGCTGTTCGACTGGACGCCCGCCGCCGCGGTCGCCACCGCGCTGGGCTTCTTCGTCGCGTTCTGGCTCGTCTACGACACGATCTGCCGTGTGTTCGGCCGCGGCCGCCACGGCGACGCGATCGTCGGCGTGCTGGTGTTCGTGTTCATCGTGTTCGCAGCGTGGCTGTCGTGCCACCTGTTCGCCGGCCGGGCCGCGTTCCTGCTGGTCGGCGCGATGGTCGCCACGACGATGAGCGCGAACGTGTTCTTCTGGATCATCCCGGGCCAGCGCAAGGTGGTGGCTGCGATCCAGGCCGGCGCACCGGTCGATCCGGTGCACGGCCAGCGTGGCAAGCAGCGCAGCGTGCACAACACCTACTTCACGCTGCCGGTGCTGTTCGCGATGCTCAGCAACCACTACGGCTTCACGTACGGCAGCGCGCACAACTGGCTGGTGCTGGTGGCGATCATGGCGGCCGGCGCGCTGATCCGCATGTCGTTCGTGCTGCGCCACAAGGCGCTGGCCTATGCCCGGCCGGTGCCGTGGCACTACGCGGTCATCGGCACGCTGGTGCTCGCCGGCGTGGTGTTCGCGCTGCGGCCGGCACCGCCGCCCGCGCCGACCGCCGCGCAGGCAGCGGCCGCGGCGGCACCGGTCTCGTTCGCGCAGGTGCAGGCGGTGATCACGCAGCGCTGCACGCTGTGCCACGGTGCCACGATGCAGAGCAAGAACCTGCGCTTCGACTCGGCCGACCAGATCGAGAAGCACGCGCAGGAGATCTACCAGCAGGCGGTCGTGCTCAAGGCCATGCCGATGAACAACGCGACCCGCATCACCGACGCCGAGCGCGCGCTGATCGGCCGCTGGTTCACGGCCGGCGCGCCGCCGCGTTGAGCCGCATCCCGACGACCCATCCACTTGTTGCAGGAGACCACCGCATGTCCGCAATCGCTGTCCACCCGGTGGACGAGAAACTTCCCACCCCTCGCCTGGCCGCGCTCGGCCTGCAGCATGTGCTGGTGATGTACGCCGGCGCGATCGCGGTGCCGCTGATCGTCGGGCGCGCGCTCAAGCTGAGCCCCGAGCAGGTGGCGCTGCTGATCTCGGCCGACCTGTTCGTCTGCGGCCTCGTCACGCTGATCCAGTCGTTCGGGCTCGGCAAATGGTTCGGCATCAAGTTGCCGGTGATGATGGGCGTGACCTTCGCGGCGGTCGGCCCGATGGTCGCGATGGCCAACGCGCACGGCGGCGTCGACGGGGCGCGCGCGATCTTCGGCGCCATCATCGGCGCGGGCATCGTCTCGATGCTGATCGCGCCGCTGATGAGCCGGCTGCTGCGCTACTTTCCGCCGGTGGTCACCGGCACGATCATCGCCGTCATCGGCATCAGCCTGATGCGCGTGGGTGTCGGCTGGGCGATGGGCGGCCCGGCGTTCCTCGCCCAGCGCACCGACGTGCCCAAGCTGGTGGCGATGGTCGACAACGCCAGGGCGGCGGCGGCTGCGGCGGCGGCCTCGGTGGCGCCGGGGGCGAGCGCGCCGCCACTCCAGCTCGGCCCGATCCCGATGCTCGACAACCCGAACTACGGCGCGCTCGGTGACATGGCGATCGCCGCGTTCGTGCTGGTCGTGATCCTGCTGCTGGTGCGCTATGGCCGCGGGTTCATCGCCAACATCGCCGTGCTGCTGGGCATCGTCGTGGGCTGTGTCGTCGCGGTGGGGTTGGGCCGGATGAACTTCGACAAGGTGGCCAAGGCGCCCTGGTTCGACGTCGTCACGCCGTTCGCGTTCGGCCTGCCGAGCTTCGATCTCGTCGCGATCCTGACCATGACGCTGGTGATGATCGTCGTGATGATCGAGTCGACCGGCATGTTCCTCGCGCTGTCCGACATGACCGGCAAGAAGCTCGACGCCGCCGACCTGGCGCGCGGCCTGCGCACCGACGGCCTGGGCACGGTGCTGGGCGGCGTCTTCAACACCTTCCCGTACACCAGCTTTTCGCAGAACGTCGGCCTGGTCGGGGTCACGGGCGTGCGCAGCCGGTTCGTCTGCGTGGCCGCCGGCCTGATCATGATCGCGCTCGGGCTGGTGCCCAAGATGGGCGCGCTGGTCGAGGCGGTGCCGCAGTTCGTGCTCGGCGGCGCCGGGCTGGTGATGTTCGGCATGGTCGCGGCCACCGGCATCCGCATCCTGTCCAACGTCGACTTCCGCAGCAACCGCTACAACCTGTACATCGTCGCGATCTCGATCGGCGCCGGCCTGATCCCGCTGGTGGCGCCGCGCTGGAACCAGCAGATGCCCCACGCGCTGGCGCCGCTGCTCGAATCCGGCATCCTGCTGACCTCGATCACCGCGGTGCTGTTGAACCTGTACTTCAACGGCAGCCAGGGCGACGTCGGCAGCACGGTGGCCGCGGCAAAGATGGCCGAGGCGCACTGATTCTTTCTGGGTGGGGTGGAGGTAGGCAGGGAATACGCCACAAAGACACCAGGGCGCCAAGAAATTGAAGAAAGAAGAAGCCCGCCCCGCCACCCACCCCAATCGAAGCACGACGATGCCCACCCTGCTGATCCGCAACGCCCGCCTGCTCGTCACGATGGACACGCAGCGGCGCGAGATCGAAGGCGGCGCCGTCTTCGTGCGCGGCCAAGTCATCGAGGCGGTGGGCCCGAGCGCCGAGTTGCCGGCCAGCGCCGACGAGGTCATCGACGCGCGCGACCAGATCGTCATACCCGGTCTGGTCAACACGCACCACCACATGTTCCAGACGCTGACCCGTGCCGTGCCTGCGGTGCAGGACTGCGCGCTGTTCGACTGGCTGCGCGGCCTGTACCCGATCTGGGCCCACCTGACGCCCGAGATGGTGCGCGTCTCGACGCAGACCGCGATGGCCGAGCTGTTGCTGTCGGGCTGCACGACCAGCAGCGACCATTTGTACCTGTACCCGAACGGCCGCGGCGGGCCGGTGACGCTGGACGACAGCATCGAGGCGGCCGCGCAGATCGGCATGCGCTTTCACGCCGCGCGCGGCGCGATGAGCGTGGGCCAGAGCCAGGGTGGCCTGCCGCCCGACCGCCTGGTCGAGAGCGAAGCCGCGATCCTGAAGGACACGCAGCGCCTGATCGAACGCTGGCACAACCCCGGGCGCTTTGCGATGCAGCGCATCGTCGTCGCGCCGTGCTCGCCGTTCTCGGTCAGCCGCGAGCTGATGCGCGACTGCGCGCTGCTGGCGCGCAGCTACGGTGCCGCGCACGGGGTCTCGCTGCACACCCACCTGGCCGAGAACGACTCCGACGTCGCCTACACGCGCGAGACCTTCGGCGGCACACCGGCGCAGTACGTCGAGGCGCTCGGCTGGGTCGGGCCCGACGTGTGGTGCGCGCACTGCGTCAAGCTCGACGCGGCCGGCATCGCGCTGTTCGCGCGCACCGGCACCGGCGTGGCGCACTGCCCGTGCTCGAACATGCGGCTGGCCTCGGGCATCGCGCCGGTCCGGGCGATGCTCGACGCCGGCGTGGCGGTAGGCCTGGGCGTGGACGGCGCGGCGTCGAACGATGCCGGCCACCTGCTCGGCGAGGCGCGCATGGCGATGCTGCTGCAGCGGGTCGCCGCGGGCAGCGCGGCGCCGGCGCCGGCCGCGTCGGCGGGCTCGTCGCGCCGCACCGGCGCGGGCCACTTCAGCGCCCGCGAGGCGCTCGAGATCGCCACGCTCGGCGGTGCGCGCGTGCTCGGCCGCGACGACATCGGTGCGCTCGCGCCCGGCATGGCCGCCGACATCGTGACCGTGCCGCTCGACACCATCGGCCTGGCCGGCGCGCTGCACGACCCGCTCGCGGCGCTGCTGTTCTGCCACGTGCCGCAGGTCAGGCACTCGATCGTCAACGGCCGCGTCGTCGTGCGCGACGGCCATATCACCACGCTGGAGCTGCCGGTGCTGATCGAGCGCCACAACGCGCTGGCCGCGCAGCTGGCGCAGGCGGCCTACTCGACGCGCTGAGCCCCGGGCCACGCCGGCGGCGCCAGATCGGGCGCAGGGCCGAACGCGGGCATGCGCGCGCCGGCGCGGTCGAGCTGCTGCAGCGCGGTGGCCAGTGCGACCTCGAGCTGGCGGTCCGCGCCGGCCGCCGCGTCCTGCGGCGCGTTGTCGATCTCGATCTGCGGCTCGGTGCCGTGGTTCTCGACGCCCCAGCCGACGTCGTCGAACCAGAACGCGAACTCGGGCTGGGTGGTTTCGGTGCCGTCGATCAGCTTGTGGCGCGGCCAGATGCCGACCACGCCACCCCAGGTGCGCGTGCCCACCAGCGTGCCGATGCCCATGCGCTTGAAGCCGTGCGAGAAGATGTCGCCGTCCGAGCCGGCGTGCTCGTTGGTCAGCGCCACCACCGGGCCGTTGACGGCCTCTTCGGGGTAGGGCGTCGGCGGGCCCCAGCGGGTGAGGGCGTAGCCGATGCGCTTGCGCGCGACCTTCTCGAGCAGCAGCGACGAGACGTGGCCGCCGCGGTTGTAGCGCACGTCGACGATCAGCGCGTCACGGTCGCACTCGGTGGCGAAGTAGCGGTGGAACTCGGCAAAGCCGGCGGCCATCATGTCGGGCAGGTGGAAGTAGCCGACCCGGCCGTTCGACTGTGCGTGCACCCAGGCGCGGTTGCGCTCGACCCACTCGCGGTAGCGTGCCGGCGTCTCGTCGGCCAGCGTGCTGACGAGCACGCGGCGCGTCGCCGCCGGCAGCGCCGCCGTGGACGCCCCGGCGGCAAGCGTCAGTTCGACCTTTGCGTTCGCCTGGTGCACCAGCAGCGCCTGCGGCGGGCACTCGCGCGACACACGCTGGCCGTTGACCGCGACGATGCGCTCGCCGACCCGGGCCTCGACGCCGACCGCGTTCAGCGGCGAATCGGCGCTGGCGTCCCACGCGTCGCCGGTGACGAGCCGGGTGATTTCGTAGCTCTGGTCGCTGCTGTCGTAGCGCAGCTCGGCGCCGAGGTGGCCGAGTGCGAGCTGCGGCGGCTTGCGGTGGTCGCCACCCATCTCGTAGGCGTGCGAGGTGCCGAGCTCGCCCTGCATCTCCCAGATCAGGTCGGAGAGTTCGCCACGCGTGGCCACGCGCTCGACCTGCGGCGCGTAGCGCGCGTACACCGCGTCCCAGTCGACTCCCGACATGTCGGCAGCCCAGAACTGGTTGCGCTGCAGCCGCCACACCTCGCGCAGCATCTGGCGCCATTCGGCCCGCGGGTCGATCGACAGGCGGATGCGCTCCAGGTCGAGCCAGCCGTTCTTGCGCGACGGCGGGCCCGAAGCGGCGTCGCCGGCCTTGTCGGCCTCGGGCTTGCGATCCACGCCGATCGCGCGCACGCGCGGCCCCACGCGCAGCAGCAGCGTGGTGTGGTCGGCGGCAAGCTCGAAGCTGTCGGCCTGGTCGGTGAGCGGCTCGGCACGCTGGGTCGCGAAATCGAACACCTCGAGCTTGGCGGGCGCCTCCTTGTGGCCGCCGCGGCCGTGCGCGCCGACGATGTTCAGCACGCTCCACACCACCTTGCCGTGGGCCGCGCCGGCCAGCCGGCCGTAGCGGTTCTCGGCCACCGGGAACGGCGCGATGCGCTGCGCGATGCCGTCGAGGTCGACGCGCATCGGCGCGGCGGCGCCTGCGTCGTGGCCCTTCGGCGCGGCATCGGAGGCGCGCTGCGAGGTCGTCAAGCCCTTCGGCGCCGGCTCGAACGGCGGCGCGCCGCCGGCTTGCAGCGCGATCAGGTAGGGCCGCGCGGCGCGCGGGAAGCTCAGCTCGAATTGCACGCGGTCGTAGACCGGGTCGTAGGTGCGCAGCGACAGGAAGTACAGGTACTTGCCTTCGGGATCGAACGACGGGCTGGAGTCGTTGAACTCGGGCTGGGTCACGAGCGTGCCGGAGTCTGCGGTGCCGGGCCCGTGCAGCTTGATCGCGGTGTGGCGGATGCTTGTGCGGAAGGTGTAGGCGAGCCACGCGCCATCGGGCGACCAGGCGAGCTCGTCGACGCGGCCGAAGTCGCTGCGGTCGACCAAGGTCGGCGCGCCGCTGGCCACGTCGCCGATCCAGACCTCGTTGCGATGGTTGGCGTACGCCACGCGGCTGCCCACCGGTGCGGCGCGCATTACGCTGACGTGGCCGACGTCCCACGGCAATGCGCGCACGCTGCCGTTGTCGAACACCGTGATGCGCTCCTCGCCGGAGGCATCGCCGACCGCGACCAGCGCGCCACCCGTGGCGGCGGCGGTCGCTTCGGCGGTCGTGCTAGGGGTGCTGTTAGGCGTGCCAGCAGACGTGCCAGCAGACGAGCCAGCGCCGGTGCCGCTGCCTTGCGCCAGCCACTGCCCGAGCCGGATGCGCGCGCCGTCGGCGGCGCCGTGCTGGCGCACCGCGCCTTCCCACAGCGCCATCGTGACCAGCCGGCCGCGCGCCTCGATCGCCACGCTGTGGCCCGCCGGGTGCGGCATCACCGCGCCGAGGTGTTCGCCCGCCGGCACGAACTTGCGCGCCGCCTGCGTGCGGTGGGCGGGCGTGCGCACCTCGACGCGGGTGGGGGTACCCGATGCCGGGTCGAACAGCCAGATCTCCGCGCCGCACTGGTACACGATGCGCCGCCCGTCGCTCTGGGCGTGGCGCGCGTAGAACTCGGCGTGTTCGGTGTGGCGCTGCAGGTCGGTGCCATCGGGGCGGCACGAATACAGGTTGCCGACGCCCTCGAAATCCGACAGGTGGTAGATGCGCTCGCCCAGCCACATCGGGCTGGTGATGTTGCCCTGCAGCTCGCTCATGCGCCGGAACGTCCCGGCGCCTTCGGCGTCGATCCACAGGTGGCCGGCGGTGCCGCCGCGGTAGCGCTTCCAGCGCGCCGGGTCGGCGGTGTTGCGGCCGATCACGAGCGCCCGGCCGTGCGCGGTGGCGGGGCCGAACCCGAGGTGGTTCACTTGGCCCAGCGCCAGCAGTTGCGGGGCGCCGCCGGTGGGGTCGAGCGTGTACGCGCGGTAGTTGCGAGCGAACGGCTGGCCGTGGGTGCTGACGAACACGATCTGCCCCTGTGGCGTCCAGCCGCGCACCAGCGCGTCGGGGCCGAGCCAGGTCAGCCGGCGCGCCGGCCCGCCTTCGGCCGGCATCACGTAGACCTCAGGGTGCTGCTCGTCGCGCCCGATGTAGGCGAGCCAGCGGCCGTCGGGCGAAACGCTCGGCGTCGAAGGCTCCGACAGCCCCGCGGTCAGGCGCCGGGCGATGCCGCCGGCCGTGCCGACCTGCCAGAGATCGTCGTCGCAGACGAACGTGATCGTGTCGGCGTGCAGGGCCGGGAAGCGCAGGTAGGCGAGTGCGTCCATGGAGGGCTCGTGTCGTTGGCCGTGCCGGCGGGGGTCGCCAGTATGCGGGGCATTCCGGCGGGTCGGCGCTTGGGGGGATTCCCGCATGTAGTGCGGCCGGTACAGTGCTCGTAGGGCCCTAACCGACGTGAGTGAGCGCGCGTTGCGCTGGTTCTTCGTCTCGAACGAACGTCGTCCGCTGCTCCATTCATCTGAGTACGCCCACCATGCCGACAACACCATTGCCGTCGTCCCCGATCCCCGGCCTTCGGACCGTCGAAATCACCTCGGCCGACGAGCCGGTGTTGCAGTGCTTCTTCGACGCGAACCCGCAATACTTTCTCGCCGTGCAGGGCCAGCCCGCCGCCGCGGACGAGGCGCATGAAGAAATCCACGGCGAGCTGCCGCCCGGCTGGCGCTGCACGAAGAAGTGGCTGGTGGGCTGCGTCGACGCACAAGGCTCGCTGCAGGCCATGGCCAACGTCGTCTCCGATCTGCTGGCGCCGGGCGTGTGGCACATCGGCCTGTTCATCGTTGCGACCGCGCGCTTCGGCACGGGTGACGCGCAGGCGCTCTACCGCGGGCTCGAGACCTGGGCCTCAGCCGAGGGCGCGAACTGGATGCGCCTGGGCGTGGTGCAGGGCAACGTGCGCGCCGAGCGATTCTGGGAGGCGCTCGGTTTCGTTCAGACCCGAACCCGCAGCGGCGTCGAGATGGGCAAGCTGACGAACACGCTGCGCGTGATGGTCAAGCCGCTGGCGGGCGGCACCTTGGAGCAGTATCTGTCGCTCGTCGAGCGCGACCGGCCCGGGCCGCAAAGTACGCCGTGACTCCGACAGCGCGCTCGGGCAACAACTTGATGCAATGGACGTTGCTTGCCTGTGTTCTTGATCACCACAGCCGGGGCGAGGGCCATGGGCTGAGGCGGGTCGCCGCAATCCCTACGGCGCATCCCTGAACGCGCTCAACCGGCCCGCGGCCGACTGCCGGCCGCCCGAGGCCGCCTGCAGCGTGCCGGCCTTGCCCAGACCGAACGGCGGCATGTTGACGTAGACGTTCTCGTAGCGGCCCGGCGAGGCCGCATAGGTCTCGTGCCAGATGCCGACGCTGCCGTCGGTTCCCACGGCCTTGTTGAACGCCTGCCAGGCGGGCAGGTGCGCCGACTCGCGGCTCTTGGCGTAGCTCAGGAGTTGCTCCATCGAGCGCCAATACTGAACGATGACGATCGTGCGCGCGAACCAGCTCTCGGCGTGCAGGAAGCCCAGCTCGGGCTTGCGGTAGAGCTCTTCGATCATGCGCGGCATCGCGCGCGCGACCGGGAGCCACTTGTGGACCTTGAGCGGGCGGTTGATGCGCATGCCGATCAGGAACACGACGAAGTCACCGTCGAGCGTGGCCGTGAGGCGTTCGGGTCGAATCATTTTCGATGCTTTCAAGACGAGACGGCGGCGTGCAATCGGGCCGCGGTGCCGATGGCAGGCGCCGAATTCACGCCGCGCCCTTCCACCACTGCGGCGTGAACCGCCCCTGCAGGAAGTCGATGAAGCTGGCGACCTTCGATGGCACCAGCTTGGGCGACGGGAACACCGCATGCATCTCCTGCACCGGCAGCGCGTGGTCGGCCAGCAGCGGCACCACCCGGCCGGCGCGCACCGCTTCGTGGGCCACGTACCACGGCAGGATCGCCAGCCCCATGCCGCCGAGCGCAGCCTCGAGCACGACCGACAGGTTGTTGGTGCGCAGCGGGCCATGCACCGCGACCGACTGCTCGCGCGGCGCGTCGTGTCCGTCGGTGCTGTCGCTGGTGCTGCCGCTGGTGCCGAGGGCGCCGGTCTGGCCCGGGCCGCCGGTGAAGTGCCAGCGTTCGTCGCCCTGCACGCTGCTGTAGATCAGGCACGGGTGCGCCGCCACGTCGGCCGGCGTCGTCGGCGTGCCATGCGCTTTCAGGTACGCCGGCGAGGCGACCAGCACCCACGGGTTGCGGCCGAGATAGCGCGCGCCGAGCGACGAGTCGGCGAGCCGGCCCATCCGGATCGCCACGTCGACGCCTTGCTCGACGAGGTTGACGTAGCGGTCGTCGAAGCTCAGGTCGATCGAGACCTCCGGGTGCTGGCGCATGAACTCGAGCACGAGCGGCGTGAGCACGCGCCGGCCGAAGGCGACCGAGGTGCTGATGCGCAGTTGGCCACCGACGCGCGACTGCAGCAGCGAGGCGAGGTTGTCGGCCTCTTCGAGTTCGCGCTGGATCGCCTTGCACTTCTCGTAGTACAGCGCGCCGATCTCGGTGGCGCTGACGCCGCGCGTGTTGCGGTTCAGCAGACGCGCGCCCAGGCGCGCCTCGACCGCGGCGACGTGCTTGGTGGCGGTCGGCTGGGTCACGCCGAGGTCGACCGAGGCCTTCGAGAAGCTGCCGGTCTCGACGATGCGGATGAAGAGCTGGATGCCGGTGATGCGGTCCATGCAGGGGCTTTCGTGGCCGGCGCCGGGGGCTCTGGCGCCAGTGGCGCCGATGATGCCCCGGGCGGCGGCGCATTCCGCCCCGGAATAGCACTTATCGACGCTCGCCGTTGCCGGCGGCGGCGCAAATGCGGATCATGCAAGGCATCGAACAACGCCTGCAAGGAGACTGCAAATGGCACGCATGAAAGCCGTGATGGCCGCGCATCAGGTGATGGAAAGGGAGGGCATCACGCAGGCCTTCGGCGTGCCCGGCGCCGCCATCAACCCGCTGTATGCGGTGATGCGCGAGCGCGGCACCATCGCCCACGTGCTGGCGCGCCACGTCGAAGGCGCCTCGCACATGGCCGAGGGCTACACGCGCGCCAAGGCCGGCAACATCGGCGTGTGCATCGGCACTTCCGGCCCGGCGGGCACCGACATGATCACCGGCCTGTATTCAGCCATCGCCGACAGCATTCCGATCCTGTGCATCACCGGCCAGGCGCCGCGCGCCCGGCTCTACAAGGAGGACTTCCAGGCCGTCGACATCGAGTCGATCGCCAAGCCGGTGACCAAGTGGAGCACCACCGTGCGCGAGCCGGCGCAGGTGCCGCGCGCGTTCCAGCAGGCCTTCCACCTGATGCGCTCGGGCCGGCCCGGGCCGGTGCTGATCGACCTGCCGTTCGACGTGCAGATGGCCGAGATCGAGTTCGACATCGACACCTACGAGCCGCTGCCGGTCTACAAGCCGCAGGCCACCCGCAAGCAGGTCGAAAAGGCGATCGCGATGCTGCAGGCAGCCGAGCGGCCGCTGATCGTCTCGGGCGGCGGCGTGATCAACGCCGACGCGTCCGATCTCCTGCAAGAGTTTGCCGAGATCGTCGACGTGCCGGTGATCCCGACGCTGATGGGCTGGGGCTCGATCCCCGACGACCACCCGCTGATGGCCGGCATGTGCGGGCTGCAGACCAGCCACCGCTACGGCAACGCGACGATGCTGGCCAGCGACTTCGTGCTCGGCATCGGCAACCGCTGGGCGAACCGCCACACCGGCTCGACCGAGGTGTATTGCAAGGGCCGAACCTTCGTGCACGTCGACATCGAGCCGACCCAGATCGGGCGCGTGTTCAACCCCGACCTGGGCATCGTCTCCGATGCCAAGGCGGCGCTGGCCTTGTTCGTCGAGGTCGCGCGCTCGATGCGCGCGGCCGGCCGGCTGAAGGACCGCAGCGCGTGGGTCGCGCAGTGCCGCGAGCGCAAGCGCACGATGCTGCGCAAGACCAACCTCGACACCGTGCCGATGAAGCCGCAGCGCGTCTACCAGTGCATGAACAACAACTTCGACCGCGACACGACCTACGTCAGCACGATCGGCTTGAGCCAGATCGCCGGTGCGCAGTTCCTGCACGTGTTCGGCCCGCGGCGCTGGATCAACTGCGGCCAGGCCGGGCCGCTCGGCTGGACCATCCCCGCCGCGCTCGGCGTGCGCGTGGCCGACCCGACGCGCAAGATCGTGGCGCTCTCGGGCGACTACGACTTCCAGTTCATGATCGAAGAGCTGGCGGTGGGCGCGCAGTTCAAGCTGCCCTACATCCACATGGTCGTCAACAACTCCTACCTCGGGCTGATCCGCCAGGCGCAGCGCGGCTTCGACATGGACTACTGCGTGCAGCTCGGTTTCGACAACATCAACGCGCCGCAGCTCGAAGGCTACGGCGTCGACCACATGGCGGTGGTGGCCGGGCTGGGCTGCAAGGGCATCCGCGTGTACCGGCAGGAGGAAATCAAGCCGGCGATCCAGCAGGCCGAGGCCTGGATGGCCGAGTTCAGGGTGCCGGTGGTGATCGAGGTCATGCTCGAGCGCGTGACCAACATCTCGATGGGCACCGAGATCGACGCGGTCAACGAATTCGAGGAACTCGCCACCAGCCCGGGCGACGCGCCCACCGCAGTGGGTATGCTTGACTGATGCGACGGCCGCCGGCCCTCACCCCAACCCTCTCCCAGAGGGAGAGGGAGCCCAAAGCTTCGCCCGCAGTGTTGTCAGTTTGAAGCCCTCTCCCCCTGGGAGAGGGTTGGGTGAGGGCAACGCCAGTGCACCAACCAAGGAATCGACCATGCCCCGTTTTGCCGCCAACCTCACGATGCTCTTCAACGAGGTGCCGTTCCTCGACCGCTTCGAGCGCGCCGCGCACGCCGGATTCAAGGCGGTCGAGTTCCTGTTCCCGTACCCGTACCCAGTGGCCGAATTGAAGAGCCGGCTGGTCGCGAACCGGCTCGAACTGGTGCTGCACAACCTGCCCGCCGGCAACTGGGAGACCGGCGAGCGTGGCATCGCTTGCCTGCCCGACCGCGTCGACGAGTTCCGCGACAGTGTGGCCCGCGCGATCGAATACGGCGCGGTGCTCGGCGTGCCGCAGATCAACTGCCTGGCCGGCAAGGCGCCCGCCGGGGTCGACGACGACGTGCTGCGCCGCACCTTCGTCGAGAACCTGCGCTACGCCGCCGCGGCGCTGAAGAAGGCCGGCATCCGGCTGCTGGTCGAGCCGATCAACCGCTACGACATCCCCGGCTTCTACCTGAACCGCAGCGCGCAGGCGCTGTCGATCATCGACGAAGTGGGCTCCGACAACCTCTACCTGCAATACGACATCTACCACGCGCAGCGCACCGAAGGCGAGCTGATCGCGACGATGCACAAGCACCTCGCGCGCATCGCCCACATCCAGATCGCCGACAACCCCGGGCGCAACGAGCCCGGCACCGGCGAGATCCACTACGAGCATGTGTTCGCTGCGCTCGACCGCATCGGCTACGGCGGCTGGATCGGCTGCGAATACAAGCCCGCCACCACCACCGAAGCCGGCCTGGGCTGGTTCGAGCCGCTGCGTCACGGCCAGGGCTGAGTGCCTCGCGACCTGCGAACCTACATTCCACAGGAGACACGCATGACCACCCCCACTGCGCCGCTCAAGGTCGGCTTCATCGGCCTGGGCATCATGGGCGCGCCGATGGCGCTGCACCTGATCCAGGCCGGCCATCAACTGTTCGTGCACACCCGCAGCAAGCTGCGCCCGGAGATCGCGCAGACGAACGCCACGGTCTGCGCGAGTGCAAAGGCGGTGGCGCAGCAGGCCGACATCGTCATCACGATGCTGCCTGACACGCCCGACGTGGCCGCGGTGCTGTTCGGTGAAGACGGAATTGCCGCAGGGCTCTCGAAGGGCAAGACCGTGATCGACATGAGCTCGATCTCGCCGATCGAGACGAAGGCGTTCGCCCAGCGCATCAACGCGCTCGGCTGCGACTACCTCGACGCGCCGGTCTCGGGCGGCGAGGTCGGTGCGAAGGCGGCGTCGCTGACCATCATGGTCGGCGGCTCCGAGGCCGCGTTCGCGCGCGTCAAGCCGCTGTTGGAGCTGATGGGCAAGAACATCACGCTGGTCGGCGGCAATGGCGACGGGCAGACCTGCAAGGTCGCCAACCAGATCATCGTCGCACTCAACATCGCCGCGGTCGGCGAGGCGCTGCTGTTCGCCAGCAAGGCCGGCGCCGACCCGGCCAAGGTGCGCCAGGCGCTGATGGGCGGCTTCGCCGCGTCGCGCATCCTCGAGGTGCACGGCGAGCGGATGGTCAAGCGCACCTTCGCGCCGGGTTTCCGCATCGGCCTGCACCAGAAGGACCTGGGCCTGGCGCTGGCCGGCGCGCGCGCGCTCGGCGTGGCGCTGCCGCAGACCGCCGGCGCGGCGCAGCTGATGCAGGTCTGCGCCGCCAACGGCATGGCCGACCTCGACCACTCGGCGCTGGTGAAGGCGCTCGAGCTGATGGCCCACCACGCGGTCGCACCCGACCCGAAGGCCTGAGCGTGGTGCTTGCCCGCCCTTGCACGCCACCGCCACCTACACCCCTCGCGCCATGAGACACCCTGAGTCAACCCCCGCGCTGCAGGCCGATCGCCGGGCCGCTCCCAAGCCGGCCCGCGCCGGCCGCGAGACGCCGCCGGCGTTCGTAGCGTCCAAGCCGGCGCAGGCCGGCTCGGAGCCGCGCCACTTACTCCCCTCGGGGGACCGGCCGACGTACCCGTCGGACGATCGGCTGTCATGAGCCTGCCTTCGCCCCACACCGACCCGCGCGGCTTCCTGCGCGCACTGTTCGACGCCGCGGTCGCGCAGGCCGTGCCCGGCCCCGAGATCGCGGCCTTCCTGCCGGCGCCGCCCGATCGCTCGCGGGGCGGGCGCACGCTGGTGCTCGGTGCCGGCAAGGCCGGTGGCTCGATGGCCGCGGCGGTCGATGCGCTGTGGCCGCACGACGCGCCGCTGTCGGGGCTGGTGGTCACGCGCTACGACTACGTGCCGCCGGCCTACCAGGAGCGGCCCGGCCGCATCGAGGTCGTCGAGGCCGCGCACCCGGTGCCCGACGAGGCCGGGCGGCGCGCGGCGCAGCGCATCATCGAGCTGACCCGCGGCCTCACCGCCGACGACCTCGTGCTGTGTCTGATCTCGGGCGGCGCGTCGTCGCTGCTGGCGCTGCCGGCCGAAGTCGGCGCGTGCCGCATCACGCTCGAAGAAAAGCGCGCCGTCAACAAGGCGCTGCTCAAGAGCGGCGCGGCGATCGACGAGATGAACTGCGTGCGCAAGCACCTCTCGGCGATCAAGGGCGGGCGGCTGGCGGCGATGTGCGCGCCGGCCCGCGTCGTCACGCTGCTGATCAGCGACGTGCCGGGCGACGCGCCCGAGGTCATCGGCAGCGGCCCGACCGTGCCCGACAGCACCACCTGCGCCGACGCGCTGCGCATCCTGGCGCGCTACGGCATCGACCTCCCCGCGGCGGCGCGCGCCGGGCTCGAGAGCGGCGCGTTCGAGACGCCCAAGCCCGGCGACCCGAGGTTCGATGGCCACCAGGTCCATATGATCGCCACGCCGCGCCAGTCGCTCGAAGCGGCCGCGGCACTGGCGCGCAGCGCCGGCATCGGCGTGCACGTGCTCAGCGACGAGATCGAAGGCGAATCGCGCGAGGTCGGCAAGGTGCACGCCGCGCTCGCGCGCTATGTGGCGCGCCACGGCCAGCCGTTCACGCGACCGTGCGTGATCCTGTCCGGCGGCGAGACCACGGTCACGGTGAAGAGCAGTGCCGGCCGCGGCGGCCGCGCCACCGAGTTCCTGCTCGGCTGCGCGATCGCGCTGCAGGGTGAACCGGGTGTGCACGTGCTGGCCGGCGACACCGACGGCATCGACGGCGTCGAAGACAACGCCGGCGCGATCGTCACACCGAGCACGCTGGCGCGCGCGCAGGCCGCCGGCCTGAAGGCTCAGGAGTTCCTCGACCGCAACGACGCCTACAACTACTTCGCCCCGCTCGGCGACCTGCTGGTGCCGGGGCCGACCTGCACCAACGTCAACGACTTCCGGGCGCTGTTGATCGTTTGACGTGCGCGGCGCGGTTGCGCCCGTGGCTCGTTACTCGATGCGGGACGCCCAATACTGCGGACGCTTGCGGTGCGGCGCGATGGCGACCACGAGCAACTCCGGCTTTGACGGTCGATAGACGACGCTGAAGGGAAATCCCTTGACCAGAACGCTGCGCGTTTCCTTGAAGGACGGAGCGCCGCCCAGAGGATGGGCTGACAGCCCTGGAAATTGCCGCCTGGATTGCGGCTTGGAAGCGTATGCCGGTTCCTGTGCGACCTTTGGAGTAATAGGCCACCTCCCTGAGCAGTTCGATCTCTGCGGCGGGTAGGAACCGGACCTTGATCACTGTGCGATACGCCGAGCCTTGGCGAAAACGTCTTCGGCGTCGACCGCGTGCACATCGCCTCGGTCATAGTCGGCCAGACGCCGCTCGATCTCCGCTTCCCAGGCTGCGTTCAACTCGGCAGCGGCGGGTTCATTGAGCGATTCCAGCAACTGGTCCACCAGGCGTTCGCGATCCTCCGGAGCGAGCGCGCGTCCAAGTTGCACAAGCTCAGAAACTTGATCAGGCATTTGCGGCTCCTCGGGTGGGACACCAGTCTAATGCCGCCCACCTGCCGTTGCCGCCGCTGTTCGGGCGGGTGTGCCGACCAACGAACCGATCGGCAGCTTCTACCTCCGGCGCGGCACGCCCGGCATCGCGATCCAGCAGCGCACGGCCAGCAGCGGCAGGCAGGCGATCAGCCCTGAAAACTTGCACAGCGCGCTCGCCCCGGCGAGCCACAGCAAGAGATACGCGACCGCGTCGGTGCCGACGGCGTGGGCGGCGAGCGCGGCGAGCGTGAACAGGTTCTCGCACACGTCGCCACCGACCGCGGCCAGCGGCGCCATGCCGAGCGCGCGCCAGCGCGGCAGCGGCGATGCAGGCCCGCGTGCGCCGGCGAGCCAGGCAAACGATCGCGAGCCGACGCGCGCCAGCAGGTAGCCCCAGCCGGCGATGAAGCCGAAGTCCCAGAACATCGCCCAGCCCGCCTGCGCCTGGCCGAGTTGCCACGGCGCGTGCCCTGCGGCGAGCAGGCCGCTCCACCACAGCGACGCCAGCTGGTCGGCCGCAAACGATCGAGCCGCCGCCGCGGCCGTGCCGAGCCCGCCCGCGAGCCCCAGGCCCGACCAACCCTGCGGCGTGAGGCAGGCGCCCGACAGCCCCAGGCACAGCGTGCCGATCAGCAGCGCGACCACCAGCGGCCAGGCCCGGCGGCGGGTGTCCCAGACGCTGGTCGAGGGCAGGGCCGCCCACGGCCCCGGGATGACCGCGATCGGCTCGTCGCCGTTGGCGCTGCGCGGCTGCATGTTGCGCAGGCACATGCCGGCCAGCGCCCACCACGGGGTGTCCCACAGCGCGTCGTGGCGCACGCGGGGCGCCGTGCCGGCGGGCAACGGCGGGATGGCCAGGTCCTGCGCCACCTCGGCGACCATCCATTGCAGCGCTTCGTCCGCCAACTGGCGGTCGCCGCGCGGGTAGCTGCCGCCGACATCGCAATGCACGCCGGCGAACCAGCGCTGCTTGAGCGTCTGGCCGGTGGTGGCGATGTCGCCGGGCTCCTCGTACAGGCGCGGCTCGAAGGTCCAGCGGTGCTCGTCGAACGCGAGCGCGTGGCGGACATGGCGCAGCCGCTTGCCCCGCAGCGTGGCCGTACTCGGGTTGGTGCGCGACAACGGGCCCGGCAGCCCGACCGATTCGACCGTGTCCCACACGCCGATCCAGTGCACCCAGGCATCGTGGCCGGCCGGCGTGGTGAACAGGTCGCGAACCTGCTGGCCCAATCGGTCGCGCGTCACGACACCCGCGCCCGCGCCGCCCAGGCCGACCGTTGCCGAGCCGCGCGCCAGCCCCTTTCTCGAGGCCTGGTGGACCCAGTAGGTGGCCTTCTGGAGCGAGCCGCCAAGGTCGCCCGGCTGCGAGAAGTAGATGTTCAGCAGCGTGGGCAACAGCACCGCGTGCTCGGGCTCGAGGATGCCGAAGAGATTGACCATGCCGGCCACGCCGCGCACCGTGAAGGCGCCGCGCGAGAAGCCGAACAGGTAGATGCGGTCACGGTGATCTCGCCAGTTCTGCATCAGGAACAGGTAGGCCGCGCCGATGTTGTCGTAGACGCCGCGGCCCGACGCGAGCCCGGAGATGCGCTCCCAGCTGCGCTGGGCCCAGTCCATCGGATCGGTCGGTGGCGCCGCGTCCGGCGTGCCCACGCCGGGGTCGTAGTAGACGAGGCGGTGCGGCGACGGGTGCGCCGCCAGGTGCGTGACGAGCCGCAGCACGTTCGTGTCTTCGGTGCCGGCGGTCAGCGTGTTGTTGGTGCCGTCGCAGCACACGATCAACTGGCGCGGAGGGCGGTCGGGTTCGAGGGTCGTGGCCATGGGCCTCCTGGGAGCAGACAGCCCGGCCAGTCTGCGCTCGCGGCGAGAGACTTTCCATCCCCTGGGGGGTCGGGGCCGCGCACCGTCACGTGCGGTCGATCGGGGGCGCGAGCCGCGCGCGGGCAGGCCGGTGCTGGCCGTTTGAGGAGTCCGTGGGGTTCCGATCCTGGTTTGACGAGCGGAGAAACGTCACCCGCCAGAGTCGAATCAGCGCTCGGTTACGATTCTGCGGTGGTGACCCCGGTTGCGGCCACCCTGATTGCACAGAGGTGCCGCTCATGACCGACGCTGCAAAGGAACTGCTGGCGAAAGCCAAGGATCTCGCGCCAGCCGATCGCGCCTCGCTCGTGGGCGAGTTGCTGGCCACGCTCGACGAGCCCGACGCGAGCATCGAAGCCGCCTGGCGCGCCGAGGTCGAGCGACGAATCGATGTCACCGAAGCCGGCACGCAAGCGACGATTCCCTGGTCGCAGGCCCGTCGTCGCATGGGCTTGTGATCAAGGTCGAATCAGGGCTTTCAATGGAAGATGTCTTAGGCTGGCTGCTTTGGCTTGTGGTGGAGGTCACGCTTATCGGTACGGGCAAAGGGGTCGTCCGTGTTGTCTCCTTCGGCCGATGGCGTGGCGAGCGCATGAGTCGCAACGAGGGTCGGATCTACAGTGCAGCTGGTGCGCTGTCGTTCAAGCATGAAGGACAGAGAGTCATCACCGTCAACGGGTTGCTCTTCGTCGGAGTCCTCTTCTATGCTGTTCTCGCTGTGCTCCTACTCTGGTGACTTTTCGGGCGCGGCCGATTGCGCTAACCCCTTGTTGCAGCCGACCGCCTTCCGCGTCGGCTGAACGCCAACGGCGCCGCGAGCGAGAATCCCATATGTCCATACGAGTCAAAAAACCCGTTGCCGCAATCGTGTTGCTCGCAGCGCTGGCAGTGGCTGCGGCCTTCAACGGTCATGGCCTTGGCAACCTTGCTCAGTCGATCGGGAACTACAAACTTGCCAGGTTTTTCTTTGGCGTCGCGGCTCTCTCGGGCAACGGCCCGTCGCAAAACAATCTCGCTGGACTTTATGCTGAGGGCCGCGGCGGGCCTCAGGACTATCAAGCCGCGGCCAAGTGGTTCCAACGTGCATCCGACAACGGCATTGTTCAGGCGAAGTTCAATCTA
>JAGWTP010000003.1 GCA_028868895.1 Burkholderiales bacterium
AGAAGCGCTTGCCGATCCAGAAGTTGGTGTCGGGGGAGACGTCGAAGCCCTTGCCTTCGAGGTACATCTGCTCGAAGCTGGAGCTGGACTTGCCGATGTCGGTGCCGTTGTTGTACTCGTTGATCATGACCTTGGCCTTGTACGACACGCCGCCGACGGTGCCGGTCTGCGCCAGGCCGAACTCGCCGTAGAAGTCGCACTCGTTGCCCAGCCGGTAGTGGCCGCCGCTGATGCCCAGGTTGTAGCAGGCGCGCGCCGCGTTCTTGGACGTGGCGCCCGGGCCGGCGCGGAAGTAACCGTCGAAGTCAACGGCCGAGGCGCTGGCCGAGGCCAGCCCCAACGTGACGGCCGTGACGGTGGCGGCTGCCAGCGACACGGTGCTGCGTGCGAAAGTTGACATGGTTCGAATCTCCTGAGGTGTGTTTGATTGCGGAATCGGCCCTGCGCCACGCGCGCCGACCGAGCCGGTATTTTTCATTTGCGGTTAACGGCGTTAACCTGTCGTTAACCATTAGTTGCCAAAAAGACACGCGCAGCAGGGCCGGTCCGGGGCTTGCCGCGGCGCGGCAGTTCGTATCGGTCTCCTGCATTTCGGTATCAATCTGTCCGCGCTGCATGGGTGGAGCGGTGAGCCCGGACCGGCAACGAAAGATTCACCGCGCTCCGCACGCTCTACGGGAAAACACCGGCCGGAAGTCTTTAAGCGTTTGTTAATGTTCTGCCCCGTCGGCGCTCAACGTCGGCCCCGTTCGACCTCACATCCTTCAAACACCCTGCGGAGACCCCAGATGAAAAACATCCCGACCCCCACCCGAGTGCTGCACGTCGTTGCGGCCGCAGCAGCCCTGTTGGGCACATCGCTCGCGGCGCACGCCGGCGGCGAGGTCGAAGTGCTGCACTACTGGACCTCCGGTGGCGAGGCGCGGGCCGCGGCATCGCTGAAGGCGACGCTGCAGGCCAAGGGCGACACCTGGAAGGACTTCGCGGTCGCCGGCGGCGGCGGCGATTCGGCGATGACGGTGCTGAAGTCGCGCGTGCTGTCGGGCAACCCGCCGGCCGCTGCGCAGATCAAGGGGCCGTCGATCCAGGAGTGGGCCTCCGAAGGCGTGCTCGCCAACCTCGACGACGTCGCCAAGGCGAACAACTGGGACGCGCTGCTGCCCAAGGTCGTCTCGGACGTGATGAAGTACAAGGGCAGCTACGTGGCCGTGCCGGTCAACGTGCACCGCGTCAACTGGCTGTGGGCGAACCCGCAGGCGCTGCAGAAGGCCGGCGCCAAGATGCCCACCACCTGGGACGAGTTCTTCGTCACCGCCGAGGCGCTGAAGAAGGCCGGCATCATTCCGGTCGCGCACGGCGGCCAGCCGTGGCAGGACTTCACCACGTTCGAGGCGGTCGCGCTCGGCGTCGGCGGTCCGGAGTTCTACAAGAAGGCGCTGGTTCATCTGGAGCCCGCTTCGCTGAAGAGCCCGACGATGCTGAAGATCCTGACCACCTTCAAGCACGTGAAAGACTTCACCGACAAGAACGCGCCGGGCCGCGACTGGAACCTCGCCACCGCGATGGTCATCAAGGGCGAAGCCGGCATGCAGATCATGGGCGACTGGGCCAAGGGCGAGATCGTCGCCGCCGGCAAGGTCCCGGGCAAGGACGTGCTGTGCGCTGCGGCGCCCGGCACGGCGAACTCGTTCACCTTCAACGTCGACAGCTTCGCGATGTTCAAGCTGAAGAACAAGGCCAACGAGCAGGCTCAGAAGGACATGGCCACGGCGATCATGGCGCCCGAATTCCAGGAGACCTTCAACCTGGCCAAGGGCTCGATCCCGGTGCGCCTGAACATGGACATGTCCAAGTTCGACGCCTGCGCCAAGCTGTCGGCCCACGACTTCGTCTCGACCGCGAAGACCAACTCGCTGGTGCCGTCGATCGCTCATGGCATGGCGGTGTCGTCGGCGGCCCAGGGCGCGATCCAGGACGTGGTGTCGCAGTACTGGAACACCGACAACATGACGGCCCAGCAGGCGATGGACCGCCTGGCCGACGCCGCCAAGACCAAGTGACGGCGCACTGAGGTCGGCCCGGGGCGCGCTGCGGCGCGCACCGGGCCGCTTCGACCCGTCTGCCAACCCACGTTCGCCTGCCCGAAACGTCATGACCACGATCACGCGGCCCGCGCGCACGTCTGCCGCGCGCCTCTCGCGCTGGATGCCGCGCCTGGTGCTGGCACCCGGCTTCGTGCTGGCCTTCGTCTTCATCTACGGCCTGATCGTCTGGAACGGGGTGCTCTCGTTCTCGGCGTCGCGCCTGCTGCCCAACTACGAGTTCGTCGGCTTGGCGCAGTACGCCACGCTGTTCCAGAGCGAGCGCTGGGGCGTGGCGATGAAGAACCTGGCGATCTTCAGCACGCTGTTCATCGGCATCGGCCTGGGCCTGGGGCTGCTGCTGGCGATCCTGCTCGACCAGAAGATCCGCGTCGAAGGCACGTTGCGCACGATCTACCTGTACCCGATGGCGTTGAGCTTCATCGTCACCGGCACCGCCTGGAAGTGGATCCTGAACCCGGGCCTGGGGCTGGAGCATCTGGTGCAGCAGTGGGGTTGGAGCAGCTTCAGCTTCGACTGGCTGATCAACCCCGACCGCGCGATCTACACCGTGGTGATCGCCGGCGTGTGGCAAAGCGCCGGCTTCGTGATGGCGCTGTTCCTGGCCGGGCTGCGCGGCATCGACGACTCGATCATCAAGGCCGCGCAGATCGACGGCGCCTCGCTGCCGCGCATCTACTGGCGCGTGATCATCCCGAGCCTGCGGCCGGTGTTCTTCAGCACGCTGCTGGTGCTCGCGCACATCTCGATCAAGAGCTTCGACCTGATCATGGCGCTGACCGCCGGCGGCCCGGGCTTCGCCACCGACGTGCCGGCAACCTTCATGTACACGATGTCGTTCTCGCGCGGCGAGATCGGCCTGGGCGCGGCCTCGGCCACGGTGATGCTGGCCACCGTCGCGGCGATCGTCGTGCCCTACCTCTACTCCGAACTGCGGACGCGCAAATGACCACCGCCGTGCGATCGAAAACCAGCTTCCACCGCTTCGCGGTCTGGTCGGTGCTGCTGCTGTTTGCGGCGTTCTTCCTGGTGCCGCTGTACGTGATGGTGACGACCTCGCTGAAAGACATGGCCGAAGTGCGCGGCGGCAACCTGATGTCGCTGCCCGGCGGCCTGAACTTTGCGGCCTGGCACAAGGCCTGGGACCAGGCCTGCACCGGCACCGACTGCGGCGGCCTGCGGCCCTACTTCTGGAACTCCACGCTGATGGTGGTGCCGGCGGTGCTGATCTCGACCGCGTTCGGCGCCGTCAACGGCTACGTCTTCGCGAAGTGGAAGTTCAAGGGCAGCGAGCTGATGTTCGGCATGATGCTGTTCGGCGCCTTCATGCCGCTGCAGGTGGTGCTGCTGCCGATGTCGCAGGTGCTGGGCTGGATGCACCTGGCCAATTCGATCTGGGGCCTGGTGATCGTGCACGTGCTGGTGGGCATGGCGACGACGACGCTGTTCTTCCGCAACTATTACGTGAGCCTGCCCGACGAGCTGGTGCGCGCCGCGATGCTCGACGGTGCGGGCTTCTGGCGCATCTTCTGGCGCATCGTGCTGCCGCTGTCGGCGCCGATCCTGGTGGTCACGCTGATCTGGCAGTTCACGGCGATCTGGAACGACTTCCTGTTCGGCGTGGTGTTCTCCGGCGGCGACTCCCGGCCGATCACCGTGGCGCTGAACAACATGGCCAACACCTCGAGCTCGGTCAAGGAATACAACGTCGACATGGCCGCGGCGATGATCGCGGCGCTGCCTACGCTGGCCATCTACGTGCTGGCGGGCAAGCATTTCGTGCGCGGGCTGACCGCCGGCGCGGTCAAGGGTTGAGGACACACGGCACACACCATGGGCGCACTTTCCATCCGCAATGTCCGCAAGAGCTTCGGCGCGGTCAACATCCTCAAGGGCATCGACATCGAGATCGAGGAGGGTGAATTCCTGATCCTGGTCGGGCCGTCGGGCTGCGGCAAGTCCACGCTGCTGTCGATGATCGCCGGGCTCGACGTGCCCAGCGCCGGCAGCATCCACATCGGCGCGCGCGACGTGACCCACGAGCTGCCGAAGGACCGCGACATCGCGATGGTGTTCCAGAGCTACGCGCTGTACCCGAACATGAACGTGGCCGAGAACATCAGCTTCGCGCTCGAGATGCGCAAGGTCGGCAAGGCCGATCGCGCCGCTGCGGTGCAGCGCGTGGCCAAGATGCTGCAGATCGAGCACCTGCTCGAGCGCAAGCCGGGCCAGCTCTCCGGCGGCCAGCGCCAGCGGGTGGCGATGGGCCGGGCGCTGGCGCGCAACCCGAAGCTGTTCCTGTTCGACGAGCCGCTGTCCAACCTCGACGCCAAGCTGCGCGTCGAGATGCGCGCCGAGATCAAGCTGCTGCACCAGCGCACCCGCACCACCACGGTCTACGTCACGCACGACCAGGTCGAGGCGATGACGCTGGGCGACCGCATCGCGGTGATGCGCGACGGCGCGGTGCAGCAGTTCGGCACGCCCGACGACATCTACACCCGCCCGGCGACGCGCTTCGTCGCCGAGTTCATCGGCTCGCCGGCGATGAACATGTTCGAGGTCGACGCCATCGGCCGGATCGACCACGCGCTGAACGTGAAGGGCACGCCGATCGCACTGACCGCCGAGCAGCAGCGCGAGCTGCAGCAGCACGCCGGCGCAGCGCTCGTGATCGGCCTGCGCCCCGAGTGCGTGCACCTGGGCGACAGCGGCGTGCCGGGCCGGCTGGCGCTGCTGGAGCCCACCGGGCCCGACACCTACGCGTTCGTCGACACCGCGATGGGCCGCGTCGTGCTGCGCATGGGCGGGCGCGTGATGCAACAGGTCGGCGACCCGGTGCACCTGACCTGGGAAGCGCGCGACCTGCACCTGTTCAACGTCGACACCGAGGTGCGGATCGGCTGATCGCGGCCGCCCGTCGGGGCTGTCGGCTTGCACCGCGCGTGTCGCGCCGGCGGGATCCCCGCACAATCGGGGTCATTGCGGCGTGAGGTTCGGGGCTGGCCCGACGCCCCTCGAACGTCGCCGCCGTTCACGCAGGCCGACCGACCATGACCCTGAACCAACGCAGCGCCGGCGTGCTGCTGCACATCACCTCGCTGCCGGGGCCACACGGCATCGGCGACTTCGGGCCCGATGCCTACCACTTCGTCGACTGGCTGGTCTCGGCCGGCCAGCGCCTGTGGCAACTGCTGCCGCTGAACCCGATCGGCCCGTGCGACTCGCCGTACCAGAGCGTTTCGGCCTTCGCCGGCAGCCCGTTGATGGTCGCACTCGAGCCGCTGGTCGCGCGCGGCTGGCTGGCCGCACCGGCGCTGCCCGAGGGCGGCTTCGATGCGCACCGGGTCGACTACGGCCGCGCCGTACCGTGGCGCCTGGCGCAGTTGCGCGCCGCCGCCGACGGATTCCTCGAGCGCGCGACCCAGGGCGACCGTGTCGCCTGTGCGGCCTGGTGCGCCGAGCAGGCGCACTGGCTCGACGACTACGCGCTGTTCATGGCGATCGAGACCGAGAACCAGGGCCGGCCCTGGTGGCAGTGGCCGTTGCCGCTGCGCACCCGCGTGCCCGCGGCCCTCGCCGCCGCGCGGCGCGAGCACGCCGCCGAGATCGCGTTCTGGCAGTTCGTGCAGTGGTGCTTCGATACCCAGGCGGCGGCGCTCAAACGCTACGCCAACGATCACGGCGTGGCGCTGATGGGCGACCTGCCGATCTTCGTCGCGCACCACAGCGCCGACTGCTGGGCGCGTCCGGATCTGTACGAGCTCGACGCCGAGTTCCAGCCCACCGCGGTGGCCGGGGTGCCGCCCGACGTGTTCTCCGAGACCGGGCAGCGCTGGGGCAACCCGCTGTACCGCTGGGACCGCATGGCCGCCGAGAACTACGCGTGGTGGACCGCGCGGGTGCGGCGCGCGCTGGCGCACGCCGACGTGTTCCGCATCGACCACTTCCGTGGCTTCGCGGCGTACTGGTCGGTGCCCGCGAGTTGCCCCACGGCGATCGAGGGGCGCTGGGTCACCGGCCCGGGCCGGGCGCTGTTCGATGCCATCGGCGGCGCCCTCGGCCCGTTGCCGATCGTCGCCGAAGACCTGGGCGTGATCACGCCCGATGTGGTCGCGCTGCGCGACGGCTGCGGATTCCCCGGCATGCGCATCCTTCAATTTGGTTTCGGCGGTGACGCGACGCACGAGTTCCTGCCGCACAACTATGTTCCGGCGTCGGTGGCCTACACCGGCACCCACGACAACGAAACCGTGCAAGGCTGGTGGCGCAACACGCCCGAACGCGAACGCGTGTTCGCCGCCAGCTACCTGCCGGCCACCGACCGCGACATCCACTGGGCCATGATCCGCGCCGTCTGCAACTCGGTCGCGCGCACGGCAGTGTTTCCGATGCAGGACGTGCTCGGCCTGCCCGGCGCGCACCGCATGAACCTGCCCGGCTCCACGGTCGGCAACTGGGCCTGGCGCTTTGACTGGGCGATGGTGGGCGACGAACCGTCGCGCGTCCTCGGCCTGATCACCGCCGCCAGCGGGCGTGGGCCGTTTGGCTTGTTGCGCCTGCCCACGTCGACGGTGTCGGCCGACAGCGCAGAGGCGGTCGGCAAAGACTGAGCGGCGCCGGCGGCGCGCGCCGGCGAATCGGGTCAGCGCGCGGACTCGAGCAACACCACCCCGGCCGGATCGACGGCGATCGTGACGCTCCCGCCGAGCACGGTCGCCGTCGTGCCGCCATAGGCGTCGTGGACCTTCGAGCCGTCGGCGAAGAGGCCGGCGACCGGCAAGCTGACCCTGCCTTGCGCGCCCAGCGCGACGATCACACGGTCGTCGGCCGTGCGGCGGCTGAAGGTGTACGGCGCGTCGGCGAGCTTGGCGTGCCGGCCGCGCGCCAGCGCCACGTGTCGGGCGCGAAAGCTGCCCAATTTGCGCCAGTGGGCCAGCACCGCGGTGTCGATGGCGCCCCAGTTCATGTCGGAGCGGGTCGCCTGCTGCGGATCGCTGGCGAAGAACGGACCGGGCGCTCGGGCGGTTTCGTCGCCGTAGAAGATCTGCACCCCGCCCGGGGCGAGCAGCAGCGCCTCGGCGCCTTCGATCAGGCGCTTGCGGTCGAACAGCGCGGTGTCGTGCGACGAGATGTACGACAGCACGTTGTAGTTCGCCGGCGCGGCCAGGGCCTTCGCGTACTCGCTGAACAAGGGCTCGAGATCCGCCGGCCGGCGGGCCGCAGACGCGCGCGCCTGGAAGTCGAAGTTGATCATGTTGTCGAAGCCGGCGTCGAACAAGGCGTCGCGCTGGATGCCGTGGCCCCAGTATTCGCCGGTCATCCAGAAAGGCGCGTCGTCGACCTCGGCGCCGGCATGCGCCGCCTTCCATGCCGCCAGTGCTTTCAAGCCGGCAGCCTTCAGTGCGGTCCACGACGCCGGTTCCACGTTCTTGACGGTGTCGCAACGGAATCCGTCGATGCCGTAGTCACGCACCCATTGCGTCAACCAGCCGACGAGGTAATCGCGCACGGTGGCGTGGGGCAGTGCCTTCGCAGCGGTGTCGGGCTTGTGGCGAAGCAGCGGCGGCAGGCCGACGAACCGGGGCGACTCCGTCTTGAAGTCGGGCAGGTAGGCCAGTTGCCTGGTGTAGTCGTCGCTGCCGCCTTCGGTGTAGCCGCGCAGCCCGGCGCGGACCCAGTCCGGGCCCCACCAGTTGAGCCAGGCCGGGTCGTTGTAGTCGATCCAGCTGTGGTAATCGGCCGGCGTCGCGCGCTCGTAGCCCTTCCACAGCACGCCGACCTTGCGGTCGGTGACCGGCCCCACGTACTCCGCCAGGTCGGCGATGTCGGCGTATCCGGGGTGGTTCATCACGACGTCGAACAGCACGCGGATGCCGCGGCCGTGCGCGGCACCGACGAACTCGCGCAGTTCGTCTTCGGTGCCCATGCTCCGGTCCAGCCGCGTGTAGTCGAGCGCGTAGTAGCCGTGGTAGGCGTAATGTTTGAATTGCTTGTTGCCACCCACGACCCAGCCGTGGATCTGCTCGTACGGTGCGGTGATCCAGATTGCGTTGACGCCGAGTTGGCTGAACCACCCCTGGCGCACCTTGCGCGTCAGGCCGGCCAGATCGCCGCCGTGGAAGGTGGCGATGTCGTCGCGGGCATCGGGCTCGCGCCGGCGGCCGTAAGCATGGTCGTTGGCCGGGTTGCCGTCGACGAAGCGGTCGGTGATGACGAAGTACACGATCGGGTTGTCGGCGAAGCTGCCGGGAACGTCTGCCGCACGCACCGCACCGGGCAGCGTGACGAACGCGCCGGCCGCCACCAGCGTGCGCGCCCAGTGCGCGAGTCGGCGCATCAGCGCCGGCTCGATCCCGGGCACCGTGATCATCCCTTGACGCCGCCGGCGGTCAGTCCGGAGACGATCCACTTCTGCGCCGCCAGGAACACCGCGGTGATGGGCAGGCCCGACAGCACCGCCGCGGCGGCGAAGTCACCCCACAGGTACTTCTGTTCGTACAGGTAGTACTTGGAGCCCACCGCCAGCGTCAGGTGCGGCTCCTGGCGCAGCAGGACCGAGGCCACCGGGTATTCGATGATGCCGCCGATGAAGGCGAGCACGAAGACGACCATCAGGATCGGCACCGCCATCGGCAGCAACACGTAGCGAAAGGCCTGGAAGTGGGTCGCGCCATCGACCTTCGCGCATTCCTCGATCTCCACCGGGATGGTGTCGAAATAGCCGCGGATGGTCCAGATGTGGACGGCCACGCCACCCAGGTAAGCCAGGATCACGCCGGCATGGGTCTCGATGCCGAGCCAGGGGACGTAGTTGCCGATCGTCTCGAAGACCGCGTAGATCGCCACCAGCGCCAGCACCGCCGGGAACATCTGAAGCAGCAACATGCTGCTCAGGATGCCGGCCTTGAAGCGAAACCTCAGCCGCGCGAAGGCATAGGCGGCGGTGGTCGAGATCATGACGATGAGAAACGCCGAGATGCCGGCGATCTTGACCGAGTTCCACAGCCACAGCAGAACCGGGAATGGCGGCAGCACGAGGCTGCCGTCGCTCGCCCGGTACGGGATGCCCAGCGCGAGCTTCCAGTGTTCGAGGCTGATGTGGTCGGGGATCAGCGAGCCGGTGGCGAAGTTGCCCGGACGCAGCGAGATCGAGATCACCGCCAGCAGCGGGAACAAGGTGATCGCGATCAATGCCCACAGGAAGGCGTGTGCGACGAGCAGGCGCCAGCGGTGGCGGCGTCCGGTGACGATGGGCATCGTGCTACCTCCTGTCCTCGTTGACCTTGGCGAGCTTCAGGTTGGTGATCGACAGGATCGCGACGAGGAAGAAGATCACGGTCGAGATCGCGGCCGCGAGGCCGAAGTTCTGCCCCGAATCCTGGAACGCGATGCGGTAGGTGTAAGACACCAGGATGTCGGTGGTGCCCGCCGGCACCTTGGTGTTCAGGAAGTCGGGCCGCCCGTTCGTGAGCAGCGAGATCAGCACGAAGTTGTTGAAGTTGAACGCGAACGAAGCGATCAGCAGCGGCATCAGCGGCTTGACCAGCAGCGGCGCGGTGATCTTGAAGAAGTTCGTCAGCGGCCCGGCACCGGCGATCGCCGAGGCCTCGTAGAGATCGGCCGGGATCGACTTGATCAGCCCGGTGCACAACACCATGATGTACGGGTAGCCGAGCCAGGTGTTGACGATCAACAGCATCGCCTTGGCCAGTGTCGGGTCGGCGAACCAGGTCGGGCGGATGCCGAACAGGCCGTGCAGGATGGCGTTGATCTCGCCGAAGTTCTGGTTGAACAGGCCGCGAAAGACCAGGATCGAGATGAAGCCCGGCACCGCGTACGGCAGGAACAGCAGCGTGCGGTAGGCGGTTCGAAAACGCAGCGCCTCCCAGTTGAGCATGACGGCCAGCGTGCATCCGACGGTCAGGGTGAAGAGCACGGTCAGCCCGGCGAAGGTCACGGTCCACAGGAAGATCGCCAGGAACGGGCCACGGAATTCGGGGTCCTCGATCAGCCGGCGGTAGTTGCCCAGGCCGATGCCCACCTTGAAGCCGGGCTGCAGCCTGTCACCGGCGGCGCTCTCGTAGAAGCCGGTCTTCATGTTGGCGGTGTAGTGCACGCCGGTGGTGACCTGCGTCAACGCGCCGTCGCCGTCGAGCCGCCAGGCATGGACCAGCGGTGCGAACTCGCGCACGCCGGCGTAGTCCAGCAGCGTGCCGTCGGGCAGCTTCAGGCGCAGCGTCTGCAGCACGGCCCGGTGCCGGAGCACTTCGGACAGCGGCAGCGCTTCGGCCAGCGCCAGGCTTTGCGTGTTCAACGGCTGCAGGCCGACCTCGGTCGGCGGGTTCGGGCCGCGCAGTGCCAGCGGTGGCGAGACGAAGCTCTGCGCCTTGAGCTGGGCCGCCTTGGCCGGGTCTTGCTCGTCGCCTTCGTCGTGGCTGGGCACCAGCAGCATTCGAAACGCCGCGCCGTCGCCGTGCAGCGTGAACGCGTAGGTGCGGTCGTCCGCGTGGGTGGTCAGTGCCAGCAGGTAGGCGGTGGCACGCGGCAGCGTCAGCAGGTTCGCCGAAGAGTAGTTGGTGAACCCGAGCTGGATCGTGTACAGCATCGGGAAGACGACGAAGACCGCCGCCCCGGCCAGCCCGGGGAACAGATAGCGGTAGGCGAAGGCGACCTTCGTGAGGTAGACGACGAAGCCCAGGCCGACGAGCGCCAGGATCAGCACCGCCCAGACCGCCTGGCCCGAAACGTAGACGCGAAACACGAGCCACAGCGCAGCCACCGCGACCAGGATCGTGATCGGCCACTTCAAGATCCGGCCCCGGTTGCCCATGTGCTCCATTCACTTCCTGCTGCGCCTGCGCGGCGCGCGCGTGCCGCGCTCGTGCCGCACCCCGCGCGCGCCGGTGCCGGCCCGCGCGCGTCGGCGGGTCTTACTTGCCTAGCATGCGCGCCGCCGCGGCGTCGAGCGCGTCCTTGGGCGACTGGCGCCCGTTGGTGATGTTCTCGAGCGCCGAGGCCATCGAAGACCAGAACTTGCCCATCTCGGGTATGTTGGGCATCGGCTCGCCACGACGCGCGTTCTCCATCGTGGCCACGATGTTCGGGTTCGTCGACAGCGCCTTGAAGAAGGCCTTGTTGGCCGGTGTGCCGAGCGGCACGTCGGCGTTGATGGTCTTGAGCCCGTCGAGCGCCAGCACGTAGTTCTCGACGAACTCGGTGGCCAGGTCCTTGCTCTTGCTCGGCGCGGCGATCATGCAGCCGAGCACGCCGACGAACGGCTTGGAGTGCTTGCCGTGGACGTCCGGAATCGGTGCCACGCCGAAGTCGATGTGGCTCTTGCGGATGTTGTCCCAGGCCCAGGGCCCGGTGATCATCATGGCCACGTTGCCCTTGTTGAATCCGGCTTCCATCTCGGCATAACCCGAGCCCTTGGGCATCACGCCGGTCTTGATCATGCCGTCGAGCACTTCGGCGCCGGCGATGGCGCCCGGGCTGTTGACGCCGACCTTGGTCGGATCGTATTCACCCTTGGCATCGCGGCCGAAGACGTAGCCGCCGCCGGCCGCGAGCATCGGCCAGGTGAAGTAGGTGTTGTTGTAGTCCCAGAGGATGGCCTTCTTGCCTTTGGCGGAGAGCGCCTTGTCGAGCGCGATCACGTCGTCGAAGGACTTGGGCGGGGTCTTGACCAGCGCCTTGTTGTAGATCAGGCCGATCGCCTCGACGGATATCGGATAGCCCCAGGTCTTGCCTTGGTAGTGGAATGCCTTCCAGGCGAAGGCGTCGATGCCGTCGCGCACCTTCTTCGATGGATTGATCGGCACGATCAGGCCCGACTTGGCCCATTCGCCCATCCGGTCGTGCGGCCAGCAGAAGACGTCGGGGCCCTTGCCGGCGGCGGCGGCTTGCTGGAACTTGCTGGGAGCGTCCTCCGGATGCTCGACCGTCACCGGGATGCCGGTCTTCTTGGCGAACGCGTCGCCGATCTTCTGCAGCCCGTTGTAACCCTTGTCGCCGTTGATCCAGACGAGCAGCTTGCCGGCTTCCTGCGCGCTGGCGGCGCCGACGAAGCCGAGGGTCGCCAGCGTGGCGGCGGCGATGGCCCATTGCTTGAACGTTTTGGATGGCATGTCTTTGGTCTCCGTTTACTGTGGGTGGGTGAACTTGGGCGTCGATAAGCTCTGCGGGGTCGCGAGGCGCGCCCCGGGAATCGGCTCAAGCGGCTTGACGCCGCGTCATCTGGTAGTGGCGCCTCATGGCGCGGCCGGACCTGTCGAACACATGGCAGGAACTGGCGGGGATGCCGAACCTGAGCACGTCGCCGGAGCGCACTTCGGACTGGCCGTCGAGTTCGCAGGTCATTGCTTCTTCGACGCCGGGATAGGCGAAATACGCGTGGGTCGTGCTGCCCAGCGATTCGACATAGGTGACCGGCGCCTCAATGACGTTGTCGGGCGCATCCAGCTTGAAGTGTTCGGGCCGGATGCCCAGCGTGACCTGGTCGCCGGCACGCGCGGCGCCAGCGTCGACCTCGGCGCGAATGACGATGCCCGAGTTCAGCCGAAGGCGCGCATCATGCGGCGAAGCCTGAACGATCTCGGCCGCCATCAGGTTCATCTTCGGCGAGCCGATGAAGCCGGCGACAAAACTGTTCTCAGGGTATTCGTAAACCTGGAGCGGGGTACCCACCTGCTCGATGCGTCCGCCGGTGGAGAGCACGACGATCCGATCGGCGAGCGTCATGGCTTCGACCTGATCGTGGGTCACGTAGATCATCGTGGTGCCGAGGTTCCTGTGCAGTTCGGCGAATTCGTAGCGCATGCGCACGCGCAGTGCGGCGTCGAGATTGGACAGCGGCTCGTCGAAGAGAAACACCGACGGCTTGCGCACGATGGCGCGGCCGATCGCCACCCGCTGGCGCTGGCCGCCTGACAGCGCCTTGGGTTTGCGATCGAGGAGGTGATCGATATTGAGCACCTTGGCGGCGTCGTGCACTGCGGTGTCGATTTCCGCTTTGGACATGTGTGCGAGCTTGAGGCCGAACGCCATGTTGTCGAACAGGGTCATGTGCGGGTACAACGCATACGATTGAAACACCATCGCGATGCCGCGCTCCGACGGGGGAATGTCGTTCACGAGCTGGCTGCCGATCCGCAGTTCGCCGCCGGTGATGTCCTCGAGCCCGGCGATGACGCGCAGCAGCGTGGACTTGCCGCAACCGGACGGCCCGACGAAGACGATGAACTCGCCGTCGCGGATCTCGAGGTTGATATCGTGAAGGACCCTCATCTCGCCGAAGGACTTCTGGACGTTCGACAGCCTGACTTCGGCCACTGCGGGTGCCTCCACCGCGCTGGGAAGGCACGCGCGGGTTGTCTCGTTGTGGGACGGCGGAGCTTCTCTTGGCTGCTCCGTCTTCGGAAAAATATACAGAGCCGACCGGTGAAGCGCAACTGCTGCAAACCCAACACAAGCGCCTTCGACTCAACGTCGAATCGCCGACGTGGATCGCGCATCAGACAGTGCCAAGCGAGTCGAACGGCGTTGATGGCCGGGTCGTACCGGCGGCCTTCAGCGGCAGGCTTTTGCGCGCGCCGGCCGCTGCGATGCGAAACCACTCGTTGGCCGAGCCGCGGGGCGGATTGGCTATGCTTCATGCCAGCGTTTCAACGTCATCAACTCACTCGATTGGAGACACCCCATGCTCAAGCTCAAAGACCCCAGCCTGTTCCGCCAGCAGGCCCATGTCGCCGGTGAATGGATCGACGCCGACGACGGCACGACCGTGGCCGTCACCAACCCGGCCACCGGCGAGACGCTGGGCAGCGTGCCGATGTGCGGCGCGGCCGAGACGGCGCGCGCCATCGCCGCGGCCGACGTGGCGCAGCGGCGGTGGCGCGACGTGTCGGCCAAGGAGCGCGCCGCGGTGCTGCGCCGGCTCAACGACCTGATGCTGGCCAACGCCGACGACCTCGCGCTGATCATGACCAGCGAGCAGGGCAAGCCGCTCGCCGAGGCGAAGGGCGAGATCGGCTACGCCGCGTCGTTCATCGAGTGGTTCGCCGACGAGGCGCGCCGCATCTACGGCGACACGATTCCCGCGCCGCTGGGCGACCGCCGCATCCTGGCGATCAAGCAGCCGGTGGGCACGACCGCGGCGATCACGCCGTGGAACTTTCCCACCGCGATGCTGACGCGCAAGGCCGGCCCGGCGCTGGCGGCGGGCTGCTCGATGGTCGTCAAGCCGGCGACGCAGACACCGTACTCGGCGCTCGCGTTCGCTGAACTCGCGGTGCGCGCCGGCGTGCCCAAGGGGCTGCTGTCGGTGCTGACCGGTTCGGCCAGCCGGATCGGCGGCGAGATGACGCGCAACCCGCTGGTGCGCAAGCTCAGCTTCACCGGCTCGACCGAGGTCGGCCGGCTGCTGATGCGCCAGAGTGCCGACACGGTCAAGAAGCTCTCGCTCGAGCTCGGCGGCAACGCGCCGTTCATCGTCTTCGACGATGCCGATCTCGACGCCGCGGTCGAGGGCGCGATGATCTCGAAGTACCGCAACACCGGCCAGACCTGCGTCTGCGCCAACCGCATCTACGTGCAGCGCGGCGTGCTCGCGGCCTTCACCAACAAGCTGGTCGCCAAGGTCAAGGCGCTCAAGGTCGGCTCGGGCGTGGAGCCGGGCGTCACGCAGGGGCCACTGATCGACGCCAAGGCGGTGGCGAAGATCGAGGAGCACATCGCCGACGCCCGCGCCAAGGGCGCCGAGGTGCTGACCGGCGGCAAGCGCCACGCGCTCGGCGGCCTGTTCTTCGAGCCGACGGTGATCGGCGGCGCGACCGCCGAGATGCTGTTCGCGCGCGAGGAAACCTTCGGCCCGCTGGCGCCGATCTTCGCGTTCGACACCGAGGCCGAAGTCATCGAGCGCGCCAACGACACCGAGTTCGGCCTGGCCGCGTACTTCTACAGCCGCGACATCGGCCGCGTGATGCGGGTGGCCGAGAAGCTCGAGTCGGGCATGGTCGGCGTCAACACCGGCCTGATCTCGACCGCCGAGGCGCCGTTCGGCGGCGTCAAGCAGTCGGGCCTGGGCCGCGAAGGCTCGAAGTACGGGCTCGACGACTTCCTCGAATTGAAGTACGTCTGCCTGGCGGGGCTGGACAAGTAGTTCGGTCGCCGGTTCCGGCCGAGCCGGACGCACCGGATCCTGACGTGAGGGGTCAGGGCGCTGACACATGCCTGCCATGTGCGAGGCGTCCACTGACCAGTGCGAACTTCGATTCGCGCCCTCAATCACGGAAGGAGTCTCTGCCATGAAACCCAGGTTCCAATACAGGCTCAGCGCGCTGGCGCTGGGCATCGCGGCGATGTCGCCCGCGCTGGCCGCCGACGCGCAAGGCGCGGCACCGGCACCCGCCGCGCCCACCACCACCCCGATCCAGCACGTCATCGTCGTGATCGGCGAGAACCACACCTTCGACAACCTGTTCGGTGCCTACCAGCCGCGCAAGGGCCAGACGATCCATAACCTGCTGTCGCAAGGCATCGTCAACGCCGACGGCAGCCCGGGGCCGAACTTCGCCCGCGCCGTGCAGCAACAGGCCGGCAACACCAGCGCCTACCGTGTCGACCCCGGCATCACCGGCGCCTACGCCTTCCTGCCGCAACCGCAGACCACCTACGCCACCGGGCTGCCGCCGGGCGTTGCCGACGTGCGCTTCCCGGCCGACCTGCCGCCCGGGCCGTTCCAAATCACCAAGTACGTGCCCTACGACGCGTTCGTGGGCGACCCGCCGCACCGTTTCTTCCAGATGTGGCAGCAGGCCGACCAAGGCAAACACGACCTGTTCGCTTGGGTCGGCGTGACCGCCGGCATCGGCCCCGACAACAGCTTCAACCCGCCGAGCTACGGACCGAACAACACCTTCCAGGGCGGCGAGGCGATGGGCTTCTACAACATGAGCAGCGGCGACGCGCCGAAGTTCAAGGCGCTGGCGCAGCGCTACGCGCTGAGCGACAACTACCACCAGTCGGTGATGGGCGGCACCGGCGCCAACTTTCTCGCCATCGCCACCGGCGACGTCGCGTACTTCAACGCCAACGGCGTGCCCGCCAAGCCGTTCGACAACCAGATCGAGAACCCCGACCCGCAGCCCGGCACCAACAACTGGTACCGCAAGGACGGCTACACCGGCGGCTCCTACGTGAACTGCGCCGACCCCAGCCAGCCCGGCGTGAGCGCGATCCAGGGCTACATCGACAGCCAGCCGGGCCACGCCTTCCGTGGCGGCAACTGCGCCGCCGACACCTACTACCTGGTCAACAACTACGGCCTGGGCTACACCTTCGACGGCAAGGCCAAGCCGGTGCTCGCGACCAACTTCACGCTGCCGCCGCAGACGATCCCGACGATCGCCGACGCGCTGTCCGCCAAGCGGGTCTCTTGGAAGTGGTACAGCGGCGGGCGCGAGCCGACCCGGACCACGAAGGAGTACTGCGGCATCTGCGACCCGTTCACCGCGTTCACGTCGATCATGACCACGCCATTGAAGGCCAATCTGCAGGGCGTGCCCGAGCTGTACGCCGATCTGGCCCGCGGCGGGCAGCTCCCGGCGGTCGCGTTCGTGCGCCCGTTCGAAAGCCAGGCCGGCCACCCGGCCAACGCGACGACATCGGCGTTCGAAAACTTCGTCGCCGATCTGGTCGACAAGGTCAAGGCGAACCCCGCGCTGTGGCGGCACACGGCGGTGCTCGTCACCGTCGACGAAGGCGGCGGCTACTACGACTCGGGCTACATCCAGCCGGTGGACTTCTTCGGCGACGGCACGCGCATCCCGCTGCTGGCGATCTCGCCCTGGGCCAGGCGCGGGCATGTCGACCACACCTACGCCGACCACGCCTCGATCCTCAAGTTCATCGAGAAGAACTGGCGCCTGCAGCCGCTGTCGGCGCGCAGCCGTGACAACCTCCCCAACCCGCGGCACGACGACGAGAACGCCTACGTGCCGACCAACCGGCCGGCGATCGGCGACCTGATGACGATGTTCGACTTCGAGCGCGGCGACGTGGATCATGGTGACCGCGACGGCCACCGTGGCGACGGCGGCAACGACTGACGGTCAGGCGCTGGTGCGGTCGGCGGCTACCGCCGGCTCGACACCAGCGCCACACCGGCGCAGGTGATCGCGATCCCCACCGCACTCAGCGCGGTGGGGATCACGCCGAACAGCGCCCATTCGAGCGCCACCGCGACGATCGGGGTCAGGAAGAACAGGCTCGTCACCTTGGTCGCGTGGCCGCGCCGCATCAGCCCGTGCAAGGCGTTCACCGCGAGGATCGACGCCATGATCACGACATAGGCGATCGCGCCCAGCAGCGCCCAGCTCCAGCGCACCTTGAGCCCTTCGACGCCCCAGGCCAGCGGCATCAGCACCGCGGCCGACAGCGCGAACTGGATGAACGCCGAACTGCGCAGGTCCGCGGTCGGGCAGAACACGCGCTGGTAGAGCGTGCCGCTGGTGATGGCGGCCAGCGAGATGGCCACCGCCGCCAGGCTCGCCACGCTGACCGCCCGCACGTCGATCTTGTGCCAGACGATCAGCACCACACCGGCCAGGCCCAGGGCCACGCCGAGCCACTGCACGCCGCGCAGCCGCTGCCCCATGAAGCGGTGCGCGATCACCGCGGTGAACAGCGGCTGGGTCGCCAGCAGCACCGCGGTGATGCCGGCCGACATGCCGAGGTACTGCGCGTAGTGGCTGCCCGACAGGTTGATCGCGTGCATCAGCAGCCCGGCCACGCCGATGTGAAACCACTCGCGCGCGCTGCCCGGCCAGCGCGGGCGCACGACCAGCAGCCACGGCGCCAGGCACGCCAGCCCGAACAGGTAGCGCAGCGACAGGAACGTGAACGGCGCGGCGTAGCGCAGGCCGGTCTTGCTGGCCAGGTAGCCCGAGCCCCAGGCGAGCACGAAGTACCAGCTCAGCAGCGTGTCGTAGCGGTCGGGCGCGGCGGACCGGGTCGTCGCGGCGGCGCGGTCCGTCGTCGTCAAGGGAGCTCCTTCGTGCGGTTCGGCGCCGCGATGCGGGTTCAGTTTACCGAGCCCGACGCGCCGATCGCGCCCGCGCCGCGCGGATCACAATCGCGCATCTGCCTGCCCGAGACGCCACCATGCCGCCCACCGCCCCCCCGTCCAACGCCGCCCGTGCGCACGACCTCACCGATGCCGAGTTCGCCGAACTCGACGACCTGCTGCTCGAAACGCCCGAGCCGCTCGAGCCGCTCGACGTGGTGATGCTCGACGGCTACCTGTGCGGCGTGATCGTGCAGCCGGTGCTGCTCGAACCCGCGACCTGGCTCGCCCACGTGTTCGATTTCGACGGCCGGCCGCTGCCCGACGACGTCGACCCCGCATGGCTGCAGCGCACCACCGCGCTGATCCTGCGGCGTCACGCGGTGCTGAACCGCGCCATCGTCGAGGACGGCTGGTTCGATCCGCTGGTGCTCGAGTTCGACGACGAGCACCCGCGCGAGCCGGTGCCCGAGGGCGAGCCCGACCCGATGGCCGGCCTGAGCCCGGTGTCGCAGTCGCTGATGCCGTGGGTGGCCGGCTTCCAGCACGCCGCGGTGTGCTTCCCTGATCTGGCGGAGATGGGCGACGAGGCGGTGATGGCGGCGCTGGCGCGGCTGTACCGCCACCTGCCGGCCGAGTCCGACGAAGAGCGCGAGATCGTCGCCACGCTCGACCGCGAGCACCCGCTGGCCACGCTCGACGACGCGATGGAAGAGCTGGTGGTCACCGTCGCCGACCTGCAGGACCTGACCCGCGAGCAACGCTACAAGGTCGACACCGTGAAGCGCGAGACGCCCAAGGTCGGCCGCAACGACCCGTGCCCCTGCGGCAGCGGCAAGAAGTTCAAGCTGTGCCACGGGGCGGCCTGACCGGGCCTGAAGCGACCCGGCGCGGCGGCATGAAGGTCCAGCTGCTGTCCGACCTGCACCTCGAGCGCCAGCCCGACTTCATCGCCCGGCCGGCGCCGGGTGCCGAGGTGCTCGTGCTGGCCGGCGACATCGGCTCGTACCAGAGCGGCTCGCGCTTGCGCGATGCCGACTTCGGGCTGGCCCAGTTCTCGCCACGCCTGCACCCGAACGCGTGGCCGACGGTGCTGTACGTGCCGGGCAACCACGAGTACGACGGCCTCGAGTTCGACGACACCCACCAGCGGCTGCGCGCGACCTGCGAGCGCCTGGGCATCACCTGGCTCGAGCGCGAGGTGGTCACGCTCGGCCGGGTGCGCTTCATCGGCACCACCTTGTGGAGCGACTTCGACGCGCTGGTCGACGGCCGCAGCGGTGCGTCGCCGCTCGCTTCGCCGCTGACCGCGCAGCTGCGTGAGCGCGAGAAGGCGTTTCGCGCCGCCAACTTCTATCTGCGCAAATACACCGCGCTGCGCCGTGGCGAGCCGATGCTGGCCGACGCGATCCGCGAACTGGCGCTGGTGTGCCAGGACTGGCTGCGCCGCGCGCTGCAGGTGCCGTTCGACGGCAGCACCGTGGTCGTCACGCACTTCGCGCCGAGCCTGCGCAGCGCCGACCCGCGCTACGGGCTCACGCCCGGCACGGCGGGGTTCTGCAATGCGCTGGACGAACTGCTCGCGCAGGCCGACGTCTGGCTGCACGGCCACCTGCATTGCCACCACGACTACGTCGTGGGCGGCGCCGGCGCGGGTTCACCGCGGTCGTGCCGCGTCGTCGCCAACCCGTACGGTTATGCCGGCAAGGGCGAGCAGGAGGGTTTCATCGACGAGCTGTGCATCGAGCTGCCGGCGCGCTGAGCCGCAGCGCGACTACCGACGCGCCCGCAGGCCGTCGAAACAGGTCGACAACAGCAGCTCGATGATCTGCGCGTCGCTGTGCGCACCGCCGGCCTTGAGCAAGGCCAGCACCGGATCGCAGGCGCGCGCGAACAGCGTGTACAGCACGATCTCGGGCGGCAGCGCCGCGTTCAGGCTGCCCGCCGCCTGCGCCGCGGTGATCCAGGTGCCGAGCTGTTCGCTGACCTGCATCAGCCGGTCCAGGTAGACGGCGTGGCCCGCCAGCGCCGCGCGCAGCGCCGAGTTCTGTGCCGGCAGCGACGGCATCTCGCCGGCCAGCTGCACCTGCAGCGTCCAGCGCGCAACTTCCTTGAGCTGGTCGAGCGGCGTGGCCAGCGCATCGGCGCGCAGCGACTCGATCTTCTCGAGAGCCAGATCGAGCACCCGGACCATCGCGGCGGCGGCCAGGTCTTCCTTCGAGGCGAAGTGCTTGTACAGGCTGGCCTTGGCGATGCCGACATCGGCGGCGACCTCGTCCACCGTCATGGCGTCGAAGCCCTTTTCGGCCAGCAGCCGGTTCACCGACGCGAGGATGGCCTCTTCACGGGCGTGCAGCACCTGTTCCCGAAACGACACCCTGACCATGGGTCCAGTGTAACGGCGGCGATTTGCGCGACCCGCCTGGGGGCGCTCACAGACCGGTGCGGCGGACGAGGCGGTGCTCCCAGGCGCGCTGGGGTGTCGGCCGGGGTGCCGGTCGGGCCGGGTGCGGGCCCGGCGGGTGAGCGTCATCGTCGGCCGGGCCGAAACTCGCATCCAGTCCGAACGCGGTGCCCATGTCGGCGCGGTCGGCCGCCTGTGGTGACCGTGCCGGGCGCCGCGACCGAAGCGCCGCCCACCAAGCCAGACCTGAGGACCAGTCCATCGCGACCTCCCGCGTGCCCATGAAGATGCAACAAAGTGTGCGCCGTTCGCGGCGTTCTGGTGCGCCGATATGCGGCCGAGTTCGGTCGCACTTGGCACGCGGCGCGTGCGCGTCGGGGAGGACGTGAATAGTACCCACGGCTGTCCCACATCGACAGGATGGCGCAATGCGCGGGGGGCCTCTATGGTTGTCGGGTCGGGTCCGATCGGACCGCGCTGAATCAAGGGAAGCACGCCATGATCGTCGCTGCGCTGAAGACTCTCACCTGGGGCACGGTCGCCGCGGCGGTGGTCAGTGCACTGTTGCTGGCGTGCGCCGGCAACAGCCTGCCACGGCTGTTCGGCGCCGTGAGCAGTCCACTGCCGGCCTGGTCGTCGGGCCCCGAACTCGTCGGCCTGCGCCCCACTCGCGCGAGCGAGGTCGACCAGACGGTGCACCGCGAGCGCGCCGCAGCGCCACGCTGAGCTTGCCCCAAGGACATCGAAGCGGCGCGAACCCGCAAGGCCGCGCCGGCCTTCTCGATCGGGTCTAATTCACGCTGCGGTCGCCCCAGCTCGCGGCCGCTCCACCGTGGACCCGCTGCCGAGCGTGCGTCGCCGCCGGGGCTGGCGGTGAACGCTCACCGGCGCCGGCGGCAGCCGGCCACTTCAACCTCGAGGATTCGACATGTATTCCGACGTCAAGCTCTACATCAACGGCGAATGGTGCGACGGCTCGGCCGGCAAGAGCGAGCCGATCGTCAACCCGGCCACCGGCCAGGTGCTCGCCCGGCTCGCGCATGCCGCCCCGGCCGACCTGGAGCAGGCGGTGCACGCCGCCGACAAGGGCTTCAGGGCCTGGCGCAAGGTGTCGGCGTTCGAGCGCTCCAAATTGCTGCGCAAGGCCGGCGAGATCATCCGCGGCCGCGCCGACGAGATCGGCCGGCTGATGACGCTGGAGCAGGGCAAGCCGCTGGCCGAGGCGAAGATGGAAACCCTGCTGGCTGGCGACCTGATGGACTGGTTCGCCGAGGAGGCGCGGCGCACCTACGGCCGCATCGTGCCGGCGCGCGCCGACGGCGTGATGCAGCTCGTCGTCAAGGAGCCGGTCGGTCCGGTGGCGGCGTTCACCCCCTGGAACTTCCCGATCAACCAGGCGGTGCGCAAGGTCTCGGCCGCACTCGCCGCCGGCTGCTCGGTGATCCTGAAGGGGCCGGAAGAAACCCCGGCGAGTTGCGCCGCGCTGGTGCAGGCCTATGTGGACGCCGGGCTGCCCGCGGGCGTGCTGAACCTGGTGTACGGCGTGCCCGCGGAAGTCTCCGAATTCCTGATCCCGCACCCGCTGATCCGCAAGATCACGTTCACCGGCTCGACACCGGTGGGCAAGAAGCTCGCTGCGCTCGCCGGCCAGCACATGAAGCGCATCACGATGGAGCTCGGCGGCCACGCGCCGGCGGTCGTGTTCGCCGACGCCGATGTCGACGCCGCGATCAAGCAGCTCGCCGCGGCCAAGTTCCGCAATGCCGGCCAGGTGTGCGTGGCGCCGACGCGCTTTCTGGTGCACGAGTCGGTGCTGCAACGCTTCACCGAGGGCTTCGTGAAGGCGGCCGCGGCGCTCAAGGTCGGCGACGGACTCGACCCGGCCACGCGCATGGGCCCGCTGGCCAACAGCCGGCGCATCGAGGCGATGCAGATGTTCGTCGACGACGCGGTGTCGAAGGGCGCCAAGGTCCTGACCGGCGGCAAGCGCATCGGCACGGCCGGCTGCTTCTTCGAGCCGACCGTGCTCGGCGACGTGCCGCGCACGGCGCGCATCATGAACGAGGAGCCCTTCGGTCCGGTCGCGCCGATCGTGCCGTTCGCCAGTTTCGACGAGGTCGTCGCCGAAGCCAACCGCCTGCCGTTCGGCCTGGCCGCGTACGCGTACACGCGCTCGCTGAAGACCGCGCAGGCGATCGGCAGCGCGTTCGAGAGCGGCATGGTCACGATCAACCACCTTGGCCTGGCGCTGCCCGAAGTGCCGTTCGGCGGCGTCAAGGATTCGGGCTACGGCTCCGAAGGCGGCAGCGAGGCGATCGAGGCCTACCTGAACACCAAGTTCATCAGCCAGTTCAGCGCCGAGTAGTGGCGGTCGGGGCCGGCGCGCGGCGCGCGCGCCTCCGTAGAATCGCGCCCCCGCCCCACCGCCGTCGCCGGCCCCCGCCCATGTTCTGCGCCATCGACTTCGGCACCTCCAATTCGGCCATCGCCATTTGCGACCCGGGCATCGACCCGAGCGCCGACCCGAGCCACGGCATGCGCCTGGTCGAGCTCGAGCCCGGCCACGCGACGATGCCCACCGCGGTCTTCTACTTCGTCGACGACCCCCGCACCGGCGCGGCGCGCGACGGCCCGCCGCGCGCCTTCGGCCGCGCCGCCATCGCGGCCTACGTCGACGGTCTGGACGGGCGCCTGATGCGCTCGATGAAGAGCATCCTGGGCAGCCCGCTGATCGACCAGACCACCGACGTCGGCGGTGGCCGCGGGGCGAAGTACCTCGACATCGTCGCCGGCTACCTCAAGCACCTGAAGGCGTGCGCCGAAGCGCGCTCCGGTGCGCCGATCCGCCGCGCGGTGATCGGCCGGCCGGTGTACTTCGTCGACGACGATCCGGCGCGCGACGCGCAGGCACAGGCCGCGCTCGAGGCCGCCGCGCGGCAGGTCGGCTTCGACGAGGTGCAGTTCCAGTACGAGCCGATCGCCGCCGCGTTCGACCACGAACGCCACGTCAGCCGCGAGCAGGTGGTGCTGGTGGCCGACATCGGCGGGGGCACCTCCGACTTCTCGGTCGTGCGCGTCGGCCCGCAGCACCGGCACAAGCTCGATCGCAAGGACGACATCCTGGCCAGCCACGGCGTGCATGTCGCCGGCACCGACTTCGACCGGCGCATCGAGCTCGCCGCGATCCTGCCGGCCTACGGCTACGGCGCCAACGGGCCGAGCGTGGCCGGTGCGCCGGCGCGCGAGGTGCCCAGCGGTGTGTACTTCGACCTCGCGACCTGGCACCTGATCAACACCGTCTACAGCCCCGGGCGGGTCGCCGAACTGCGCGGCATGCGCGGCTACTACGGCAACCCGGTGCACCACGAGCGGCTGATGGTGGTGGTCGGCGAGCGGCTCGGCCACGAGCTCGCGGCTCGCGCCGAGGCCGCCAAGATCGACGTCGCCGAGGGCGGAGCGACGAGCATCGACCTCGGCCACACCGAGCGCCACCTCGCCGCCACGCTGAGCGAAGACGAGGCGGTGCAGGCGATCGAGGCCGACATCGAACGCATCGTCGCGGCGGCGCGCGTCACCGTCGCGCAGGCCGGCCTGGCGCCGGCGCAGATCGACGCGCTCTACTTCACCGGCGGCTCGACCGGGCTGCGGCTGCTGGCGACCCGCATCGCGGCCGCGTTCCCGGCGGCGCAAATCGCGCGCGGCGACCGCTTCGCCAGCGTCGCCACCGGCCTCGCGCTGGACGCGCGGCGCCGCTTCGGCGCGCGTCAGGCGGTGGCGGCGCCGAGCACCGCGGCCATCGCCACGGCGGTGGCCTCGACGTTGGCGGTGTTCAACCCGGCCACGCAGATGCGCCCCGAGCGCAGCACGTAGACGGCGTGCTGTTCGCGCAGCCGGTCGGCCTGCGCGGCGGAGAGGCCGGTGTAGCTGAACATGCCGCGCTGGGTCAGGAAGTAGCCGAAGTCGCGGCCCGGCAGCTTGGCGCTGAGCACGCCGTGCAGCGTTCGGCGCATCGTCAGGATGCGCTCGCGCATCGCGCCGAGTTCGGCCTCCCAGCTGCGGCGCAGCTCGGGGTCGGTGAGCACGGTGGCGACGATCTGGCCGCCGTGGATCGGCGGGCTCGAGTAGTTGCGGCGCACCGTGAACTTGAGCTGGCCGAGCACCAGCGCGGCCTGCGCGGCGTCGGGGCAGACCACGCTCAACGCGCCGCAGCGCTCGCCGTACAGGCTCATGCTCTTCGAGAACGAGTTGGCGATGAAGAAGCTGAGCCCGGCGCTGGCCAGCGTGCGCACCGCGCCGGCGTCGGCCTCGATGCCGTCGCCGAAGCCCTGGTAGGCCAGGTCGAGGTAGGGGATCAGCTCGCGCTCGCGCAGCAGCGGGATCAGCGCGTCCCACTGCGCCGCGCTCAGGTCGACGCCGGTCGGGTTGTGGCAGCAGGCGTGCAGCAGCACGATGCTCTTGGGCGGCAGGCGGCGCAGCGTGGCGAGCATCTCGTCGAACTTCAGGCCGCCGGTGCGCTCGTCGTAGTACGGGTAGGTGTGCACCGCCAGGCCCGCGCCTTCGAACATGGAGCGGTGGTTGTCCCAGGTCGGGTCGCTGACCCAGACCTGGCTGCCCGCGAAGTGGCGTGCGATGAAGTCCGCGCCGACCTTCAGGCCGCCGCTGGAGCCCACCGACTGGATCGTCGCGACGCGACCCGACGTGACCGCCTCGTGCGCGGCACCGAACAGCAACGCCTGCACCGCAGCGCGGAAGTTGGCGGCGCCCTCGATCGGCAGGTAGGGCTTGGGCCCGCCCTTGGCGACGACGAGGGCCTCGGCGCGGCGCACCGAATCGAGCACCGGGATGCGCCCGGCGTCGTCGAAGTAGATGCCGATGCTCAGGTTGATCTTGTGCGGCCGCGGGTCGCGCTGATAGTCGTCGTTGAGGCTCAGGATCGGGTCGCCGGCGAACGGGGGGATGTGCTTGAACATGGGGCGGTGGTGCGGGTGCGGAGGCGGTGGCGGTGGCCGGAGGGCGGCGGACGGGGGACGGGGATGCGGTCAGGCGGCGAGCGCCGCCTCGATGTCGCGCGCGAGCGATTCGGGCTTGTCGGTCGGTGCATAGCGCTTGAGCACGGTGCCGTCGCGGCCAACGAGGAACTTGGTGAAGTTCCACTTCACGGCCTTGCTGCCCAGGATGCCCGGCGCTTGCCGGGTGAGCCACCGCCACAGCGGGTGGGCGTGGGGGCCGTTGACCTGCACCTTGCTCATCATCGGGAAGTTCACGCCGTAGTTGAGTTGGCAGAACGAGGCGATCTCGCCGTCGCTGCCCGGGTCCTGGTGGCCGAACTCGTTGCTCGGAAAGCCCAGCACCACCAGGCCGCGGTCGCGGTAGGTCTCCCACAACGTCTGCAGCCCGGCGAACTGCGGCGTGAAGCCGCAGGCGCTGGCGGTGTTGACGATCAGCAGCACCTTGCCGCGCTGCGTGGACAGGTGCGCGGGCTTCCCGTCGATCGACAGCGCCTCGAAGTCGTACAGGCTGGCGGGGGTGTCATTCATGGGGTGTCTTGCAGGCGTCACGTGGTGTGCAATCGTACCGCCGTACCGGCGCGCGACCTTGACCGCACCGGCCCCCGGCCGCGACGATGGCCGCGTGCTCGCGCCCGGCACGCCCGCGACCCCGAACCCGGAACCGAACATGCCCATGCCCTTCGAAACATCCCGGCCCCGCGGTGGCGCAGGGCGCTCGGTGCTGGTCGTCGACCCGACGCCGATCGCGCGCAAGTTCCTGACGCTGCGGCTGCAGGCGCTGGGCTACCACGTGCAAGCCGCCGAAGACGGCGAGGAGGCGCTGGCGCGCGTCGAGCAGTGGGCCTACGCGATCGTCTTCCTCGAGGCCGTGCTCGGCTCGGCCGCTGGCCTGGACGGTTTTCGGGTCTGCCAGGCGATCAAGCAAAAGCCCGATCACCCGCGCGGCATCGCCCCCGCGGTGGTGATGGTCACCGGGCTGGCCGGTTCGTCCGACCGCGTGCGCGGCTCGCTCGCCGGCTGCGACGCCTACCTGACCAAGCCCCTGGTCGAGGCGGAGCTCGTCGCCGCGCTGCGCGAGGTCGACCCGCTGTTCGGCTGAACGCGGCACGCCCTGGCGTGCGCCCGAGACCAGGGTAGCGGCGCGATGTGACACGCCCGGGTCAGCGGCGTGACGTGGCGCCGATGACGCGCGGCGCGCAACGTTGCCCGGCTTGTCGTTGTGTTGTCGTACGGTTTTGTGACAGTGCGTACGCGGTGCCAACCCGGGCCCGTGTACCACTCCACCGTCGAAAACCAACACCATGCCTCTCACCTTTCGCACCACCGCGCTGTGCTCGGCCATCGCGCTGGCGTTCGCCGCCGCCGCGCCGGCCCAGGCCCAGTCTTCCACATCGAACGAGCTCGAGCGCGTCACGATTTCGCTCGGGCGCGGCCAGTTGCGCTCGGTTCAGAGCGTGACCCAGGCGGACTTCGAGAATGCGATCGCCGGCACCAGCCCGCTGGCCACGGTATCGCGCCTGCCGGGCGTGAACTTCCAGTCGGCCGATCCGCTGGGCAACTACGAATGGTCGACGCGCTTCACGGTGCGCTCGTTCTCGCAGAACCAGCTCGGCTTCACGCTCGACGACGTGCCGCTGGGCGACATGTCGTACGGCAACTTCAACGGCCTGCACATCAGCCGCGCGATCTCGAGCGAGAACGTCGCGCGCGCGGTGCTGTCGCAGGGCACCGGTTCGCTCGACACCGCGTCGTCGAGCAACCTGGGCGGCACGCTGCAGTTCTATTCGAGCGACCCGCTCGAAAAGTTCGGCCTGCAGGCGGCGCAGACCTTCGGCAGCAACGCCGACCGCCGCACCTTCTTGCGCGTGGACAGCGGCACCACGGCCCTGGGCCGGTTCTACCTCAGCTACACGAACCAGAACGCCGACAAGTGGAAGGGCGTCGGCCAGCAGCGCCAGAACCAGTGGAACTTCAAGGTCGTGAAGGACTTCGGCGACAACCGCTTCTCGGCCTTCGTGAACACCTCGGAACGCAAGGAGATGGACTACCAGGACCTGTCGCTGGAAATGATCCAGCGCCTGGGTTACGGCGCCGACAACTTCTACCCCGACTTCAATGCCGCGGTGCAGGCCTCCAACGCCTATTGCGGCAACGTGGCCGGCAACCCCTATGTGGCGAAGTGCGACGACGCCTACTACGCGGCCTCGGGCCTGCGCAACGACCAGCTCGCCGGTGCCACGCTCGACGCCAAGCTCGCCGACAAGCTCAACCTGAAGACCACCGTCTACTACCACCACAACAAGGGCGCGGGCCTGTGGTACACGCCGTACGTGAAGTCGCCCGACGGCACGCCGGTATCGTTGCGCACGACCGAATACGGCATCAAGCGCAGCGGCGTGATCGCCGGCCTCGACTACGAGCTGGCACAGCACCGGATCAAGATCGGCCTCTGGCACGAGAACAACGACTTCGACCAGGCGCGCCGCTTCTACGCCACGCCGCCGTCGGCCGTGCCCTCGCCCTACGACTTCCCGAGCAATCCGTTCGCCACGCAGTGGCAGTACAGGTTCAACACCAAGACCGACCAGTTCTCGGTGGCCGACAACGTGAGCCTGTCGAAGGACCTGACGCTGGGCTTCGGCTTCAAGTCGCTGCGCGTCAAGATCGACGGCACCGCGGTGGTCGGCGCCAACAACCCGTCGGGCAGCATCACGGCGAGCAACGGCTTCCTGCCGCAGGTGGGCCTGAACTACCAGCTCTCCGACACCGATGAGGTGTTCGCTTCGGCGGCGCGCAACATGCGTGCGTTCCAGGGTTCGGCCGTCGGCACCACGCCGTTCGCGACCACCGCCAGCGGCTTTGCCGCGATCCAGGGCAGCCTCAAGCCCGAGACCTCCGACACCGTGGAGACCGGCTGGCGCACCCAGGGCAGCGGCTACCAGGGCTCGTTGACCGCCTACATCGTGAGCTTCCACGACCGCCTGCTCGGCGTGCAGCAGGGCGCGGGCATCGTCGGCAACCCGACGGTGCTGTCCAACGTGGGCGGGGTGCGCACGCTGGGCCTGGAGGCGGCGCTGTCGGTGCGCCTGGCGCCGGGCCTGAGCTGGTACAACAGCCTGAGCCAGGGCCGCTCGACCTACCGCAACGACGTGGTCAGCAACGGCGTGACCTACGCCACCGCGGGCAAGCGCGTGACCGACGCGCCCGACTCGATGGTCAAGTCGATCCTGGGCTACGACAACGGCCGCCTGTTCGGCAACGTCGGCCTGGACTACATGTCCAAGCGCTACTACACCTACCTCAACGACGGGTCGGTGCCGTCGCGCACGCTGTTCAACCTGAGCGGCGGCTACCGCACCAGGTCGCTCGGCTTCGTGTCGGAGGCGACGCTGCAGGTGGGCGTGAGCAACCTGACCGACCGCAAGTACGTGTCGACCATCGGCAGCAACGGCTTTAGCAACAGCGATCCGACCGGCACCGGCCAGACGCTGCTGGCGGGCGCGCCGCGCCAGGTCTTCGTGACGCTGTCGGCCAAGCTCTGATCGGCCCCGGACGCGGCGGGGCCGGCTGCGGCCCCATCGCCCGGCACCGGGATTCGGCCCGCCGGCATCGACCGGCGGGTCGGCACGCCGCCGTCGGGCTCAGAATCCGCGACGTGCGACGCCCGAGCGGTTGCACGCACCCGCCGCGCCCGAATCCATCCACATCCCATTTCAAGGACACACGATGCAACGACGCCATTTCTCTGCTCTCCTCCCGCTCGCGCTGGGCGCGAGCCTGCGCCCGGCCTGGGCGCAGACGTCGACCCCCGCACTGGCCGAGCTGGAGCGCGCCGCGCGCACCGAGGCCAAGCTCGCCAGCGTGGGCATGCCCGACGACTGGGCCAACTGGCGCGCCACCTGGGCCGACCTGAAGCGGCTCTACGGCATCGAGCATGTCGACACCGACATGAGCAGCGCCGAGGAGATCGCCAAGATCGAGGCCGAGCGCGGCAACGCCAGCGTCGACATCGGCGACGTCGGCTTCGAGTTCGGCGCCATCGCCAAGGCGCGCGGCGTCACCCGCGCCTACAAGCCCAGCACCTGGAGCCAGGTGCCCGACTGGGCCAAGGACGCCGACGGCCACTGGATGCTGGCCTACACCGGCACGGTGGCGTTCGCCGTCAACACCAGGCGCGTCGCCAACGTGCCGCGCAGCTGGAAGGCCTTGTTCGAGGGCAACCACCGGGTGCTGATCGGCGAGGTCGGGCGCGCGGCGCAGTCCAACGCCGGCATTCTGGCGGCCGCGGTCGCGCTCGGCGGCGACGAGACCCGGCTGCAGCCGGCGCTGGCGCAGTTCGGCAAGATCGCCAAGCAGCATCGGCTGATCACCACCAACCCGTCGCCGGCGCTGATGGAGCGCGCCGAGGCCGACGTGTTCGTGATGTGGGACTTCAACGCGCTGTCGTACCGCGACAAGATTCCGAACGCGGCCGACTACGAGGTATTGATTCCGTCCGACGGCTCGATCACCAGCGGCTACTCGACCATCCTGAACAAGAACGCGCCGCACCCGAACGCCGCGATGCTGGCGCGCGAATACATCTTCAGCGACGCCGGGCAGCTCAACCTGGCGCACGGCAACGCGCGCCCGATCCGCGTCGACCACTTGAAGCTGCCGCCCGACCTGCAGAAGAAGCTGGTCGACAGCGCGCAGTACAAGAACGCCCGCGCGGTGCGCCCGGCGATCTGGACCGAAGAGGTCAAGAAGCTGCCGCGCGCCTGGCAGAAGGACGTGATGGAAGGCGCTCAGTGAGCCCGGCGCCAGCGCACGCTCGCAAGCTGGTGCTGGTGCTCGCCGACGGCCTGCGCGCCGACACCGCGCGCGACTACATGGGCTACCTGCAGGCCCTGCACGAGGCCGGTCGCGCAAGCTGGTCGCAGCTGCGCTGCGAGCTGCCGAGCCTGTCGCGGCCGCTCTACGCCACGCTGATCAGCGGCCGGCGGCCGGTGGACCACGGCATCGTCGCCAACGGCCAGAGCGGCCAGCGCTGCGGCGAGACCCTGTTCGACGCGCTGGCCGCCCACGGCCTGCGCTCGGCGGTGGCCGCGTACCACTGGTTCTACGAGCTGCTTGCCGGCGAGGTCTTCGACCCGCTGCGGCATCGCCACGCCGCGTTGCCGCAGCAGGGCGTGGTCGGCGCGAGCTGGTACTTCGAAGACGAATACCCCGACTCGCACCTGCTCGCCGACGCCGAGCACCTGCGCGCGCTGCATGCGCCGGAGCTGCTGTTCGTGCACCCGATGGGCCCGGACCACGCCGGCCACCAGCACGGCGGCGAGTCGGCCGCCTACGCCTTGCGCGCGCGCCGGCTCGACATGCAGCTCGCTCACGCGCTGCCGCACTGGCACGCGCAAGGCTACGACGTGCTGTTCACGAGCGACCACGGCATGCACGCCGACCGCATGCACGGCGGCGCGCTGAGCGTCGAGCGCGACGTGCCGATCGTCTGGCTGCCGTGCGATGGCGGCGAGCGGGCCGACCGCGTCGCGCTGCCCGACAGCCAGTTGGGCGTGCGCGCGTTCGTGCTCGAGCGCTTGACCGGCCAGCGCGGATGACCCTGACGCCACGCACCGCGTTGCTCGCGGCCGCCCCGTTGCTGCTGCTGGTGGCGCTGGGCGTGCTGCTGCCGTTCGGCTGGCGCAGTGCCGACCTGCTGTGGAACTGCGTGCAGGGCAGCAGCTGTGCGGTGCACGACCTGTTCGCCGACAACTACTACCTGCAGGCACTGTGGAACACGGTCTGGATCTCGGCGCTGTCGACCGTGCTGGCGCTGGCGATCGGCCTGGGCGCGGCGATCGCGCTGGCGCAGATGCCGCGCTGGCGTGGGCCGGTGTCGGTGCTGGCGAGCCTGGGCGCCAACTTCGCCGGCGTGCCGCTGGCGGTGGCGATGACGCTGCTGTTCGGCGCGCAGGGTGTCGTCAGCAGCTCGCTCGGGCTGGCCGGCCTGAGCCTGCCGTTCGACCTGTACCGCAACTCGGGGCTGCTGGTGGCCTACGTGTGCTTCCAGGTGCCGCTGGCGTGCCTGCTGCTGATCGCGCCGGCGCAGATGGTCGAGGGCGGCCTGATGGACGCCGCCGCCACGCTCGGCGCCGGGCCGTGGCTGTTCTGGCGCCGGGTCGGCCTGCCGTTGCTGCTGCCCAGCCTGGTCGAGGTCGGCAGCCTGCTGTTCGCGAATGCCGCGGCCGCCTACGCGACGCCGTTCGCGCTGTCGGGCACGGCGGCCAATGTGCTGGCGGTGCGCATCGCCGCGCTCGTCAGCGGCGACATCTTCGCGCAGCCCGAACTGTCGTCGCTGCTCGCGGTGGTGATGTTCGCGATGCTGGTGCTGGTGATCGCCGGCGGCCGCTGGCTGGCCGCGCGGCTGCGGTGGGCCGGCGCATGAGGGCGCCGGGCCGTCAGGGGTCACGCAGGGACCCGCCGGGTCCCTGGGCGAATGCCGCAGTGCGCGGCACGAAGGTGCTCCCGTGACGGTGCTGCGACTGCCGGTGGCGCGCCTGGCGCTGGCGGCGATGCTGCTGCTGGCCTTGCTGCCGCCGCTGGCGGTGCTGCTGTACGGGCTCACCGAGCGCTGGGACCGCAGCCTGCTGCCCGAGGGCGCAACGCTGCACTGGCTGATCGACGTCGGCCGCGCCGCGCGCACCCATGCCGCGGTGATCAACACCTTGTGGCTGTCGCTGTGCAGCGCCGTGCTGGCGGTCGTGCTGGGCACGGCCGCGAGCCTGGCGGCGCGGCTCGCGGCGCCGCGCCTGGCCGAGCTGCTCGACGCGCTGGCGCTGCTGCCCTACGCGATCCCGCCGGTGGTGATCGCGATCGGCGCGCTGGAGTTGTTCGTCGGCCGCTGGGGCGCGTATCTGGACTTGCGCATGGTCTACGTGGGCGTGGTCACGCCGCTGCTGTTCCCGCTCGTGCACAAGTCACTCGGCGCGGCGCTGAAGCAGCTCGACGCCGCGCAGCTGCTGGAGGCCGGCCGCACCCTGGGCGCCGGCGACGCCTACATCCTGCGCCGCGTGCTGCTGCCGCTGCTGGTGCCGGCGCTGACGGCCTCGCTGCTGCTGTGCTGGATCACCGCGGCGATGGAGTTCGCGATCGCCAACCTGCTGCTCGGCGGCAGCGTGGAGCTGCTGCAGCCGATGATGAACAGCATGCGCGGTGTGAACGGCCACGAATCGGCCGCACTCATCGTATTGAGCTTTGGTGTGGTGGCGGTGCTGGGCACCGTCGTACAGGCATTGATTTCATGGAACACCCGGAAGAACTCGTAGTCCGCCAGGCCAGCGCCACGCTCGGCGAGCGCCAGATCCTGCGCAACGTGGACTTGGCGATTGCGAAGGGCGAGGTGCTGACGCTGCTCGGCGCGTCGGGCTGCGGCAAGACCACGCTGCTGCGCGCGATCGCCGGGCTCACGCCGCTGACCGGCGGCGAGATCGTGATCGCGGGGCGCGACGTGACCCGCGTGTCGGCGCAGCAGCGCGGCATCGGCGTGGTGTTCCAGCACTACGCGCTGTTCCCGAACCTGTCGGTGCTCGAGAACGTCAAGTTCGGTGCGCTCGCCGACGGCCACAGCCAGGCCGAGGCGCTGGCGCGTGCGCGCGAGCTGCTGCAGCTCGTCGAGCTCGACGACCACGGCCACAAGCTGCCCGGCCAGCTTTCGGGCGGCCAGCGCCAGCGCGTGGCCCTGGCGCGCGCGCTGGCGCGCAAGCCTTCGCTGTTGCTGATGGACGAGCCGTTCTCGGCCCTCGACGAGTCGTTCCGGGTGCCGCTGCGGCGCTCGTTCCGGCGCCTGCAGCAGGAGCTGAAGCAGACCTGCCTGGTGGTCACGCACGATCGCGAAGAGGCCTTCGAGCTGGCCGACCAGGTGGCGGTGATGTTCGACGGCCGCATCGAGCAGTGCAGCACGCCGCTGGAGCTGTGGCGGCGCCCGACGAGCCGGCGCGTGGCCAACTTTCTCGGCGCCTTCAACCTCTTCGACGCGCGCCAGGCGCCGGGCGCGCTGCGCCGCGACGGCGGCAGCTGGATCGCGCCGATCGAGGCGCTGCAGTCGGCCCGTGATCCGCGACCCGAAACCGCGCAGTGGGCGCTGCGCGCCCAGGTGCTCGCGTGTTACGTGGGCCAGCAGCGCGTCGCGCTGGACCTGCGCGGCGAGGCCGGCGAGGCCCTGGTGCTGTGGCGCGGCCACGACCAGGCGCTGCCGCCGGCCGGCGAGTGGCTCGACCTCAGCCTGCCGGTCGCGGCGCTGCAGCACGTGCCCGACTGACGCGGGCGCGGCGCGCGTTTGGCGGCGGGTGCATCGGCCGCGGTGGCGTCAGCGCGACGTGCGCTTCGTGTTGGCGGCCACTGCCGAGCGGTGAGCCGAGGTGCGTTTCACCGTCGGCTTCCCTGTCGGTGGCGGCGTCACCGCCGTCGGCTTCGCCGGGGTCTTCTTCGCCACGGACTTCGTCACCGCTGCCTTCGCCGGTGCCGCCTTCTTCACCGCCGGCTTGCGCGCGCGCGCCGCGCGGATCGCCTCATGGCCGCGCGTCAGCGGCGCCAACGGCGCTGCGCCGCGGGTGACCGCGCCGGCGCCGAGCACGGTCTTGGCGCGCTCGTAGTACATCTGCCGGTCGGCCAGCCCGTTGGTGCCGCCGTTGATGCGCCGAGTGATCGTGACGAACTGCTGCGCGTCGGCGAGTTCGTTCAGCCCGTTGGACTGCCAGTACAGCCCGGCGATGGCGAACGCGAGCTCGGGGGTGGCGGCGAGCGCGGGGTCGGCCACCAGGTCGACGCCGAGCAGGTCGCCGAACTTCTGGTAGTTGGCGCGCCCGGTGATCTGGATCGGCCCGCGGCCCTTGAAGCGCGCACCGTCGCCGGGCTGCGTGTTGCCGAGCCGCGCAGCCAGGTCGCCGGGCGGCTCGTAGCGCCGCTGCGCCGCGGTCGGGCCCCACAGCTCCTCCATCCAGCGCAACTCACCCGACTCGTGGGCCAGCTGGGCGATGAAGGCCGCAGTGCGCAGCACCGTGTCGACCGCATGGGCTTGCATCGCCTGGTTCAGGTGCGGCAGGTAGAGCTGCCGCCTGGCCGGCGCGAGCGTGGGCATGATGCGCTGGAGCTGGGGGTCGGTGAGCATCGCGCGGGCCTTTCATCGGGCGGTGGGCGGCGCACGATCTGACCACGCTGCCGCGGCCCGTCGTATCCCTAGGGCTCGTGAGGAGATAACTTGGACATTTGGCCGCTGGATTGGGATGCGATGCGAGGCGCGGAGCGCGCCGTGTGGCGAGCCACACAAGCGATTCGCAACGACGCAACGCGCCCAAGTCCAGCGAGTCAGATGTTCAAGTTATTTCGGAACGAGCCCCTGGCGGCCCGTCGCTGCGATCGAGCCGGCCGCCTACACCGAGAAGCTGCCGACGAGCCGAAAGCGCGCGCCCGGGTGGTACAGCCGCGCGACCGACGCGACCGCGCCTTGCGAGACGGTGCGGCGCGACACCATCAGCAGCGCGCTGCCCACCGCCACCTCGAGCGCGCGCGCCTGCTCGGCGCCGGCGAGCACGGCCTCGACGACCTGCTCGGCCTCGGTCAGCGGTGCGTGCTCGAACAACACATGCGACGGCGTGACGCGGGTGAAGTCGCGCGTCAGCAGGTCGGGGGCCAGGGCCGGGTTGACGTGGCGGTCTTCGAGCTGGATCGGCACGCCGTTTTCGAGGTGCACGAGCTGCACGTGGTAGACGGCGGCGCCGCGTGCCAGGCGCATCGCGGCGGCGGTGCCGGCGTCGGCCCGGTCGCGCGCCACGACGCACACGCGGGTGGCGTGTGCGTGGCCGCGTTCGCGGATCTCGTCGTGGATGTCGCGCACCCGCAGCAGGTTGGAGATCGGGTGCAGCTCGGCCACGTACGAGCCCGAGCCCTGGCGGCGCTCGATCAGGCCTTCTTCCTCGAGCTCGCGCAGCGCGCGCTGCACCGTCATGCGGGCGCAGCCGAACTCGAGCACCAGCTCGCGCTCCGACGGCAGCCGCACGCCGGGCTGCCAGCCGCCGCGCGCAATGCGCTTGCGCAGCGCGGCCTTGACGGTGGCATAGGGCAAGGCACGCGGCGCAGGCGCGGCGGCTTTCATCGGGCGGGCGCGGGCGTTTTCATCGGCCGATTCTATCGGCCTGCATGCTAAAGTTGACTAGACCACTTGGGGCCGCCGACGCATGGACACGCCACACCACACGATCACCCCCGGAAGGCTCGATGCCGCGCTGCTCGAGCAGGCGGCCGGCGGCGGCGCGCGCTGGTCCGTCGCGCCGTCGGCGCGCGCCGGCATCGAGGCCAGCGTGCAGGCGGTGCGCGAGCTGGTCGCGCGCCACGCGCCGGTCTACGGCATCAACACCGGCTTCGGCAAGCTCGCGCAGACCCGCATCGCCGACGACGACCTGGCGCAACTGCAACGCAACCTGGTGCTTTCGCACAGCGCCGGCGTGGGCAGGCCGCTGGCCGCGCCGGTCGTGCGCCTGATGCTGCTGCTGAAGGCGGCGAGCCTGGCGCATGGCGTCTCGGGCGTGCGCCCGCAGGTGATCGACGCACTGCTCGCGCTGCTCGACGCCGACGTGCTGCCGGTCGTGCCCGAGAAGGGCTCGGTCGGCGCCTCGGGCGACCTGGCGCCGCTGGCGCACCTGAGCGGGGTGCTGATCGGCGTCGGCGAGGCCTTCGTCGACGGCCAGCGCGTCGGCGCCGCGCAGGCGCTGGCGCGCGCCGGCCTGGCGCCGCTCGCGCTCGGGCCGAAGGAGGGGCTGGCGCTGCTCAACGGCACCCAGGCGTCGACGGCGCTGGCGATCCACGCGGTGCAGCGGCTACGGCGCGTGTTCGACGCGGCGGTGGCGGTCGGCGCGATGACGGTCGACGCTGCCAAGGGCTCGGACACGCCGTTCGACGACCGCATCCACGCCGCGCGCGGCCAGCGCGGCCAACGCGAGGTGGCCGGGCGCTACCGCGACTGGCTCGCCGGCAGCGCGCTGCGCGCCTCGCACCTGCACTGCGAGCGCGTGCAGGACCCGTACTGCCTGCGCTGCCAGCCGCAGGTGATGGGCGCCTGCCTCGACCAGATCGAGCACGCGTGGGGCGTCCTGCTGATCGAGGCCAACGGTGTTTCCGACAACCCGCTGGTGTTTGCCGGCCCGCTGCAGGCGCGCCACGAGGCGCTGTCGGGTGGCAACTTCCACGCCGAGCCGGTCGCGTTCGCGGCCGACAACCTCGCGCTGGCGATCGCCGAGGTCGGCGCGCTCGCCGAACGCCGCACCGCGATGCTGATGGACCCGGTGCTGTCGGGCCTGCCGGCGTTCCTGGTCGAGCACGGCGGGCTGAACTCGGGCTTCATGATCGCGCAGGTCACTTCGGCCGCGCTCGCGTCCGAGAACAAGTCGCTCGCACACCCGGCCAGCGTCGACTCGCTGCCGACCTCGGCGAACCAGGAAGACCACGTCTCGATGGCGACCTTCGCGGCGCGGCGCCTGCACGCGATGCTCGACAACACCGCCGCCGTCGTGGGCATCGAATGGCTTTGCGCAGCGCAGGCGATCGAGTTCCACCGGCCGCTGCGTTCGTCGGCGCCGATCGAGGCGCTGCTCGCGCGCTTGCGCGAGCGCGTGCCGCGCCTGACGGCGGACCGGCGCATGGCGCCCGACATCGAAGCCGCGACCGCGTTGGTCGAGGCGGGCGTCGCGCCACTCCCGTGACGCGGGTGACACCGGCGCTGCCGCGCGGCGTGGTGCGCGGCGTCGTGTGCGGCACCCGCGCGCGCTGCGCTCAGCTGCCGGCGGCCTTGACCACCTTTTGCGGCATGTTGATCCAGACCACCGTGACGCCGCGGTCGCGCGCCACGTGGTCGATGACCTGGACCTTCGCGTAATCGGTCTCGAAGCTCGAGCCGGCCGGCATTTGCAACGCCGCGCAACCGGCCAGCCCCAAGCTGGTGACGATGGCCAACGAGATGCGCTTCATCGGAGGTCTCCTCGGGCTGCCCAGTCCCTCGGTTCACTTTAGGTGGCAGATTCGGCAGCGTCAATCGACATCGACATCGACATCGGTACGCCGCACGCGGCACGCGGCGGCGGCAGCGGCAGCGGCGTGCTGCCGGATGCCAGGCGCACGCCGCTCGGTCTAGACTTCGATCACCGCCTGTCTAGCCCACTTGTCCGAGGGCTGCCGCTCATGGATTCGACCCCGACCCACACGCTGACCCACGGCCACGTTCCCTTGCTGGTGTCGTTCCCGCACGCCGGCACCGAGATTCCCGACGCGCTGGCCGCGCGGATGACCGCCGAGGCCCTGCAGCGTGCCGATGTCGACTGGCACCTGCCGCAGCTCTATGGCTTCGTCCATGCGCTGGGTGCGAGCACGATCGTGGCGCGCTTGGCGCGCCACGTGATCGACCTGAACCGCCCGCCCGACGACAACAGCCTGTATCCGGGCCAGGACGTGACCGGCCTGCTGCCGCTGGACACCTTCCGGCGCGAGCCGCTGTACCGCGCCGGCCAGGCGCCGGATGCGGCCGAGGCGCAGCAGCGCCGGCTGCGTTACTGGCAGCCGTACCACGACGCGCTGCGCGCCGAGCTCGACCGGCTGCGCGCGGCGCACGGCAGCGTCGTGCTGTGGGAGGCGCATTCGATCGCGAGCCGGCTGCCGCGCTTCTTCGACGGCAAGCTGCCCGACCTGAACCTGGGCACCGCCGAAGGCCGCGCCTGTGCGCCAGGGCTGCAGGCTGCCGTGGAAGCGGTGATGGCGGCGCAGACGCGCTACACCCACGTCAGCAACGACCGCTTCAAGGGCGGTTACATCACGCGCCACTACGGCCGGCCCGAGGCGGGCATCCACGCGCTGCAACTCGAGATGTGCCAGTGCACCTACATGACGGAGTCGGCGCCGTTCGGTTACCGCGACGACCTCGCCGCGGCGGTGCAGCCGCTGCTACAGCGGATGCTCGACGCCGCCCTGCAGGCGCGCCCGTAGCGGGGTGGCGCCGATCGCGTACGACAACTCGGCCGGGTGGTCGATGTCCCACAGGCACAGGTCGGCGCGCTTGCCGAGTGCGATGCTGCCGCGCGACGCCGCCAGACCGAGCGCCTGCGCGGCGTGGCGGGTGACGCCGAGCAGCGCCTCGGCGGGCGTCATGCGCAGCAGCGTGCAGGCCATGTTCATCATCAGCGGCAAGTGGGTGCCGGGGCTGGTGCCGGGGTTGCAGTCGGTGGCCACGGCCATCGGCACGCCGTGAGCGCGCAACAACGCGATCGGCGGCGGCTGCGTGTCGCGCAGGAAGTAGTACGCGCCGGGCAGCATCACCGCCACGGTGCCGCTGCGCGCCAGCGCGCGCACGCCCGCCGCGTCCGCATGCTCGAGGTGGTCGGCCGAGAGCGCGCCGAACTCGGCGGCGAGTGCCGCGCCACCCTGGTTCGACAGCTGATCGGCATGCAGCTTCAGCGGCAACGCGTGCCGGCGCGCGGCCTCGAACACGCGCCGGGTTTGTGCCGGCGTGAACGCGATGTGCTCGCAGTAGGCGTCGACCGCGTCGGCCAGTTGCAGCCGCGCCGCCTCGGGCAGGATGTGCTCGACGATCTCGTCGACGTAGGCGTCGGCGCGGCCTGCGAACTCGGGCGGCACGGCGTGCGCGGCGAGCAAGGTGGTGCGCACGTCGATCGGGAACTGCTCGCCGAGCGCGCGCGCGACCTGCAGCATCTTCAGCTCGGAGCGTTGCGACAGGCCGTAGCCCGACTTGATCTCGACCGTGGTCACGCCATGGCGCATCAGGCTCTTCAAGCGTCGCGCCGACTGGGCCTGCAGGTCGATCGGGTTGGCCTCGCGGGTGCTGCGCACGGTCGCGGCGATGCCGCCGCCGGCGCGGGCGATGGCTTCGTAGCTCGCGCCCTGCAGCCGCATCTCGAACTCGTGCGCGCGGTTGCCGGCGTAGACGAGGTGGGTGTGGCAGTCGATCAGGCCGGGGGTCAGCAGCGCACCGTCGCCGTCGAGTTCGGCGCGCACCGGCACGCCCGGGTCGAGCGCGCCGATCGGGCCCATGCCGGCGATCAGGCCGTGGGCGATCGCGACGAATGCCGGCGGCGAGACCGCGCACTCGTCGTCGGCGCAGGTGACGATGCGCACGTTGCGTATCAGCAGGTCGATGGCGGGGGCGGCAGCGGCGTCGGGCATGGTCAGACCTCGTCGAGCAGTTCGCGCCGCGCAGCGACGAAGCGGGCGCAGGCGCTGCGCTCGAGCGCATGCCGGCCCTCGTGCACCCGTTGCACGCCGGCGACCCAGACGTCGCGCACCGCGCCATGGCCGGCGAGCGCGAACACGTGGTTGGCCAGTGCCTGCGGTGGGTCCAGGCCGGCGAGGGTGCCGCTGTCGTCGAGCACGATGAAGTCCGCCTGCTGGCCCACCGCCAGCCCGCCCAGCGCGCGGCCGCTCGCGCGCGCGCCGCCGCCGACGGCGCCGAGCCAGAGCCGGTCGGCGACCTGGCGGTGCGCGGGGCTGGCGAGCACATGGCGCTGCTGCCGCGCGAGCCGCTGGGTGTATTCGAGCCAGCGCAGCTCGCCGGCGGCATCGACACTGGCGTGGCTGTCGGAGCCGATACCCCAGGCGCCGCCGGCGGCGAGGTAGGCGGCGGCGTCGAACACGCCGTCGCCGAGGTTCGCCTCGGTGCTCGGGCACAGCCCGGCGACCGCACCGCTGGCCGCCAGCGCGCGCCGCTCGGCGTCGCTCAGGTGGGTGGCGTGGACGAGGCACCAGCGCGCGTCGACCGCGGCGTTGGCGAGCAGCCACTCGACCGGCCGCCGGCCGCACCAGGCGAGGCAGTCGTCGACCTCGCGCTGCTGCTCGGCGATGTGGAGGTGGACCGGTGCGCTCGGGTCGAGAGCGTGCAATCCGGCGACGACCTCGTGCAGCGCGCGCGGCCCGACCGCGCGCAGCGAGTGCGGCGCGATGCCGACGTGCGCGCCGTGCGCGCGCAGCCGCGCCGCAATGTCGAGCAGCGCGTCGGTGCCGGTGACGAAGCGGCGTTGCTGCGCGCGCGGCGGCGTGGCGCCGAAGCAGGCGTGCTGGTACAGCACCGGCAGCAGCGTGATGCCGATGCCGGCCTGGCGCGCGGCGGCGAGCAGGCGCAACGCCATCTCGGCCGGGTCGGCGTACGGCCGGCCTTGCGGGTCGTGGTGCAGGTAGTGAAATTCGCACACCGCGGTGTAGCCGGCCTGCAGCATCTCGACGTAGAGCTGGGTCGCGACCGCTTCGAGCTGGTCGGGCGAGATCGCGAGCGCGAAGCGGTACATCAGGTCGCGCCAGGTCCAGAAGCTGTCGGCGCTGGCGTCGGTGCGGGTTTCGGTGCTCACGTCAATGCGCTCGCCGCGGTACTCGGCCAGGCCGGCGAAGGCGCGCTGGAACGCGTGCGAATGCAGGTTGGGCACGCCCGGCAGCAGCACGCCGGCGGCGCGCGGTGCGTCGGTCGGCGCGGGGGTGTCGGGGCTCACGGTGGTGAGCGTGCCGGCGGTGTTCCAGGCCAGCAGCACGTCGCGCGCCCAGCCTTCGGGCAGCAAGGCGTGGGCGGCGTGCAGGCGGGGTTGCGGATCGGCGCGCATCGGCGTGGATCGTGACACGGGCTGCGGGGGCAGCGCTTGGCGCGTTCAGCTGGCCAGCATCGGCAGGTTCAACCGCTGTTCGCGCGCGGTCTGGATCGCCAGCGCGTAGCCGGCGTCGGCGTGGCGCATCACGCCCGAGCCGGGGTCGTTGACGAGCACGCGCGCGAGCCGGCTGGCGGCGGCGGCGCTGCCGTCGGCCACGATCACCATGCCCGCGTGCTGCGAGTAGCCCATGCCGACGCCGCCGCCGTGGTGCAGCGAAACCCAGGTCGCGCCGCCGGCCACGTTGAGCAGCGCGTTGAGCAGCGGCCAGTCGGAGACCGCGTCGGTGCCGTCGCGCATCGCTTCGGTCTCGCGGTTCGGGCTCGCGACCGAGCCGGCGTCGAGGTGGTCGCGGCCGATCACGATCGGTGCCTTCAGTTCGCCGCTTTTCACCATTTCGTTGAAGGCCAGGCCGGCCAGGTGGCGCTCGCCCAGCGCCAGCCAGCAGATGCGCGCCGGCAGGCCCTGGAACGCGATGCGCTCGGCCGCCATGTCGAGCCAGCGGTGGACGTGGGTGTTGTGCGGGAAGAGTTGCTTGATCTTCGCGTCGGTCTTGTGAATGTCTTGTGGGTCGCCCGACAGCGCGACCCAGCGGAACGGGCCCTTGCCCTCGCAGAACAGCGGGCGGATGTAGGCCGGCACGAAGCCGGGGAAATCGAACGCGTTCTTTACGCCTTGGTCGAACGCGACCTGGCGGATGTTGTTGCCGTAGTCGACGGTGGGCACGCCCATCGCCTGAAACGCCAGCATGGCCTCGACGTGCTCGGCGCAGCTCTGCGCGGCGGCGGCCTTCAGCTCGGCGTGGCGCGACGAATCGGCCGCCGCCGCTTGCCACTCGTCGACCGACCAGCCGGCCGGCAGGTAGCCGTGGATCAGGTCGTGCGCGGAGGTCTGGTCGGTCACCAGCGCGGGGCGCGGGGTGTTGCCGTCGGCACCGTGCTTGAAGCGCGCGGCCAGCGCCGGGACGATGCGCGCGGCATTGCCCAGCAGCGCGATCGACACGGCCTTTTTTTCGGCGGTGTATCGGGCGATGCGGGCGAGCGCGTCGTCGAGGTCGGTGGCCTGCTCGTCGACGTAGCGCGTGCGCAGCCGAAAGTCGATGCTGGCCTGGCGGCACTCGACGGTCAGCGACACGGCGCCGGCCAACGTGGCCGCCAGCGGCTGCGCTCCGCCCATGCCGCCCAGGCCGGCGGTGAGGATCCAGCGGCCGGACAGGTCGCCGCCGAAATGCTGGCGACCGGCCTCGGCGAAGGTCTCGAACGTGCCTTGCACGATGCCCTGGGTGCCGATGTAGATCCACGACCCGGCGGTCATCTGCCCGTACATGAACAGGCCCTGGCGGTCGAGTTCGTGAAAGTGCTCCCAGGTGGCCCACTTCGGCACCAGGTTGGAGTTGGCGAGCAGCACCCGCGGCGCGTCGGCGTGGGTCTTGAACACGCCGACCGGTTTGCCCGACTGGATCAGCAGGGTCTCGTCGTCGTTCAGTTCGCGCAGGCAGTCCAGGATCTTGTCGAAGCAGGCCCAGTCGCGCGCGGCGCGGCCGATGCCGCCGTAGACGACCAGCTCCTCGGGGCGTTCGGCCACGTCCGGATCGAGGTTGTTCTGCAACATCCGGAACGCCGCCTCGGTGAGCCACGACTTGCAGTGCAGGGTGTTGCCGCGCGGCGCGCGCACGACACGCCCCGGGGCGTGGCGGGCGCCGCGGCGGGCCGCGTCGGCGAGGGCGGGGAGTTCGATCGGGGAGTTCATCGGCGCGTCGCCTTCTTGCGGGTGGGGCCAAGTGGCCTAGGCCACTTGGCCAAGCATGCAAGAACTCGGCCGCCGCGTCAACCGGATCAGGTCGGGACCGTCGCTCGTTCCGTTGGCGGCGGTACGGCACTGGCGTGCGCCGCCGCGGCCTCGAGCAGCCGCGCACGCAGCCACTGATGCGCGCTGGAGTGGTCGTGCCGCACATGCCACAGCATCGCGACGTCCAGGCCGTTCAGGTGGAACGGCAACGGCCGGGTCACGAGCTGGTCGCCACAACCGGTCGCCTCGACGAAGTACGCCGGCAGCACCGTCAGCAGGTTGCTGCGGGCAACGACGCGCCCGGCGGTGAAATACTGGTTCACGGTCAGCACGATGCGGCGCTTGCGCCCGAGCGCCGTCAGCGCCTGGTCGACCAGCCCGTGCGCCCGCCCCGAAAAGCTCACCAGCAGGTGGTGCGCGGCGCAGTAGGCGTCGAGCGTAAGGTCACGCTCGGCCAGCGGGTGGCCGCGGCGCATCACGCAGACGTATTCGCTGTCGTGCAGCCTGGCGTGGCGCAGCAGCGATTCGCGGCCCTCGCTGAGCAGGCTGGCCACGGTCTCGGGGAAGTAGCCGATGGCCAGGTCGGCGTCGCCGCGTTCGAGCATCGCACTCGGGTCGCGAGTCGTGAGCGGCAGCACCCGCAGGTTGGCCAGGGCCCGGGATTGTTCGATCTGCGCCACCAGCGGCGGCATGAACAACGCGGCGGTGGAGTCGGCCATCGCGATGCGAAAGCTCGCGGCATCGGTCGCCGGATCGAACGCGCCGGGCGCCAGCGCGGCGCGCAGGTGTCCGAGTGCGGCCCGCACGTCGGGCCAAAGGGCCTCGGCGCGCGGCGTCGGTTTGACGCCCGAAGGTGCACGTGTGAGCAAGTCCTCACCTACTGAGTCACGCAGTCTTTTCAATGCATTGCTGACAGCGGGCTGGGTGATCGACAGGCGTTCGGCGGCTCGTGTGAGGTTGCGTTCGGCCATCACGACGTCGAAGACGCGCAGCAGGTTCAGGTCGAGGGTGCGGAAGTTCAAGGCGGTTTGCATCGGCATGCGCCGGCGTGATACCGGGGATTCACAAGATTGATTGGTGAATTATGCGGGTTAACCCTAATGTAGCGCCATGAGGGCTGAAACCGGCCCGTCTTAGAAAGGACATCAGATGAACATCGCCTTCACGTTGCTGCAGCACGGCCCCGCGAGCGCTGTCGGCACGACCCGCAAGGCGCGCCCGGCGGGCTGGCTGGCGCGGGCCGGGAACAGCATCCACCGGGCACTCGAAGCCTCGGCGCGGGCCCGCGCTGTGCGCCACCTGCATGAGTTCGCTGACCGATGCGAGGCGCTGCAGCCCGACCTTGCCCAGGAATTGCGCGCGGCGGCCCTGCGCGACCCCGAGGCCTGAAGCGCGCGCATTCCACACCCCCTACGAACCACTCAACACAAAGGAATCCACCATGTCGACCACCCTCCTGCACGCGAACGTGCAACGCAGTCGATTCGCTCACCTTACCCTGGCCGCGATTGTCGGTTTGATCCCGGCGGTGCTTCGCATGCCGATGAAAGCCATCGAACCCGCTTCGGCGCGCTCGGCGACCGAAATGGCCGGGATCGAGGCACAGAAGGTGCGCGAGTTGGCCCAGAGCTACCAGAAGACCGACCCAGGATTCGCTGCCGATCTGTACGCAGCGGCGGCTCGCCACGAGAGCCTGAGCGACGCTTGAGGCCGGCGGCGCGCACGCGCCGCAATGCGGCCAACGCCCGCCCGCCGATCATCGCGGCGGGCGCGGCCCGCGTCAGCGGCTGAACCGTTGTTCGATGCTCCTGCGGGTTTCGGCCAGCGCCGCCGGCAGGCGGTGCGCCAGTTGCTGGAACAACTCGGCGTGCAAGCCGAGTTCGGTCTTCCACGCCTGGGCATCGAGGCTCGTGACCTGCTCGTATTGCGATGGGCTGAAGTCCAGGCCGGTCCAGTCCAGATCGGCATGGCGCGGCGTGACGCCGAAGGCGTTCTCGCTGCCCTGTGCCGAGCCGGCCACGCGGCCGATGATCCACGCCAGCACGCGCATGTTCTCGCCGTAGCCCGGCCAGACGAACTTGCCCGACCCATCCTTGCGGAACCAGTTGACGCAGTAGATCTTCGGCACTGCGGCGCCCGCGCTTTCCAGCTTGCGGCCCAGATCGAGCCAGTGCTGGAAGTAGTCGCTCATGTTGTAGCCGGTGAACGGCAACATCGCGAACGGGTCGCGGCGCACCACGCCTTGCGCGCCGGCGGCGGCGGCAGTGGTTTCCGAACCCATCGTGGCGGCCATGTAGACGCCCTCGGTCCAGTTGCGCGCCTCGGTGACGAGCGGCACCGTGGTCGAGCGCCGGCCACCGAAGATGAACGCGTCGATCGGCACGCCGTTGGGGTCGTCCCACGCGGGGTCGAGCGCCGGGTTGTTGATGGCGGCCACGGTGAAGCGTGAGTTCGGGTGCGCGGCCTTGGCGCCGGTCTGCCTGGCGAGTTCGGGGGTCCAGTCCTGGCCCTGCCAGTCGATCAGGTGCGCTGGGGCCTCGTCGGTCATGCCTTCCCACCACACGTCGCCGTCGTCGGTGAGGGCGACATTGGTGAAGATCACGTCGCGCTTCAGGCTCGCCATGCAGTTGAGGTTGGTTTTGTCGTTGGTGCCGGGCGCCACGCCGAAGTAGCCGGCTTCGGGGTTGATCGCGTACAGGCGGCCGTCGGCATGCGGCTTGATCCAGGCGATGTCGTCGCCGATGGTCGTGACCTTCCAGCCGCCCAGGCCGGCGGGCGGGATCAGCATCGCGAAGTTGGTCTTGCCGCAGGCGCTCGGGAACGCCGCGGCCACGTGGTGTTTCTTGCCTTCGGGCGAGGTCACGCCCAGGATCAGCATGTGCTCGGCGAGCCAGCCCGGGCTGCCGTTGGCCCCCTGGGAGGCGGCACGGCCCATCGTGCTGGCGATGCGCAGCGCGAAGCATTTCTTGCCGAGCAGCGCGTTGCCGCCGTAGCCCGAACCGTAGCTCCAGATTTCCTGCGTCTCGGGGTAGTGGACGATGTACTTGGTGGCGTTGCACGGCCACGCCACGTCGGCCTGGCCGGGCTGCAGCGGCGCGCCCACGCTGTGCATGCACGGCACGAAATGGCCGTCGGTGCCGAGCGCGTCGAGCACCTTGGCGCCCATGCGCGTCATGATCTTCATGTTGACGGCGACGTAGGCGCTGTCGGAGAGCTCGACGCCGATGTGCGCGATCGGCGAGCCCAGCGGCCCCATCGAGAACGGCACCACGTACATCGTGCGCCCGCGCATGCAGCCGCGAAACAGCGCCGGGGTGCCGTCGGGCAGGCCGGTTTCGAGTCGGGCGCGCATCTCGGCCGGCGCCACCCAGTTGTTCGTCGGGCCGGCGTCTTCCTGGTTCTGCGAGCAGATGAAGGTGCGGTCTTCGACGCGCGCCACGTCGCTCGGGCTGCTGCAGGCGAGGTAGCTGTTCGGGCGCAGTTCGGCGTTGAGCTTCCTGAACGTGCCGGCCGCCACCAGCTGCGCGCACAGGCGGTCGTATTCGGCGGCGCTGCCGTCGCACCAATGAACCTCGGCGGCCTCGGTCAGCGCGGCCATCTTGGCCACCCAGTCGATCAGTTTCGCGTGCCTGACGCCAGCGGGTACGTTCAGGCGCAGCCCTTCCATCACGGGTCGGTTCATGGCGGATCCAGTCATTGAAGTTGAAAAAAGCGGGATTGGGCAAGCCCGCAGTGCCCGGGGTGCCCGGACTCGGAAGGCTTGCCCAATGCCGCTGGGCGTCTGGCCGCAACCGGTGGGTTGCGGGTGGGTCGCGCGGTGCGTCCCGGATCGGGAACGCGCGCGTGGCGACGGGCTCTTCGAGGGATTGTCGGGTCAGTGTAACGGCGTCGTAACCACCGAAATTCGGGGGATCATGCGGTTCCGGTATGGCTTTATGCGTGCGCTTGTTGGCACCCCGAGCGACCCGCCGCGCTGGCGCGTCAACGGTATCGCCCAGGGTTGCCCGGCAATAATCGCCACCATGGTCACGCGCCGCCGCTTGTTGAGCCTGACGCTGCCCGCGCTCGGGTTCGGCCCGGACGCGCGGGCGCAGCGGCGCCGCTCGCTGGCCGACCCGCTGCGCCTGGGTGTGGACCGCGCGCTGTTCGACTCCGGCCTGGCGCAGGCACTGCAACGCGGCTTCGGCCGCGACACCGGGCTGGCCGTGCAACCGGTGCCGGGCCCGGCGCTGCCGCTGCTCGAAGCGCTGGACCGCGGCGAACTCGACGCCGCGCTGACCAACGCCCCCGAGGCCGAGGCGCGCCTCGATCAGCAAGGCCTGGCGCACGATCGGCGCGCCATCGCCGACGGCGAGTTCGTGATCGTCGGCCCGGCGCCGCGCGGCCACCGAACCGACGCCACCGGTCTGGTCGGTTGCCGCGACGCGGTGCAGGCGTTGATCCGCTTGCGCGACGCGGCGCTGGCGGCGCCCGGCACGGTCACGTTCCTGTCGGCCGCCGACGGTTCGGGCACGCACGTGCTCGAGCAAACGCTGTGGCGGCTGGCGCGGATCGCGCCGGCGGCGCCCTGGTACGCCCCGGCCGATGCGGCCACCGGCCTGATCGCGCAGGCGCGTGCCCGGGGCGCCTACGCGCTGGTCGAGCACGGCGCCTGGCTCGCGCACGGCGGCGCGCCGCTGGCGGTGCTCGTGGCCGGCGATCCGGCGCTGCGCGAGGCGGTCCACTTCATGCGGGCGTTCCGCTACAACCACCCGGCCGGTGCGATCTTCAGCGCCTGGATCGCCGGGCCGAAGGGCCACCGCGTGGTGGCCGGTGTGCGCGGCTACCGCGCCCCGGTCGAATAAGCCACGCCACCGCCGCCGACCGATGCCGCGCACGCTCGTCAGCCTGAACGTGTCGCTCGCGCGGCCGATCGTCATCGATGGCCGCGAGGTCTTGAGCGGCATCGGCAAGCGCGGCGTTAGCGGGCCGGTGGAGCTCGGGCCGCTCGGCCTGGCGGGCGACGAGCAGGCCGACCTGTCGGTGCACGGCGGCTTGAGCAAGGCGGTCTACGCCTACCCGAGCGAGCACTACCCGTTCTGGCAGACGGTGCGGGCGCAGGCGCGCGCGGCCGGCTGGGGCGACCTGCTCGCGCCGGGCGCGCTGGGCGAGAACCTCACGCTCGCCGGGCTGCTCGAGAGCGAGGTCTGGATCGGCGACGTGCTGCGCTTCGCGGACTGCGAGCTGGCGGTCAGCGAGCCGCGCTTTCCGTGCTTCAAGTTCAACGCGGCGATGGGCTTCAGGCAGGTGGCGCAGTTGATGTCGGCCAATGGCTGGTGCGGCTTCTACCTCGCGGTGCGGGTGGCCGGCACGCTGCGCGCGGGCGAGAACTTCGAACTGGTCGAGGGCCCGCGCGAAGTCGGCATCGCCGAGCTGTTTCGCGCCCGGACCACGCCGCGCCGGCGCTGATCGCGCCGCGGCAGGGGCGCGAGGGCGAGGCGGCACGACCCGCACGGCCGCCCGCCGCGCCTCACCTCAAGCCGGCGCCAGCTCCAGCGCCGGGTAGTCGGTGTAACCCGTCGCACTGCCACCGTACAGCGTGTCGCGGTTCAGTGCCGCCAGCGGCGCATCGATGCGCAGCCGGTGCACCAGGTCGGGGTTGCTGATGAACGGCTTGCCGAAGGCCACCAGGTCGGCCGCGCCGCTGGCCACGGCCTCGAGCGCCATCGCCCGCGTGTAGCCGTTGTTGACGATCCAGGCGCCGTGTTCGTGGCCCTGCCGGTAACGGTGGCGCAGCGCGGCGTAGTCGAACGGCGCCACGTCGCGCGGGCCACCGGTGGCGCCTTCGATGACGTGGATGAACGCGAGCTTGAGCGGCGCGAGCTGTTCGACCACGAAGTTGAACAGGCCCTGCGCGTCGCCGTCCTGGCCGGCGTCGTTGGCCGGCGTGACCGGCGACAGGCGCAGCCCGGTGCGGCCGGCGCCGATCTCGGCAACGATCGCGTGCATCACTTCCAGCAGCAGCCGGGCGCGGTTTTCCTTCGGGCCGCCGTAGGCGTCGGTGCGGTCGTTGATGCTGTCACGCAGGAACTGCTCGAGCAGGTAGCCGTTGGCGCCATGCACCTCGACGCCGTCGAAGCCGGCCTCGATCGCGTTGCGCGCGGCGCGGGCGTACTCGGCAACGATGCGCGGCAGTTCGTCCAGGCGCAGCGCGCGCGGGGCTGACACGTCTTCGAAGCCCTGCGCGGTGAAGGTCTTGCCGTTCGCGCGCCGCGCCGTGCTCGACACCGGCGCCTGCCCGTTGGGCTGCAGCGAGACATGCGAGATGCGCCCCACATGCCACAGTTGCACGACGATCTTGCCGCCCTGCGCATGCACCGCGTCGGTCACGTGGCGCCAGCCGGCGACCTGCTCGGCGCTGTAGATGCCCGGCGTGTCGAGGTAGCCCTGGCCTTCGGGCGAGATCTGCGTGGCCTCGGTGACGATCAACCCGGCGCTGGCGCGCTGCGCGTAGTAGGTGGCCATCAGCGGCGTGGGCGTGCGCCCCGGGCCGGCGCGGTCGCGCGTCAGCGGCGCCATCACGATGCGGTTGGCGGCGGCGATGTCGCCGAATCGAACGGGATCGAACAAGGTGGTCATTGGGGGATTCTTGGGAAAGTGGGACGGCCGCGATCCTACGATGCACCGCAACAACATTGCCGAGTGCAGCCCGGGCCGATTTCGGTTAGGCGCTTGCCCGCGCCGCGGCAGCGCACGACGCGTTGGGGCTACAGTGCCTGCCTGATTCCCGACCGCCGCCCACCATGCTCGCCTACCGACACGCCTTCCACGCGGGCAACCACGCCGACGTGCTCAAGCACACCGTACTCACACTCGTGCTGCGTCACATGAACCAGAAGGACAAGCCGTACCGGCTGGTCGACACCCACGCCGGCGCCGGCGGCTACTCGCTCGAAGGCCGCTTCGCGCAGAAGAAGGGCGAGTTCGAGCAGGGCATCCTGCGCCTGTGGGACCGCGACGACCTGCCACCGGCCGTGGCCGACTACGTCGCCCTGGTGCGCCAGTTCAACCCCGATGGCAAGCTGCATCAGTACCCGGGCTCGCCGGCGATCGCGCAGATGGTGCTGCGCGCAAAGGACCAGCTGCGCCTGTTCGAGCTGCACCCGACCGACCACCGCATCCTCGCGTCCTACCTCGGCGACGCGCGCGGCGCCGAGGTCTTCGATACCGACGGCTTCGACGGCCTGAAGGGCCAGGTGCCGCCGTCCTCGCGCCGTGCAGTGGTGCTGATGGACCCGAGCTACGAGGGCCACAAGGACTACGGCCGCGTGATCGCCTCGTTGCGCGAGGCGATCGAACGTTTCGCCGAAGGCGTGTACCTGGTCTGGTACCCGCAGGTCAGCAAGCTCGAAGCCGCGCAACTGCCCAAGCGCCTCGAAGCGCTCGCGCCCAAGGGCTGGCTGCACGCCCGGCTCACGGCGCAGCAGCCCGACAAGCAGGGCTTCGGACTGGCCGGCAGCGGCATGTTCGTGATCAACCCGCCGTACACGCTGCACGACGAGCTGCTGACGGTGTTGCCGTACCTCACCGACGTGCTCGGCCAGTACGACGGCGCGAACTACCTGCTGGAGCGGCGCGCCGCGTAGGCGCAGGTGCCCGCGGCCACGCGAGCCTCGAACCGCATGGACGAGCCCTTGCCCCACCGCACCGGCCCGCTCGCCGGCCTGAAGGTGGTCGAGCTCGGCCAGTTGATCGCCGGCCCGTTCGCGGCGAAGACGCTGGCCGACTTCGGCGCCGAGGTCGTCAAGATCGAGCCGCCGGCCACCGGCGACCCGCTGCGCCAATGGCGCCTGCTGCACGACGGCACCAGCGTGTGGTGGCAGGTGCAATCGCGCAACAAGAAGAGCGTGGCGCTCGACCTGAAGGACGCCGCCGCGCGCGAGATCGTGCGCGCGCTGATCATCGAGGCCGATGTGCTGATCGAGAACTTCAAGCCCGGCGTGATGGAGGGCTGGGGCTTCGGCTACGAGGCGCTCGCCGCCGCCAACCCCGGCCTGATCATGCTGCGCATCAGCGGCTACGGCCAGACCGGGCCCTACAAGGACCGGCCCGGGTTCGGCGTGGTTGCCGAGGCGATGGGCGGGTTGCGCCACCTCACGGCCGAGCCCGGGCGCGTGCCGGTGCGGGTGGGCGTGAGCATCGGCGACACGCTCGCCTCGCTGCACGGCGTGATCGGCATCCTAATGGCGCTGCAGCACCGCCACGCGGGCGTCAGCGCGCAGGCGCCGAAGGGGCGCGGCCAGGTGGTCGACGTGGCCCTGTACGAAGCGGTCTTCAACTGCATGGAAAGCCTGCTGCCCGAGTACAGCGCGTTCGGCGCGGTGCGCGAGCCGGCTGGCTCGGCCTTGCCCGGCATCGCGCCGAGCAATGCCTACCCGTGCGCCGACGGCTGGGTGCTGGTGGCGGGCAACGGCGACTCGATCTTCAAGCGGCTGATGGCGGCGATCGGCCGCGACGACCTGGCGCGCGACCCGCAACTCGCCGGCAACACCGGGCGCGTCGCGCGCGTGGCCGAGATCGACGCGGCGATCGGTGCCTGGACCGCCCCGCGCACGGTCGTCGATGTGCTCGAGGTGCTGAACGCCGCCGCGGTGCCGGCCGGGCGCATCTACACCGCCAAGGACATCGCCGAAGACCCGCACTACCGCGCGCGCGGCATGATCGAGCGCGTGACCAGCGCCGACGGCCTGGCGCTCGACGTGCCGGGCATCGTGCCCAAGCTGAGCCTGACGCCGGGCGCGATCACGCGGCGCGCGCCGCGGCTCGGGGAAGACACCGAGGCGGTGCTGGCCGCGCTGGCCGCACGCAGGCGCCGCTGACCGCCCATCGGGCCGCACCCATGACGCCGAACCCAACCGCTCCGCGCCCGAACCAGTTCGCGCTGCTCACGCAGCGCCGCTTCGCACCGTTCTTCTGGACCCAGTTTCTCGGCGCCGGCAACGACAACCTGTTCAAGTTCGCGTTCACCGTGATGGTGACCTACCAGCTCGACGTGAGCTGGCTGCAGCCGCAGATGGCGGGCCTGGTGATCGGCGCGTTGTTCATCCTGCCGTTCCTGCTGTTCTCGGCGACCAGCGGCCAGCTCACCGACAAGTTCGAGAAGACGCGCGTGATCCGCGCCGTCAAGGGTCTCGAGATCGCGATCATGGCGCTGGCCGCCTGGGGCTTCTGGGCCGCCGACGCGCCGGTGCTGCTCGCGTGCGTGTTCCTGATGGGCCTGCACTCGACGCTGTTCGGGCCGGTGAAGTACGCCTACCTGCCGCAGCACCTGAGCGAGCGCGAGCTGACCGGCGGCAACGGCATGGTCGAGATGGGCACGTTCGTCGCAATCCTGCTCGGCCAGCTGGCGGGCGGGCTGCTGGTGGCGGTCCCGGATGTCGGCCGTCACTACGTGGCGTTCGCCTGCGTCGCGGTCGCGTTGATCGGCCGCATGACGGCGCAGGCGGTGCCGGCCTCGCCCTCGACCGACCCGGACCTGCGCATCAACTGGAACCCCGTCACCGAGACCTGGCGCAACCTGAGGTTGGCGCGCGAGAACCCGGTCGTGTTCCGCTCGCTGCTGGGGATCTCGTGGATGTGGTTCTTCGGCGCGGTGTTCCTGGCGCTGTTCCCGGCGTTCGCGAAGGAGGTGCTGCACGGCGACGCGCAGGTGGCCTCGCTGCTGCTGGTGGTGTTCTCGGTGGGCATCGGCGCGGGCTCGCTGCTGTGCGAGGTGTTCAGCAAGCGCCATGTCGAGATCGGCCTGGTGCCGCTGGGCGCGATCGGCATGAGCGTGTTCGCGGTCGACCTGTACTTCGCTTCCCGCGCCCTGCCGCCCGCGACGAACCTGGCGCTGCGCGAGTTCATGACGCAGCCCGCGCACTGGCGCGTGATGGCCGACCTGGCGCTGCTGTCGGCGTTCGCGGGCCTGTACAGCGTGCCGATGTACGCGCTGATCCAGCTGCGCTCGCAGCCCAGCCACCGGGCCCGCATCATCGCGGCCAACAACATCCTGAATGCGCTGTTCATGATCGTCAGCGCGATCGGCGTGGGCGCGCTGCTCGCGGCGCACTTCACGATCCCGCAGGTGTTCCTGATCACCGGGCTGCTCAATGCGGTGGTCGCGAGCGGCGTCTTCATGCTGGTGCCGGAGTACCTGCTGCGCTTCGTCGCGTTCGTGGTCACGAGAGTCGTCTACCGTTTCGAGGTGCGCGGCGACGAGAACATTCCGGCCACCGGCGCGGCCATCCTGGTGTGCAACCACCTCAGCTTCGTCGACCCGGTGCTGCTGATGGCGGCGAGCCCGCGGCCGATCCGTTTCGTGATGGACCACCACATCTTCGAGCGGCCGGTGATGGGCTGGTTCTTCAGGCTCGCGAAAGCCATTCCGATCGCGCCGCAGCGTGACGACCCGGCCGCCGATGAGCAGGCCTTCGTGAAGGCGCGCGAGGTGCTCGACGACGGCGAACTGCTGTGCCTCTTCGCCGAAGGCGCGATCACCCGCGACGGGCAGCTCGGCGAGTTCGAGGGCGGCGTGATGAAGCTGCTCGAACGCAACCCGGTGCCGGTGGTGCCGCTGGCGCTGCGAAACCTGTGGGGCTCGTACTTCTCGCGCCAGGGCGGCACCGCGATGAACCCGCCGCTTCGGCGCGGCTGGTTCAGCCGAGTCGGGCTGGTGGCGGGCGACGCGCTGGCGCCGGCCAGCGTGACGCCGGTCGCGCTGCGCGAACGCGTGTCGAGCCTGCTGGCATCCTGAGCCGCCCTTTTCAATTCACCCGGAGACCTTCGATGGCCTTGTCGCTGAGCCGCGCCGCAATCGTGCGCACCGTTCCGTTCGCCGCGTTCATGGTGCTGCTCGCGGCACGCGGCGCGCTGCCCGCGGAGGGCTCGTGGGGCCTCGACCCACGCTGGGTCTACGGCATCACCGTGCTGGTGGTCGGGGGCTTGCTCGCGTGGTGGTGGCGGGAGTACGGCGAACTGGTGTCCCAGACCTGGCCGAGCCTCGCCGAGGCGGGCCTGGCGGTCGTGGTCGGCGTGGTCGTGTTCGGGTTGTGGATCCGGCTCGACGCGCCGTGGATGCAGATTGGCACGCCCGCCGCCTCGTTCCTGCCGCTGGACCCGCAGGGCGGGCTGGTCTGGCCGCTGGTGGCGGTGCGCTGGATCGGCGCCGCGCTGGTCGTGCCGGTGATGGAAGAACTGTTCTGGCGTTCGTTCCTGATGCGCTGGATCCAGAGCCCGCAGTTCGAATCGGTGGTGCCGCAGCGCGTGGGGCCTAAGGCCATCGTGCTCTCGACCTTCGTCTTCGTGCTCGCCCACACGCTGTGGCTCGCCGCGATCGTCGCCGGCCTGGCGTATGCGTGGCTGTATGTGCGCACCGGCAAGCTGTGGGTTCCCGTGATCGCGCACGCGGTGACGAACGGGGTGCTGGGGGTGTGGGTGGTGAAGACCGGGCAGTGGTCGTTCTGGTAGCGCGGCTTGCGGTGTGCGGCGGCGGCGGTTAATATAACGTTCGTTATAACTACCGAGAACGGCCATGCACACACTCAAGCTCACCCAGATCGGCAATTCCGTCGGCGTCATCCTGCCGAAGGAAGTGCTGGCGCGGCTGAAGGTGGAGAAGGGTGACCTCATCTACCTGACCGACAGTGCCGACGGGTTGCGGCTCACGCCGCACGATCCGAACTTCGAGCTTCAGATGAAGGCGGCGCGCGCGATCATGCGCAAGCGCCGCAGCGTGTTGCACGAGTTGGCGAAGTGAGTTCTGCGAACGACCCGTGGGTCTGGCTCGACCCGTCGGTGATCCATGCGGTTCACGACGAACAGTTGGGTGAGCACGGTGGCTCGGGTGGCTTGCGTGACGCCGGCTTGCTGGAATCGGCGCTGGCCCGCCCGATGCAACTGGCAGCGTACGGTGAGCCCGACGCTGCCTCGCTTGCGGCCGCCTATGGTTTCGGGCTCGCGAAGAACCACCCGTTCATCGACGGCAACAAGCGCACGGCCTTTGTGGCCGTCGAACTCTTCCTGGCGTTGAACGGTTGGGCGTTGGCGGCCAGCGACGTCGATTGCGTGATGGCGATGCTGAGTCTCGCCGCGGGCGACTGGAGCGAAGTGCAGTTCGCCGATTGGGTGCGCGCCCACAGCGCCCGGGCCTGAGCCGCTACACCCCGCGCGCTCGATCCTCCCGAAACCGCTGCACGAACGCACCGAACGCGCCGGCGTCGAGCGCCTCGCGCACCTCGCGCATCAGGTTCACGTAGTAGTGCAGGTTGTGGATGCTCGCCAGCATCGGGCCGAGCATCTCGCCGCAGCGGTCGAGGTGGTGCAGGTAGGCGCGCGAGAAGCCGGTGCCGTCGGGTGCCGCGCCGCGGCAGGTCTGGCACGTGCAGGTCGGGTCGAGCGGCCCGGCATCGGTCTTGTGGCGCGCGTTGCGGATCTTCAGGTCACCGAAGCGGGTGAACAGGTGGCCGTTGCGGGCGTTGCGCGTGGGCATCACGCAGTCGAACATGTCGACGCCGGCGGCCACGCCCTCGACCAGGTCTTCGGGCGTGCCCACGCCCATCAGGTAGCGCGGCTTGTGCGCGGGCAACCGGTGCGGCGTGTGCGCGACGATGCTGCGCATCAGCTCCTTCGGCTCACCGACGCTGACGCCGCCGATCGCATAGCCCGGCAGGTCGAGCGCGACGAGCGCCTCGACCGACGCCTCGCGCAAAGTCTCGAACATGCCGCCCTGCACGATGCCGAACAGCGCGTTCGGGTTCTCGAGCCGCGCATGCTCGTCCAGGCAACGCCGGGCCCAGCGCAGGCTCAGCTCCATCGACGCGCGCGCCTCGCGCTCGGTCGTGACGTGGCCCTGGGTTTCATAGGGCGTGCACTCGTCGAACTGCATCACGATGTCGCTGTCGAGCACGCGCTGGATCTGCATGCTCACCTCGGGCGTCAGAAACAGCTTGTCGCCGTTCACCGGCGACGCGAACTTCACGCCCTCTTCGCTGATCTTGCGCGTCTCGCCCAGCGACCAGACCTGGAAGCCGCCGCTGTCGGTGAGGATCGGCTGGCTCCAGCCCTCGAAGCGATGCAACCCGCCGAACTGGCGCAGCACCTCGACGCCGGGGCGCAGCCAGAGGTGGAAGGTGTTGCCCAGGATGATCTGCGCGCCCATCGTTCGCAGCGAAGAGGGCAGCACGCCCTTGACGGTGCCGTAGGTGCCCACCGGCATGAACACCGGCGTTTCGACCACGCCGTGGTTGAGCGTGAGGCGGCCGCGGCGCGCGTGGTCGTCGGTCTTGAGCAGCTCGAACTTCAGCATGCGCGCAATTGTCGCAGCCGGTTCATGGGGCGGGCGCGGCGGGCGCGGTCGGCGCCGCGGCGCGCGCCAGCAGCATCGCGTCGCCGTAGCTGAAGAACCGGTAGCGCGCGGCGATCGCGTGGGCGTACAGCGCGCGCACCCGGTCGAAGCCGGCGAACGCGCTGACGAGCATCAGCAGCGTGCTCTTGGGCAGGTGGAAGTTGGTGACGAGGACGTCGACGACGCGGAACTCGAAACCCGGCGTGATGAAGATGTCGGTCTCGCGGCTGCCGGCCGTCACCGCACCGCTCGAACGCGCCGCACCACTCGAGCCGCCAGGCAAGGCCGCCGATTCGAGCGCCCGCAAGGTCGTGGTGCCGACCGCGACGATGCGCCCGCCGGCGGCTCGGGTGCGCTCGATCGCCTCGACCGTGGCCACCGGCACGTCGAACCATTCGCTGTGCATCGTGTGCTCGGCCAGGCGCTCGGTGCGCACCGGCTGGAACGTGCCGGCGCCGACATGCAGCGTGACGCTGGCGCTGAGGACGCCGCGCTGGCGCAACGCTTCGAGCACGGCGGCGTCGAAGTGCAGCGCGGCGGTCGGCGCCGCCACCGCGCCCGGCTTGGCGGCGAACACGGTCTGGTAGCGGCGTTCGTCGTCGGCGGTGTCGGCGTGCGTGATGTAGGGCGGCAGCGGCACGTGGCCGTGGCGTTCGAGGAGCGCCAGCGGGTCGCCTGGAAAGCGCAGCTGGAACAGCGCGCCGTGCGGCCCGGCGCGGCCCAGCACCTCGGCGTCGAAGGCATCGGCAAAGCGCACCCGGCTGCCGGGCTTGGGCGACTTGCTGGCGCGCAGGTGCAGCAACACCTCGCGGTTCGGCAGCACGCGTTCGACGAGGGCCTCGACCGCGCCGCCGCTGGCCTTCACGCCGAGCAGCCGCGCCTTGATCACGCGCGTGTCGTTGAACACCAGCAGGTCGCCGGGTTGCAGCAGTGCGGGCAGGTCGCGGAACGCGCGGTCCACGGCCGGCGTGCGCGTGCCGTCGAGCAGGCGCGAGTCGCTGCGCACGGGCGCGGGCTGCTGTGCGATGAGGTCGGGCGGGAGCGCGAAATCGAAGTCGCTCAGCGTGTAGGTCGGCGGGGTGGGCATCGGCGGTGGGCGGGACCGGCTCGTGCCGGAGCGCCACGACGGGGCGCCTCGTGGCCCGAGGGAGGCAGAATTCTCCCATGGCCCCCGCACCCCAGAGCGTTGCCGCCGCCGTGGTCGGCAAGGACAAGTCCGGGCCGCAGCGCGCGCTCGAGAAGCTCGGCCTGGTGCGCCCGATCGACTTCGCGCTGCACCTGCCGCTGCGCTACGAGGACGAGACCCGCATCGTGCCGATCGCCAGTCTGGGCGACGGCGCCCAGGCGCAGGTCGAGGGGGTGGTCAGCGAGTGCCAGGTCCAGCAGCGCGGCCGGCGCCAGCTCGTTGTGCGCATCCACGACGGCAGCGACGACCTGGTGCTGCGCTTCCTGCACTTCTACCCCTCGCAGCAGAAGGCGCTCGCGGTCGGCACCCGCGTGCGGGTGCGTGGCGAGGCGCGCGGCGGCTTCTTCGGCCTGGAGATGGTCCACCCGAGCTTCAAGGTCGTCACGCCGGCCACGCCACTCGCCACCGCCCTCACGCCGGTGTACCCGACCAGCGCCCAGTTGCCGCAGGCCTACCTGCGCAAGGCCGTGGCGGCGAACCTGGCGCGTGCCGATCTCGCCGAACTGCTGCCGCCCGAGCTGGTGCCGCGCGGCCTGGCGAGCCTGCGCGAGGCGCTGACCTTTCTGCACCAGCCGGCGCCCAGCGTCGGGCTGGCCACCCTCGAAGACCGCAGCCACCCGGCGTGGCAGCGGCTCAAGTTCGAGGAGCTGCTGGCGCAGCAGTTGTCGCAGCTGCAGGCCAAGCGCGAGCGCGAGCGGCAGCGCGCGCCGCGCCTGGCCGTGCGGGCCGGCGGCTTGCAGGAGCGGCTGCTCGGCGCGCTGCCGTTCACGCTCACCGCGGCGCAGCGGCGCGTCGTCGACGAGATCGCCGGCGATCTGCAGCGCGCCGCGCGCGGCACGGCGGGCGGCCTGGCCACGACCGTGCCGATGCACCGCCTGCTGCAAGGCGACGTGGGTTCGGGCAAGACCGTGGTCGCCGCGCTCGCTGCGGCGATCGCGATCGACAACGGCTGGCAGTGCGCGCTGATGGCGCCGACCGAGATCCTCGCCGAGCAGCACCTGCGCAAGCTCGTCGGCTGGCTCGCGCCGCTGGGCATCACGGTGGCGTGGCTCACCGGCAGCCGCAAGGGCAAGGGCCGCACGCGCATGCTCGAGCAGGTCGCCTCGGGCGAGGCTGCGCTGGTGGTGGGCACGCACGCGGTGATCCAGGAGCAGGTGCGGTTCGCGAAGCTGGGGCTGGCGATCGTCGACGAGCAGCATCGCTTCGGCGTGCAGCAGCGGCTGGCCCTGCGCGCCAAGCTCGGCGCGCGGTTCGACCCCAGCGCCGAGCCGGACGCGCGCCCCGATGTCGGTGCCAAGCCCGGCGCACGCGCCGATGACGACGCGACACCGGCAGCCTGCGGCATCGAGCCGCACACGCTGATGATGAGCGCCACGCCGATCCCGCGCACGCTGGCGATGACGCTGTTCGCCGACCTCGACGTCAGCACCATCGACGCGCTGCCGCCCGGGCGCACGCCGGTCGTGACCAAGCTGTTCGCCGACGCGAAGCGCGAGGCCGTGATCGCACGCATCCGCGACGACGTGGCGCAGGGCCGGCAGGTCTACTGGGTCTGTCCGCTGATCGAGGAGTCGGAGACACTCGACCTGCGCAACGCCACCGCGACCCACCAGCAGCTCAGCGCGGCGCTGCCGGGCCGCACGGTCGGCCTGTTGCACGGCCGGATGGTGGCCGCCGAGAAGGCGGCGGTGATGGCGGCGTTCACCGCCGGGCAGCTGAGCGTGCTGGTGTCGACCACGGTGATCGAGGTCGGCGTGGACGTGCCCAATGCGTCGCTGATGGTGATCGAGCACGCCGAGCGCTTCGGCCTGTCGCAGCTGCACCAGCTGCGCGGGCGCGTCGGCCGCGGCAGCGCCGCCAGCGTGTGCGTGCTGATGTACGGCACGCCGTTGTCGCAGACCGCCAAGCAGCGCCTTAAGGCGATGATGGAGACCGGCGACGGCTTCGAGATCGCGCGCCGCGACCTGGAGATCCGCGGCCCCGGCGAGTTTCTCGGGGCGCGCCAGTCGGGCGCGCCGCTGCTGCGCTTTGCCGATCCCGCCACCGACGAAGCGCTGGTGCATGCCGCGCGCGCCGCCGCCGCGACACTGCTCGACCAGCGGCCGCAGATCGCGTTGGCGCATGTGGTGCGGTGGCTCGGCACCCGCTCGGACTACCTGAAAGCCTGATCGCCACCCGCACGGTCCGGGTTCAGCGAACGATCGGCGGCGGCAGCGGCGGCGGCGGTGGTGGTGGTGGTGGCGGCAGCGGCAGCGGCAGGCGCGGCATGCACATGCGCCGCGCGATGCCGGCGCTCTCGCTGAAGCTGCCGGCGCACTGTTCGCGGCTCGACGGATAGATCTCGCCGTGCGCACAGCACCAGCCGGTCTGCGCCGGCGGTGGCGGTGGTGCGGGCCGGCACATCGACTCGGCGATGCTGCGGTTGGTCGAGAACACGTTGCCGCCGCAGCGGTTCGACCAGCTCGGCACGGCGCGGCCATCGACGCAGCACCAGCCTTGCGACGGTGCCTCGGCAACGCTGTCGGCCCAGGCTGCGGCGTCGCGCAGCTCGCGCGCGTCGGCGGGCATCACGCGCGGCGCCGTGCGGTTGGGATAGGCGGACACCAGGGCCTCGAGGGCGTGCAGACGCACCGGCGCCCAGCCGGCCTGGCGCGGGCGACACGCGACGACGCCTTCGGCCACCGCGATGGCCACGCTGCGGTCGGGGCGCACCTCGAACAGGAAGCGGGTGCCCTCGACGCCGGCGACGATGTTTTCGCTCGAGGTTTCGAAGAGGCCGCGCAGGTTCGCGAACACCCGCCCGAAGAAGACCTCGAGCGAGCCCAGCCGCACGCGTGTGTTCTCGGCCAGCGTGGTGGTGCCGGTGGCCGCGCCCGTGTTGCCGCCGCTGAAGCGGATCACCGCGGCCGACTGCGGCCCGGTCTGCACGACGTCGCCACGCTGCAGCAGCATGCCGCGCGTCGCGCGCAGTTCCTGGCCGTCGCGCCAGACCCGCAGGCCGACCTCGGCGGGCTCGGCCTGCTGCCAGCGCACCTCGGTGCCGGCAACCTCGCGCGCCACTTGCGCGAGCCGGATGGTCGGCTCTTGCGGGCCGGTCTCGCAGGCCGCCAGCACGAGCGTGATCGTGAGCGCGAGGCCGCGCAGCCACCGAAGTTCGAACGGGTTCATGTCGGGATCCTCCGGAATGCCTGAAAGCGCCTGGCCATCACCTGCACCGCGCGCAGCGCGGCGGCGGTCAGGAACAACGCCGCGAGGTCGGTGACGACGTCGAGCAGCACCGCGCGCCGGGCCAGCCACACCGCCAGCGCGAGCCACGCGAGCGCCAGCGCCAGCAGCGCCACGCGGCGCTGCCAGGCGGGACGCTGAAACCCGCCGATGGCCACGGCGCCACCCAGCAAACCGGCCGCCAGCGTGCTCAGCAGCTGCCGGTCGGCGGTGAGACGCCGCGGCACCCGGCCGCCGGCCAGCGTGCTGATCGCGTCGGCCTGCAACTCCACACCGTAGACGGTGCGCTGGGCGTAGCCGTCTCGCACCACGTGGACGTCGGCGTTGGCGCCGGGGCGGTCGAGCGCCGTCAGGCCGACCAGCACGATGCGGCCCGCGAAGCGTGCGTCGGGGGTCTGCAACGGATCGAGCGCCTGCGCGTAGCTGACGCTGCGGGTGGCACTGCGCCAATGGCCGGCCGGCGCGACCCGCAGCAGCAGCATCGGCCGCACGTCACCGGCGCGCGTGACGCGGCAACCGGGCAGATCCAGCCGCTGGCGCTCGAGGCTGCTGTAGCGCAGCGGCGGGTCGCGCGCCGGGCCGTCGAAGCGCAACTGGCGGCGTGCGAGATCGGCGTCGAGCAGGCGCTCGCCGACCACCGCGGACAGCGCCAGCGACGGGGTGTCGGCGCTGACCAGTTCGCCGCCGGCGCCGGCCGCCGGCCGCAGCACCGCCAGCGGCGCTGACCACAGCAGGCCGCCGCCGCGATCGGTCAGGCACAGCGAGCCCCAGGTCGCCGCGTGCTGCAGCGGCTCGACCAGCGCCGGCGCGCCGGCGATGAGCTGGCGCACGCCGAACACGACGCGCATCGGCCGGGCCGCGGCACGCGCGCGCCGGGCGGCGTCGGCCAGCACCGGGTCGGCGTCGGTCGGGGTCTCGAAGTACAGGTCGAACACGACCGCGGCCGCGCCGGCCCGCCCGGCGCGGTCGATCAGCCGGGCGTGATCGAGGCGCCATTCGGCGGCGTGGTCCGGCGCGAAGGTTCGGCCCAGGCGCTGTTCGCTGGCGGCGTCGATGGCCACCAGCAGCACCGGCTCGCCGGTGTTGGGCCCGCCCGCGGCCAGCAGCAGGCGCTGCGCCTGGGTGTCGAGATTGAGCAGGTCGAACAGCCCGGTCCAGTTCGCCGCCAGCAGCGCGGCGACGATCAGCGCCGTGACCACCGGGCCGCCCCGGGCAATGCCTGCCAGGCGCGCCCACCGCCGCGGGTCGGGCGCGGGCTCGCCGAGCAACTGCCGCACCAGCTCGTTGAGGTCGATGTCGAAGCTGGCGCCATGGATTTCGGGCATGTTGAGCACCGCCAGCGCCCGCAGCTCGGTGGGCAGCGCGTCGGCCGCCGGGGCGGTCGCGCCCTCGACGCGCACCGGCACGATGCGCTTGGCGTGTTCGAGCGCCGTGAGCAGCTCCAGGCGCACCGGGTCGTCGGCCTGCTCCAGGCGGCGCCCGCGCTCGTTGCGTGCGTCCAGCCAGTGCGGGCCGATCACCACCAGCACCACGTCGCTGGCGGCGATGCGCTCGCGCACCAGGCGCACGAAATCGTCGCCGTAGGGGATGTCGGAGGTGTCGAAGAACACCCGGTCGGCGCCGAAGCGCGCGCGCAGGGCCTCGCACAGGCCGCGCGCACTGGTTTCGGCGTCGCTGCGCCGGTAGCTGATGAAGAGCCGCGAGGGTTGGAACATGGCAGCGCCCGTCGTTCCACCTTAGCGGCGCGTGCCGGCGCGCACAAGCCGACGGCTTAGGGGGCGCGGGGGTCGTTGCGCAGGAACGCTGGGCTATTCTTCGAACCCTCACCGAGAGCCGACCCATGACCCTGACCGAACTGCGCTACGTGGTTGCCGTCGCCCGCGAGCACCATTTCGGGCGGGCGGCCGAGGCCTGCTTCGTCTCGCAGCCGACACTGAGTGTGTCGATCAAGAAGCTCGAGGAAGAACTCGACATGAAGATCTTCGAGCGCGGCGCGGCCGAGGTGACGGTCACGCCGCTGGGCGCGGAGATCGTGCGCCAGGCGCAGATGGTGATCGAGCAGGCCGCAGCGATCAAGGAGATCGCCCGGCGCGGCAAGGACCCGGTCAGCGGCCCGCTGCGCCTGGGCGTCATCTACACGATCGGCCCGTACCTGTTGCCCGACCTGGTGCGCCAGGCGATCGAGCGGGTGCCGCAGATGCCGCTGATGCTGCAGGAGAACTTCACCGCCAAGCTGCTCGAGATGCTTCGCACCGGCGAGCTCGACTGCGCGATCGCGGCCGAGCCCTTCCCCGACACCGGGCTGGCGGTCGCGCCGCTGTACGACGAGCCGTTCATGGCGGCGGTGCCCAAGCTGCACCCGCTGGCGCGGCGCAAGAGCATCAGCACCGAGGAGCTGAAGAACGAGACCATGCTGCTGCTGGGCACCGGCCACTGCTTTCGCGACCACGTGCTCGAGGTCTGCCCCGAGTACGCGCGCTTCGCCAGCCCGGCCGAGAGCGGTCGAACCGGGCTCGAAGGCATCCGCCAGAGCTTCGAGGGCTCGTCGCTGGAGACCATCAAGTACATGGTCGCCTCGGGCATGGGCGTGACGGTGGTGCCGCAGCTGAGCGTTCCCAAGGAAGCGCAGCCGCACATCAGGTACATCCCGTTCACCAAGCCGGTACCCACGCGCCGAGTGGTGCTGGTGTGGCGGCGCACGTTCACCCGCTACGAGGCGATCGCGGCGCTGCGCAATGCGATCTACGCGTGCCCGCTCAAAGGCGTCAAGCGGCTGTCGTGATCGCCTGCGGCGGCGCCCCCCGCGCCGCCCTTCGCACCGCCGGGCCACGCGCGTCTGCGCCGAGCCGCGTCTCGGCGCCGGTACGCGGCGAACCTCGTGGGCCTGCGCTACATTCGATGTTCGATTTCTCGCAGCGATCCCATCGGAGCAAGACCATGGCCAAGAAAGCGACCAAGAACACCAAGCCCGCCATGCCGCCGGCGCGCGGCTCGCACATCAACATCGGCATCAGCGAGGCCGACCGCGGCGCCATCGCCGCCGGCCTGAGCCACCTGCTGGCCGACACCTACACGCTGTACCTGACCACGCACAACTTCCACTGGAACGTGACCGGGCCGATGTTCAACACGCTGCACCTGATGTTCATGACCCAGTACACCGAGCTGTGGAACGCGGTCGACCCGGTGGCCGAGCGCATCCGCTCGCTCGGCCACGCGGCGCCGGGCTCGTACGCGCAGTTCGGTGCGCTGGCGTCGATCAAGGACGCTCCGGCCACGCCGCCGAAGGCGCTCGAGATGGTGCGCATCCTGGTCGAGGGCCACGAGGCGGTGGCGCGCACCGCGCGCGGCATCTTCCCGCTGGCCGAGAAGGCCGGCGACGAACCCACGGCCGACCTGCTCACGCAACGCCTGACGGTGCACGAGCAGACCGCCTGGATGCTGCGCTCGCTGCTCGAAGAGTAGCCCGCCGATCGGCCCCGACCGGCGGCGCGCATGCGCATCGCGATCCTCACCTTCGACGGCTTCAACGAGCTCGATTCGTTCATCGCGCTCGGGCTGCTGAACCGCCTGGGCGCGCAAGGCTGGAAGGCCGAGATCACCTGCCCGGGCACGCACGTCACGTCGATGAATGGCGTGACGGTGCAGGCGCAGCAGCCGCTGGAGTTCGCCAACGAGGCCGACGCGGTGATCTTCGGCAGCGGCATCTACACCCGCGCGATCGCCGCCGGCACCGGCCAGGGCGGCGCGCCGCTCGACCGGCTCGAACTCGACCCGCTGCGCCAGCTGATCGGGGCGCAGTGTTCCGGTGCGCTGCTGCTCGCGCGCCTGGGCCTGCTGGCCGACATGCCGGCCTGCACCGACCTCACCACCAAGCCGTGGCTGCTCGAAGCCGGCGTGCGCGTCGAAGACGCGCCGTTCCATGCGCGCGGGCCGATCGCCACCGCCGGCGGCTGCCTCGCGTCGCAGTACCTGGCGGCCTGGTTGATGGCGCGCGGCGCGGGCTTCGAGGCCGCCGCCCGGGCGCTGCACTACGCCGCGCCGGTGGGCGAGAAAGACGCCTACGTGGCGAGGCTGCTCGACGTGGTGCGGCCGTTCATCGACGAGCCCGCCGCCTGAACCGCGCGTCGATCGCCCCCGGCCCGCGATAATTGCCGGTTGTCTCTTCGAGGCGGCCGGGCTCATCGGCCGCACACGCATGTCCGATCTCACGCCCACGGCGCTGGCCAAAGAGGTGCGCCGCCGCCGCACCTTCGCCATCATTTCCCACCCCGACGCCGGCAAGACCACGCTGACCGAGAAGCTGCTGCTGTTCTCGGGTGCGATCCAGATCGCCGGTTCGGTGAAGGCGCGCAAGGCCTCGCGCCACGCCACCAGCGACTGGATGGAGATCGAGAAGCAGCGCGGCATCTCGGTGGCCAGCTCGGTGATGCAGATGGAGTACCGCGACTGCGTGATCAACCTGCTCGACACCCCCGGCCACCAGGACTTCTCGGAAGACACCTACCGCGTGCTCACCGCCGTGGACGCGGCGCTGATGGTGATCGACGCCGCCAACGGCGTGGAGCCGCAGACGCGCCGGCTGCTGCAGGTCTGCCGCGCCCGCAACACGCCGATCCTGACCTTCGTCAACAAGATGGACCGCGAGGTCAAGGACCCGCTGGTGCTGATGGACGAGATCGAGCGCGAGCTGGGCATGGAGGTGGTGCCGTTCACCTGGCCGGTGGGCATGGGCAAGCAGTTTCACGGTGTGATGGACCTGCGCGAAAAGCAGATGCGCGTGTTCAGCCCCGGCGAAGACCGCAACCGCGACAACGACGAGATCCTCGGCGGACTCGACCACCCGGCCTACGCCGAGCGCTTCGGCATGCAATACGCGCAGGCCAAGGGCGAGATCGAGTTGCTGACCGATGCCGCACCCGCGTTCGACCGCGAGGCGTTCCTGACCGGCCGGCAGACGCCGATGTTCTTCGGCTCGGCGGTCAACAACTTCGGCGTGCGCGAGGTGCTCGATGCGCTGGTCGATCTGGCGCCCGCACCCGGCCCGCGCGCCGCGATCCAGCGCTCGGTGGCGCCCGACGAGCCCAAGCTGACCGGCGTGGTGTTCAAGATCCAGGCCAACATGGACCCGGCGCACCGCGACCGGATCGCGTTCGTGCGCGTGGCCAGCGGCCACTTCGAGCGCGGCATGCGCATCAAGGTGGCGCGCTCGGGCAAGGAGCTGCGGCCGAACACCGTCGTGAGTTTCCTGAGCCAGCGCCGCGAACTGCTCGACGAGGCCTTTGCCGGCGACATCATTGGCATCCCGAACCACGGCGTGCTCCAGCTCGGCGACACGCTGACCGAAGGCGAGAGCCTGCAGTACACCGGGCTGCCGTTCTTCGCGCCCGAGATGTTCCGCAGCGTCGAGGTGGCCGACCCGCTGCGCACCAAGCAGCTCAAGGCCGGGCTGATCCAGCTCGGCGAGGAAGGGGCGATCCAGGTGTTCCGGCCGGTGGGCGGCTCGGTGCTGCTGCTCGGTGCCGTCGGCCAGCTGCAGTTCGAGGTGGTGGCGCACCGGCTCGAACACGAATACGGCGTGAAGGCCCGCATCATGCCGAGCCGCTTCCAGGTGGCGCGCTGGGTGACCTGCGACGACAAGGACGGCGGCGCCAAGGAGTTGCAGCGCTTCATCGACGGCAACGCGCACCGCGTCGCCTTTGATGCGGTGGACGCGCCGACGGTGCTGGTCGAATACGCCCCCGAGCTGCGCGCGATCGAAGCCAACTGGCCGAAGATCAGGTTCCACGCACTGCGCGAGCACGCGGGGCTGGTGTTCCAGAGGCAGTTGGAGGGGTGAGCCCGGACGAAGAAAACTCCCTGCGGACTGTTCTTCGGCTGGCAATCGACGATTCGCCTGCAGGCGAAACGGCTCGGTGCCGCGGCGCACGCATGCCGAACGGCTTTGCCCCTTATTGATGCGTCGATGCGTCGTTGATGCTACGATGCGCCTTCACTGTGAAGGCACTGCACCCATGCGAACCACCATCAACCTGGCCGAGGACGCCGCCCTTGCAGCACGCAACCTGGCGCAGCGCGAGCGAGTCTCGCTCGGCGAAGCGATTTCGGAACTCATCCGCCGCGGCGCGAGCGCAGGCATGGGCGAAGTCCGGGCCCGTGCGGTCCAACCCATGCGGGGACGCTTTGCGCTGCTGCCGGCGCGCGACGAGGTCATCACGCCCCAGCATGTGCGAGCGCTGATGGAACGCGAAGGCATCTGAGCCCACGGCCCGGCCATGCGCGCGCTGCTCGACGTCAATGTGTGGGTGGCGCTGTTCGACGACGCGCACCAGTTTTCGGATCGGGCCAATTCGTTCATCGAGACGCGTGGCGTCAAGATCGCCACCTGTCCGCTGGTGGAAAACGGCGTGATCCGGGTCCTGAGTCTGCCGAGCTATGGCCGCCGTGGTGGCTTGCCGATACACGTCGTTCGCGAGCGGCTGCGGGAAGCCTGCAGCGCGCTGGACCACGAATTCTGGCCCGACGACATTTCGTTGCGTGACGATGCGCTCGTGAACTTCAATCGTGTGCAGGGCCACAACCAGATCACCGATCTCTACCTGCTGGCCCTCGCGGTGCATCGAGGCGGCTGCCTGACAACGTTCGACCAGGCCATCGCGCTGGCCAGCGTGCATGGGGCCACGGTGCGGCATCTGAAGCAGCTTTGATCCGCCGGTCAGACCGGCGGTGAAGTTCGCGCGACTACAACGTCGCGCCGGCCGCTACGGCGCGTCGTGACGCTGGCGTACCCGGGCTTCAGAGGGTGTTGGGCCAGACCACCGCACTCGCCGAATTGAACGTGTAGTCCAGCCCGACCACGGCGACCAGCCCGCTCACCGGGTCGGCGGGGTAGATCAGGATCGTGCCGGCGCGCGGTTGCACCGCCGAGTCGTAGACCAGCACGCCGTCGGTGGCGCGGCGCAGGCGCAGCTGGCAATAGGGGCTCTGTGAGGCCTGCAGCGCCGAGGCATTGAACGCGAGCGACGGCGTCAACTGCACGGTGCCGGCGGTGTCACCGAGCTCGACGTCGAGCGCCACGTTGGAGTCGAAGTAGTTGACGATGCCCACCGGCGCCGGCGCCAGCAGCGTCGATGTGCCGTTGCGGTAGAACACCAGCACCGGCGGCGAGTTGTTGTCGACATTGAAGTTGTCGAAGAACACGGTGCGGCCGCTGGTCGTGTCGCGCATCCCGATGCTGTAGGTACCGTACGCGATCTCGATCGGCTGCGTGATGGCCTGGAACGGCAGCGCCGGCGAGACGATCGGCGCGGCGGTCGTGCCGTTTGCGCCGACCGAGACGTCGACGAACGCGAACTCGGGGTTCAGGTTGAGCACCCACACCAGACGCGTCGGCGCGGTATAGCCGCCACCGCCGCCACAGGCGGCCAGCGTGGCCGCGGCGCCGGTGGCGAACAGGCCGATGATCAGTTGGCGTCGTGCGATGGCCATGAGGTGCTCCGGTGCGGTGGCTGGCGGTTGCGAAAAAGGGTCGGTCGACACGCTGCGCAGGCAATCCCCCGCGCACGGCACCGACACCGTCAGCCACCCTAACGCCGCACCGGGCGGATCGGCGTACGACACAGCCGCGACAATCGCGGCATGTCGTCCGACGCTTCTGCCCGGTCGCGCCTGCGGCTCTACCTCGACCTGATCCGCTGGAACCGTCCGGCCGGCAGCTACCTGCTGCTGTGGCCGACGCTGTCGGCCCTGTGGATCGCCGCCGGCGGTTTCCCCGGCTGGCATCTGCTGCTGGTATTCGTGCTCGGCACCTTCCTGATGCGCAGCGCCGGCTGCACCGTCAACGACGTGGCCGACCGCGAGTTCGACCGGCACGTCAAGCGCACCGCGCAGCGCCCGGTGACGAGCGGCGCGGTCAGCGTGCCGGCCGCGCTGACGCTCGGCGCGGTGCTCGCGCTGCTGGCGTTCGCGCTGGTGCTCACGACCAACCTGGCCGCCGTCGCTTGGAGTTTCGTCGCGCTCGCGGTCAGCATCGTCTACCCGTACACCAAGCGCTTCCTGTCGATGCCGCAGGCGGTGCTCGGCGTGGCCTTCAGCTTCGGCATCCCGATGGCGTTCGCGGCGGTCCAGGGCCGCGTGCCGGCGCTGGCCTGGGCGCTGCTGCTGGGCAACCTGTTCTGGGTGCTGGCCTACGACACCGAGTACGCGATGGTGGACCGCGACGACGACCTGAAGATCGGCATCCGGACCTCGGCGATCACGCTCGGCCGCCTGGATGTGGCCGCGGTGATGCTGTTCTACGCCGCCTACCTGGCGATCTGGGCCGGGCTGGGTGCGTCACTGGCGCTGCCCTGGCCGTACGACGCCGGGCTGGCGGTCGCCGCGGCGATCGCCGCCTGGCACTACACGCTGATCCGCACGCGCACCCGCGAAGGCTGCTTTCGCGCGTTCCGGCTCAACCACTGGCTGGGCTTCGCGGTGTTCGCCGGCACGGTCGCCGGCCACGCGCTGCGCTGACGCGCAACGCGTGGCCTCGTCGATGCAGCGTCAGCCGGCCGCCACGGCGATGCGCCGCGGCTTGGCGTGTTCCTGCTTGGGCACGCGCAGGGTCAGCACGCCATCCTTCATGGCCGCCTCGATGCGCCCGGTGTCGAGTTCGCGGCTGAGCGTGAAGGCGCGCCGGTAGCGCGGCACGCGGATCTCGGCGTACACCGACTGCAGCTGGGGCGGTGTCGGCGTGTTCACTTCGCCCTCGATCAGCAGCGTGTCGCCTTCGACCTTCAGCTCGAGCTTGTCCTTGGGCACGCCGGGCAGGTCGGCGAGCAGCGTGATGCCGGCGTCGTCTTCCAGCACGTCCACCCGTGGCACCAGCGCGCGCATGTCCTGCGCGGCGCGGGCCGGGGTTTGCTGCGCTTGCGCGACCGTGGTGTCGCGCCGGGCGGTGAGTTCCTTGTCGTTGCTCATGGTGGGTCTCTCCTTTCGGACGCGGGGTTACTGGATCGCGATGCGGGTCGGCTGCGCCGCCTGGCGCCGCGCCACGCTGATGTGCAGCACGCCGTCGCGGTAGCTGGCCTGGACCTGCGCCGGATCGGCGTCGTCGGGCAGGCTGACGGCACGCAGGAAGCTGCCGCTGGTGCGCTCGCGGCTGAACACGCTGACCCTCGGCTTGGCGTTGGCGTCGGGCAGCGTCGAGGGGCGCTCGCCGGCGATCGTGAGCACGCCGCGATCGACGGTCACGTCGATCTTGGATGCGTCGATGCCGGGGGCGAACGCGTAGACCTCCAGGCTTTGCGGCGTGTTGCCGATGTTGACCGCCGGGAATGCGCCGGGCGCGACCGAGCGGATGCTCGCGGGCAGGCCGCCGGCCTCGAACACGTCGTCGAGTTCGCGGCGCAGCCGCTCGAAGTCACCGAAGAAACTGCCCGGGAAGTTGAGCAGGGACTCGTACATGGCCAGATCTCCTTGGGTTGGTTCGTTCAACGAAGCCGCGACTGCGTTCGTGACGCAGCGCGGGCCACCAGGAGATATTGGCCGGTCGGGCCGGTTTCAAGGGGGCGCCGGCACCTTGCGTGCGATACGCGTTCAGGGGTACAGCCCGCGCTCTTCGCGCGCGCTGAGGATGCGTTCGCAGGCCACCGCGAAGGTGGCGGTGCGCAGGCTGATCTTGTGGCGGTCGGCGGTGTCCCAGATCTTCTTCAGCGCGTCGACCATGATCTTGTCCAGGCGCACGTTGATCTCGTCCTCGCTCCAGAAGAAGCTGGAGAAGTCCTGCACCCACTCGAAGTAGCTCACGGTCACGCCGCCGGCATTGCAGATCACGTCGGGCACGACCAGCACATTGCGCTCGGCGAGCACGTCGTCGGCCTCGGGCAGGGTCGGACCGTTCGCGCCTTCGAGGATCAGTTTGGCCTTGATGCGGTTCGCGCGCGCCGCGGTGATCTGGCTTTCGAGTGCGGCCGGAATCAGGATGTCGCAGTCGACGTCCCAGAACGCTTCGGCGTCGATGCGCTCCGCGCCCCTGAAGTTGCCGATGCCGCCGTCGCGCCTGAGCGTCTCCATCGTGTCGGCGATGTCGAAGCCGTTCGGGTTCGCGAGCGTGCCGGTGTGGTCCTGCACCGCCACCAGCCTGGCGCCGGCCTGCACGAAGAGTTCGGCCGCCGCGCCGCCGACGTTGCCCATGCCCTGCACCGCCACGCGCGCGCCGTCCAGGGTCAGGCCGAGGCGGCGCGCCGCCTCGCGGCCGGTCACGAACACGCCGCGGCCGGTGGCCTTGACGCGCCCGAGCGAGCCGCCCAGGTGCAGCGGCTTGCCGGTGACGACGCCGGTGGCGGTGGCGCCGGTGTTCATCGCGTAGGTGTCCATCATCCAGGCCATGATCTGGCCGTTGGTGCCGACGTCGGGCGCGGGGATGTCGCGCTGCGGGCCGATGATGATGCCGATCTCGCTGGTGTAGCGGCGCGTCATGCGCTCGAGCTCCTTGATCGACAGCAGCTTCGGGTCGACGCGGATGCCGCCCTTGGCTCCGCCGTACGGCAGGTTCACGGCCGCGCACTTGACCGTCATCCAGGCCGACAGCGCCATCACTTCCTGCAGCGTCACGTCCGGGTGGAACCGCACGCCGCCCTTGCCGGGCCCGCGCGACAGGTTGTGCTGCACGCGGTAGCCCTCGAAGTGGGCGACGCTGCCGTCGTCCATCTCGATCGGCACATCGACGATGAGCGCGCGCTTCGGGCGCTTGAGCGTCTCGGTCCAGCGCGCCAGGTGGCCCAGATAAGGCACGACGCGATCGATCTGCGACAGGTAGGTGTGCCAGGCGCTGTTCGCGTCGGCCGTGACGTAGGAAAGGTTGCTCATGGGGCGTTCACCGGTTGGGTTGCATGCTCGGGCGCGGCGCGCTCGGGTGTTGCCGATCGGCGCACTCGTGATGCCCCGGTGGCGCGCGGCCTGCATGGGGCGAGACTGTAGGCCCGCGGCCGTGCAAAGTCTTGACCGGCGTCATGCGGGCTTTGCATGAGACGCCGCTACCCGCGGCATCGGCCGGCGCCGCCGCGACGCTGCCGACCGAACTAGCGGCCGAATTCGTCGCCCAGTTCGCGTGCGCGCTGCTGCGCTGCACGGATCGCCTGCACGAACGCGGCCTTCACGCCGCTGGCTTCGAGCGAGGCCAGCGCGGCGTGGGTCGTGCCGCCCCTGGAAGTGACGCGCTCGCGCAGCACCTCGGGCGGCTCGGTCGCGGTCTGCGCGAGCGCAGCGGCTCCGGCGAAGGTCGCCAGCGCGAGCTGCCTGCCTTGCGCCTCGCTCAGGCCCATCTCGCGCGCCGCCTGCACCATCGCCTCGACGAAGTAGAAGACGTACGCCGGGCCCGAGCCCGACAGCGCGGTGACGGCGTCGAGGTCGGCTTCGTTCGCGACCCAGAGCAAGCGGCCGGTCGGCGCGAGCACGGCCTCGACCTGGGCCCGGTCTTCGCTCGTCACCGCCGCGCGGGCATACAGCCCGGCGATGCCCTCGCCGATCAGCGCCGGCGTGTTGGGCATCGCGCGCACGATGCGCGCGGCGCCGGTGGCGTGCTCGATCGCCTCGCTGCGGATGCCGGCCATCACGCTCAGGTGCAACGCCCGGCCGACATGCGCGGCGCACGGCGCCGCCGCGGCCCGGAACAGCTGCGGCTTGACGGCCCAGACCACCATGTCGGCCGCGGCCAGCGTGGCGTCGGCGGCGGCGAGGGTGTGGACGCGGAACTCGGCCTGCAGCCTTTCGCGCTGAACCGGGCTCGGCTCGACCACCAGGATCGAGCCCGCCGCGCGGCCGCTCTTGAGCACGCCGCCGATGACGGCGCCGGCCATGTTGCCGCCGCCGATGAACGCGAGGACCGGGTGTTTCATGGCACGGGTGCGAAGATGCTCATGCAGCAAGTTTACGCATCACGCGAGGGAGTTCCCATGCACCTGAAAGGCTCATGCCATTGCGGCGCGATCCGCTTCAGCCTCGAATCGCACACCCCGGTGCCGTTCATGCACTGTTACTGCTCGATCTGCCGCAAGACCGCGGGCAGCGGCGGCTGCGCGATCAACCTCGGCGGCGACGCGGCGACGCTGAAGGTGCGGGGTCGCAAGCACCTGGGCGTGTACCACGCGGTGCTGCGCGAACCGGGCCGGCGCGCGACACGCTCACCCGCCGAGCGCCGCTTTTGCGTCCGGTGCGGCAGCCCGCTGTGGCTGTGGGACCCGCGCTGGCCCGAGCTGATCCACCCACACGCCTCGGCGATCGACACCGCGCTGCCGAAGCCGCCCGAGGTGGTCGAGATCGGCCTGGCCTGGGCGCCGTCGTGGGTCGACGCGCCGGGCGGGCCGGGGCATGTCCAGTTCGCGCACATGCCGGAGGAGTCGCTGGAGGAGTGGCACCGGCGGCATGGGCTGTGGAGCGCGTAGCGCTGCGGAGGCCGGTGTGGTCGCGCCGGTGCTGCCGCGTTTCTGCCGCGCCTCCGGCGAGCGGCGTGACGCCGGCGGTCGCGTTGAGTTGCCGGCTGCGGCTACTGGTGCGCGGCGCTCCAGGTTCCGGTGGCCGTGCCATTGGACCAGCTGCCGGTGGCCGTGCTCGGTGAGTCGAAGGTGCCGGTGAGCGCGGCGCCCGTGCTCGTGGATACGCTGGCGATGCCCGCCGCATTGACGCTGCCGCTGACGGTGAAGGGCGTGGCTGTTCCCGTCGAGGCCACGAATTGACACGTGCCAGAAATGCGGCCCGAGGTGTCGACGAGCAAAGCTGCACAGGCGCCACCGCTGCTGCCTGAGAAGGTGACGCTCCACGTACCCGCAAAGCGCCGTTCCGTCGGCCCGACCGCGGCGCCGCCATTGACTGCGTACGCCGCGAGCTGGAAGCTGGTCGAGCCGGCCGACGTGGGTGCGCTCTGTCCGGTGGGCGTGGTGGAGTACGTCGACGCGCATTCCACGGCACGGCCGGTCACGGTATCGATCCAGCAGGTCTCGAGTGTTGTGGTCGTGCCGGAGGGCTGCACCGACACCAGCGTCTGCGTGTACTTGATGGTGTTGAAGGTGCCGATCGGCAGCGTGTGCGGCTCCGCGGCCGCCACGGTGCCGTTGTCGGTCAGGGCGTAGGTCGTCAGCGCGCTGGTCGATTGGTTGACGCAGCTCTCGGTCGACGTCGTGGTGTACGTGTCGCCGACGACCGACGTGAGCGCGGGTGTCGACCGGTAGCCCGGCGTGAAGTCGCAGCGCTGGGTGCTCGTCGACGAACTCGTCAATGCCCGGCTGGCGTCGAAGCTCTGAGTCGTCGCGAGGCTGTAGGCCGAAGCAGTGTCGAGACGGACGAACGAGCGGTCGACGCCAACACTGCGGATGTCACGGGTCACGGTTCTCTGTATCGGCGCCTGGCCGGCCGGCTGGGTCGGGGTGTTGACCGAGGTGTAGACGAAATAGTCACCGGCAACCGGCAAGACGTTCGGGTAGGCGTTGGGATTGACCGCGGCCGCGGTGGCAGTCGCCGACGGGGTGTTGCTGCCACCGCCGCCGCAGGCGGACAGAAGGAGCAAGGCAAGAGTGCTGGCGGCGCAGAGATGGGCGGGGATGTGACGGTGACGCATGAGGCTCCTCGGATCGTGTGGTCTTGTTTCGTCGAACGGGCCGGCAGATGGCCCGTGGGGCGCGAGTCTAGGGGGCCTCTTTACGAAACTTCACAGTCGTATTGCGTTGCGGGTCGACTCCGTGCGGTGCGTCACAGGCTCGGGTGGTGACCCGCCAACAGGTTGCTGCTTGCTCAGTGAGTGCCCGCCAGCAGCGCCGCGTTGCCGCCCGCCGCCGCGGTGTTGATGGTCACGGTCTGCTCGGCGCAGAAGCGGTACAGGTAGTGCGGGCCGCCGGCCTTCGGGCCGGTGCCCGACAGGCCTTCGCCGCCGAACGGCTGCACGCCCACCACCGCGCCGATCATGTTGCGGTTGACGTAGACGTTGCCGATGCGCGCCGCCGCCGCCAGGCGCAGCGCGCGTGAGTCGATGCGGGTCTGGATGCCGAGCGTCAGCCCGTAGCCGAGCGCGTTGACCTGGGCGATCACGTCGTCGACCTCGCCGCCCCAGCGCACCACGTGCAGCACCGGGCCGAAGATCTCCTGCTGCACGTCGGCAATCGCCGCGAGCTCGAACGCGATCGGCGCCACCAGCCGCGGTAAGGTCGACGCGACCGGCGTCTCGCCGATCAGCGTGGCCTGCTGGCGCAGCCGCGCGATGTGCGCGCGCAGGCCGTCGAACGCCTCGGCGTCGATGACCGGGCCGACGTCGGTGGCGAGCTGGGCCGGGTCGCCGACGCTGAGCTCCTGCAACGCACCGCGGATCATCTCGATCACGGCGTCGGCGACACCCTCGTGCACGCACAGCAGGCGCAGTGCCGAGCAGCGCTGGCCGGCCGAGCGGAAGGCGCTCTGCACGACGGCGTCGACCACCTGCTCGGGCAGCGCGGTGCTGTCGACGATCATCGCGTTGATGCCGCCGGTCTCGGCGATCAGCGGCACCATCGCGCCGTCCTTGGCGGCGAGCGCGCGGTTGATCAGGCGCGCCACCGCGGTCGAGCCGGTGAAGCACACGCCGGCGGTGCGGGCGTCGGCCACCAGCGCCGCGCCGACGCGCTCGCCGGGGCCGTGCAGCAGCGCCAGCGCGTCGCCCGGCACGCCGGCGGCGACCAGCAGCTCGACGAAGCGCAGCGCGACCGCCGGCGTCTGCTCGGCCGGCTTGGCCGCGACCGTGTTGCCGGCGACGAGCGCCGCCACGACCTGCCCGGCGAAGATCGCGAGCGGAAAGTTCCACGGGCTGATGCAGACGAACACGCCGCGGCCGCGCAGGTGCAGCGCGTTGCTCTCGCCGGTGGGGCCGGGCAGCACTTGCGTGGCCAGGCGAGCCTGCGCCTGGTCGGCGTAGTAGCGGCAGAAGTCGACCGCTTCGCGGACCTCGGCGACGCAGTCGCCGAGCGTCTTGTGCGCCTCTTTCACGAGCAGGCCGCAGAACTCGGGCAGGCGCGCCTCGAGAGCGTCGGCGGCGCGCCGCAACACGGCGGCGCGCTCGGCGAGCGGGGTGCGGTTCCAGGCGTCGAAGCCGGCGTGCAGGCGGTGCATCGCGGCGTCGATCTCGGCGCTGGTGGCTTCGGGTACGGTCGGGAGGATCGTGGCGGCGAGTGCGCGATCGAGCGGCGCGCGCTCGGCGAGGCAGGCGAGGTCGACGCCGGCCGAATTCCTGCGGCCGGTGATTCCGTTCCAGCCATACAGCGCCACCGGGGGCGCGATGCCGGGGCTTTCCGCCGGCACCAGCGGCGAGGCGAGCAGCTGCTCGATGGCGACGGTTTCGTCCGACAGCTGGTGCACGAACGACGAGTTCGCGCCGTTTTCGAGCAGCCGGCGCACCAGGTACGCGAGCAGGTCGCGGTGCTCGCCGACCGGGGCGTAGACGCGCACCGGGATCGCCGCCGCCTCGAGGTTCGAAGCACGCAGCACCTCGCGGTAGACGCCTTCGCCCATGCCGTGCAGGCGCTGCAGCTCGTACGGCGTGCGCGCGGCCCGCGCCATGCCGACGATCGCAGCGATCGTGCCGGCGTTGTGGGTGGCGAACTGCGGGTAGATCACGTCGGCGTGGCCGATCAGCGCGCGGGCGCAGGCGAGGTAGGAGATGTCGGTGTGGTGCTTGTGGGTGAAGACCGGGTAGCCGGCCAGGCCGAGCTCCTGCGCGCGCTTGATCTCGCCGTCCCAGTACGCACCCTTGACCAGACGCACCATGAAGCGCAGGCCGTGCGCGCGGGCGATGCGCGCGACCTCGTCGACGACGTCGAGCGCGCGCGTCTGGTAGGCCTGCACCGCCAGGCCGAAGCCGCGCCACTGCGGGCAGGTGGCGGCAATGCGAGCGCTGAGCGCGTCGAGCACGTCGAGCGAGAGTTCGAGGCGGTCGCTTTCCTCGGCGTCGATGGTCAGGTTGATGCCGGCCTGCGCGGCAGGCTCGACGAGCTGCCAGACGCGCGGCAGCAGTTCGGCGAACACGCGCTCGCGCTGCGCGTCTTCATAACGCGCGAACAGCGCGCTGAGCTTGATCGAGATGCCGTCGGCGCCTTCCGGGCTTGGCGCCGACCGACCGTTGGCGATCGCGCGGATCGCGCTCCGGTACGACGCGAGGTAGCGCTGCGCGTCGGCGTCGGTGCGCGCGCCTTCGCCGAGCATGTCGTAGCTGAAGCGCAGGGCGCAGTCCGGGCCGACCGGGCGCTGCGCCTTGCGCGCCGACGCCGCCTCGCCCATCGCCTCGTCGATCGAGCGGCCGAGCACGAACTGGCGGCCGAGAAGCTGGATCGCACGCACCGTCGCGCCGACCACGGTCTGCGCACCCAGGCGTTTCAGCAGGCCGCTTTCGGCGTCGTTCTCGGGCAGGAACTTCTTCGACAGCGCGATCGCGCTGGCCGACAGGTTGGCGAGCATCTTGTGCGGGCCACCGTGGCCCTTCGACGCGTCGAAGTCGGCCTTGCCGAGCTGGTCGGCCGTCAGCGCGATCGCGGTGTGCACATCGGGCACGCGCAGCAGCGCTTCGGCCAGGCGCATCAACGCCAGCCCTTCGGCGCTGGAGATCGGGTACTCCTGCAGCAGCGATTCCATCGCCCAGAACGGCGCCGGCTTGTCGCGCACCGCCTGCACCCACGGCCGCGCGGTGCGCACCGCGGCCGGCCAGTCGACCGCGCCGCTGAGGCTGCGCAACAGGGCGGCCAGCACCGTGAGCTCGTCGCGGCAGGGCGGCGGAAGGCGGGCGCAGGCGGGTTTGGCGCTGAACATGGGTGACCCCTTGGGCTGGATTGCTCGCCAGGTTATGGGTTTACGACCCGAACTACTCTCCGAAACGCGACCTGTCGATGGAGAATAATTCGGCATGGCCACCGAAGAACCTGCGCCTCCGCCGCTCGACCGCATCGACGCGCGAATTCTGCGCGTGCTGCAGGCCGATGGCCGCATCTCGAACCTGAAGCTGGCCGAGCAGGTGCACCTGTCGCCGACCGCCGTGCTCGAACGCGTGAAGCGCCTGACGCGCGACGGCTTCATCCTCGGCTACGAGGCGAGGCTGAACCCCGACAAGCTCGGCGCCGGCCTGCTCGTGTTCATCGAGGTCGTGCTCGACCGCACCACTCACGACGCGATGAACCTCTTCAAGGCCGCGGTGCAGGTGCGCCCGGAGATCCTCGAATGCCACCTGGTGGCCGGCGGCTTCGACTACCTGATCAAGACGCGGGTGGCCCACATGCAGGCCTACCGCGAGTTCGTCGGCTCGGTGATCTGGGCCTTGCCGGGCGTGCGCGAGACGCGCACCTACGCGGTGATGGAAGAAGTGAAGAACACGACGATGCTGGCCATCTGAACCTGCGGAGATTGCCGATGAAGATCGAACTCGACGACCTGTCGCGCCCGGCCGTCCATGCGTTGCTGAACGAGCACCTGCGCAGCATGCACGAGCTGTCGCCGCCGGAAAGTGTGCACGCGCTCGGCCTCGACAAGCTGCGCCGACCGGAGATCACTTTCTGGTCGGCCTGGGACGGTGAGGTGCTGCTCGGCTGCGCCGCGCTGAAGGAGCTGGACCCGCGGCACGGCGAGGTGAAGTCGATGCGCACGCCGGTGGCCCGGCGCCGCACCGGCGCGGGGCGGGCGCTGCTGATTCATGTCATCGAGACCGCACGTGCGCGTGGCTACGAGCGCCTCAGCCTGGAGACCGGCCCATTGGCCGGCTTCGAAGCGGCGCACCGGCTCTACGAGAGCGCCGGCTTCACGCGCAGCGGCCCGTTCGGCGACTACCGCGATGACCCGTTCAGTGTCTACATGACACTGCCGCTGCTCGCCTCGCGCTAGCGCGACAGCGCTCAGCCGGGGGTCGCGCGCGCGCCGAAGATCGCGCTGCCCACGCGCACGATCGTCGCGCCTTCCATCACGGCGGCTTCGAGGTCGGCGCTCATCCCCATCGACAGCGTGTCGAGCCCGAGGCCGCGCGCGCGCAGTTCTTGCAGCAACCCGTGCAGCGCGCGGTGCGGTGCGCGCTGCGCGGCGAAGTCCTGCGCCGGCTCGGGGATCGCCATCAGGCCGCGCAGCGTCACGCGCGGCAATGCGGCCACCGCCTGGGCGACCGCCGGCACGTCGCCCGGCCGCAGCCCGCTCTTGCTCGCCTCACCGCTGATGTTGACCTGCAGGCACAACTGCAACGGCGGCAGGTGCGCGGGGCGCTGCTCGCTCAGGCGCTGCGCGATCTTCAGCCGATCCACCGTATGGACCCAGTCGAACTGCCCGGCGACGATGCGCGTCTTGTTCGACTGCAGCGGGCCGATCAGGTGCCATTCGAGGCGGTCGCGCAGGTCGGCCAGCGCGGCGATCTTGGCGACGCCCTCGAGCACGTAGTTCTCGCCGAAGCGGTGCTCACCGGCGGCCACCGCCGCGCGCACCGCATCGGCGCCGAAGGTCTTGCTGACCACCAGCAGCGTGACGCTTTGCACGGGCCGCGCGGCCTGCGTGCAGGCCCGCGCCACGCGCTCGTGCACTTGCCTCAGCTTGTCTGCGATCATCGCCATAATGCGCCGAGTATCCTGCAGCCGGCCTGCGATTCCCCGGTGCGCACCGCGACCGGCGCCAACCCCAACCCCGACCCATGGACATCACCCAACTGCTGGCGTTTTCGGTCAAGAACAAGGCGTCGGACCTGCACCTGTCGGCCGGGCTGCCGCCGATGATCCGTGTCCACGGCGACGTGCGGCGCATCAACGTCGACCCGCTGGACCACAAGCAGGTCCACGGCATGGTCTACGACATCATGAACGACTCGCAGCGCAAGGCCTACGAGGAAACGCTGGAGTGCGACTTCTCGTTCGAGATCCAGGGCCTGGCGCGTTTTCGGGTCAACGCGTTCAACCAGAACCGCGGTGCCGGCGCGGTGTTCCGCACGATCCCGTCGAAGATCCTGACGCTCGAGCAACTCAACGCACCCAAGGTCTTCGCCGAGCTCGCGCTGAAGCCGCGCGGCCTGGTGCTGGTGACCGGGCCGACCGGCTCGGGCAAGTCGACCACGCTGGCGGCGATGGTCAACCACCTGAACGAAAACGAGTTCGGCCACGTGCTCACGGTCGAGGACCCGATCGAGTTCGTGCACGAATCCAAGAAGTGCCTGATCAACCAGCGCGAGGTCGGGCCGCACACGCTGAGTTTCTCGAACGCGTTGCGCTCGGCGCTGCGTGAAGACCCGGACGCGATCCTGGTGGGCGAAATGCGCGACCTGGAAACGATCCGACTGGCACTCACCGCGGCCGAGACCGGCCACCTGGTGTTCGGCACGCTGCACACCTCGAGCGCAGCCAAGACGATCGACCGGGTGGTCGATGTGTTCCCCGCGGCCGAGAAGGAGATGGTGCGCGCGATGCTGTCGGAGTCGCTGATCGGCGTGATCTCGCAGACGCTGTGCAAGACCAAGGACGGCAGCGGTCGCGTTGCGGCGCACGAGATCATGCTGGGCACCGCGGCGATCCGCAACCTGATCCGCGAGGCCAAGATCGCGCAGATGTACTCGTCGATCCAGACCGGCAATTCGCAGGGCATGCAAACGCTCGACCAGAACCTGTCCGACCTGGTGCGGCGCAACGTGGTGGCGCCAGCCGAGGCCCGGGCCAAGGCCAAGTTCCCCGAGAATTTCCCGGGGTGAATGACAGCCCCCGCTCACTTCGTTCACGCGCGCCCACGGGGCGGCCCGGCGCGGGCCTGAGCCCGCGCTGAACTCGCAAGGACTGAACATGGAACGCGACCAGGCATCCAAATTCGTCAACGACTTGCTGCGGCTGATGGTGTCGCGCAACGGCTCCGACCTGTTCCTGACCGCCGACTTCCCGCCCGCGATCAAGGTCGACGGCAAGGTCACCAAGGTCTCACCGCAGCCGCTGACCGGCCAGCACACGCTGGCGCTCGTGCGTGCGGTGATGAACGACAAGCAGGCGGCCGAGTTCGAGCGCACCAAGGAGTGCAACTTCGCGGTGTCGCCGCAGGGCATCGGGCGCTTTCGCGTCAATGCGTTCGTGCAGCAGGGCAATGTCGGCCTGGTCATGCGCACGATCGCGCAGACGCTGCCGACCATCGACACGATGAACCTGCCGCAGGTGCTCAAGGACATCGCGGTGGCCAAGCGCGGCCTGGTGATCTTCGTCGGCGCCACCGGCTCGGGCAAGAGCACGTCGCTGGCGGCGATGGTCGATTTTCGCAACCAGAACTCGTACGGCCACATCATCACGATCGAGGACCCGGTCGAGTTCGTGCACCCGCACAAGAACTGCATCATCACGCAGCGCGAGGTCGGCATCGACACCGACGGCTGGGCCCAGGCGCTGAAGAACGCGCTGCGCCAGGCGCCCGACGTGATCCTGATGGGCGAGATCCGCGACCGCGAAACGATGGAGCACGCCGTGGCATTCGCCGAGACCGGCCACCTGTGCCTGGCCACGCTGCACGCCAACAGCGCCAACCAGGCGCTCGACCGGATCATCAACTTCTTCCCCGAAGAGCGGCGCCAGCAACTGCTGATGGACCTGTCGCTGAACATGAAGGCGCTGATCTCGCAGCGCCTGATGCCGCGCCAGGAAGGGCGCGGCCGGGTCGCGGCGGTGGAAGTGATGTTGAACACGCCGTTGATCTCGGACCTGATCTTCAAGGGCGAGGTGGCCGAGATCAAGGAAATCATGAAGCGATCGCGCGAGCTCGGCATGCAGACCTTCGACCAGGCGCTGTTCGACCTCTACGAAGGCCAGGTCATCACCTACGAAGACGCGTTGCGCAATGCCGATTCGGTCAACGACCTGCGCCTGCAGATCAAGCTCCACAGCCAGCGCGCGCGCAGCAGCGATCTCTCGGCGGGCACCGAGCACATGACGATCGTGTGACCATCGTCGCCCTCAACCCCGCGGCCTCGACGAGAGGCCGCTTTGCTTTCATGGAGCGCATTCGATGACCCGCAAGAACTACCAACCCACGCCCGCACGTCGCGTCGCGTTCATCGGCCTGGGCGTGATGGGCTACCCGATGGCCGGCCACCTCGCCGCGGCCGGCCACACGGTGACCGTCTACAACCGCAGTGCCGCGAAGGCGGCGCAGTGGGTGGCCGAGCATGGCCACACCAGCGCCGCGACGCCGCGCGCGGCGGCTGGGCTGGCCGACCTGGTGTTCGCCTGCGTCGGCAACGACGACGACCTGCGCTCGGTGGCGCTGGGCGAGCACGGCGCGTTCGCTGGCATGCGGCCCGGCGCCGTGTTCGTCGACCACACGACCGCCTCGGCCGAAGTCGCGCGCGAGTTGAACGCCACGGCGCAGCAGCGCGGCCTGCACTTCATCGACGCGCCGGTCTCGGGCGGCAACCTGGGCGCCGTCAACGGCTCGCTGACTGTGATGTGCGGTGGCGACCAAGCCGCGTTCGAGGCCGCGCGCCCGGTGGCGATGGCATTTGCGAAGGCGGTGACGCGGCTCGGTGCAAGCGGTGCGGGACAGCTCGCGAAAATGGTCAACCAGGTGGCGATCGCCGGGCTCGTGCAGGCCTTGGCCGAGGCGATTGCGTTCGGCGAGAAGGCCGGCCTGGACATGCAGGCGGTGCTCGGCGTGATCGGCCAGGGCGCGGCGCAAAGCTGGCAGATGGACCAGCGCGGACCGACGATGATCGAAGACCGTTTCGACTTCGGCTTTGCGGTCGACTGGATGCGCAAGGACCTGGGGTTGGTGCTCGACGAGGCCCGCCGCAACGGTGCGCGCTTGCCGGTGACGGCGCTGGTCGATCAGTTCTATGCCGACCTGCAGGCGCAAGGCGGCAACCGACTGGACACCTCGAGCCTGGTGCGGCGGTTGCGTTGAGGCGCTTCGCTTCGGCGCGAGTTGCCTTGAATCAGCGCCTCCGCGTCAAGGTTTGGCGGGCGCCGACGCGGGGGCCGGGACCGGGGCCGGAACGGGCCTCGGCTGGGTCGCTGCGAGGTCGGCCTCGCTGACGATCTCGAACACGCGCACCACCTTGCGCACACCACTGACGCCACGCGCGATGTCGGTGGCGCGGTTGGCTTCGCGTTCGCTGACGATGCCCATCAGATAGACGATGCCACGCTCGGTGACGACCTTGAACGAGTTGGCCTGGATGTCTTTGGCGTCGACCATGCTCGCCTTGACCTTGCTCGTCAGGAAGGCGTCGTTCGAGCGGCTGCCGAACGAACTGGGCGGGCCGACGGCGAGTTCGTTGACGACCGAGCGCACGTTTTCGATGCCGGCCACGGCGCGCTCGATGGCGGCCTTGTCGGCCTCGCTCGCCGCTTCGCCGGTGAGCAGCACGACCCGGTTGTAGCTGGTGACGTTGATGTGGCCGCGATCGCCGACGACGTCGTTGATGCGCTTGATCGACTTGAGTTCGATCGACTGGTCTTCGACCTGCGCACCGGTGGTACGACGGTCGGACACCATCAGCGAGCTGCCGACCATTGCGCCGCCCATCAACAGTGGCGCGCAGGCGCTCAATGCAGCACCTGCGGCAAGGGTGCACAACAGCGTGCGGGCGGCGCGCGGCAAGAGCTTCGGGATCATGTGTTTTCCTGTTCACCGAGAAGCTGCAGATCGACCGCGTCGCACAGGCAGTGCAACACCAGCAGATGAACTTCCTGGATGCGGGCGGTGCGTTCGTGCGGAACGCAGATGAGAACATCGGTCTCGGTGAGCAGCTCGCGCAATTGGCCACCCTTGTGGCCGGTGAGCGCGATCACGACCATCTCCTTGGCACGCGCTGCTTCGACGGCGGCCACCACGTTGCCGGAGTTGCCGCTGGTGCTGATGGCCAGCAGCACGTCGCCGGGCGCGCCCAGCGCGAGCACCTGCTTCGAGTAGATCGAATTGAAGTCGTAGTCGTTGCCGATCGCGGTAAGGATCGAGCTGTCGGTGGTGAGCGCAAGTGCCGCCAACCCGGGGCGCTCGCGCTCGAAACGGCCGACAAACTCGGCCGCGAAATGCTGGGCATCGGCGGCGGAACCGCCGTTGCCGCAGGCGAGCACCTTGCCCCCCGCGGTGATGCAGCCGACCAGCGCGCTGACCGCTTCGGCAATCGGTTTGGACAGCACCTCGGCGGCCGCGTACTTGAGGTCGGCGCTGTCGAAGAACTGTTGTTGGATGCGTTGTTCGAGCATGGCCATGGATCATATGACACCGATGCACCGACCTGGTTCCATCGGTCGTGGTGTCAACTTGCATCAACCGGCATCAACCGGCATCGAACGCCGCGCGCAGCCATTCGATGCGCTCGCCATCGATTGCCACCACGTCGAAGCGGCATGGCGGCAGCGTGCGCAGCGCGCGCACGAAGTGCTGCGCCGCGAACACGACGCTGCGCTGCTTGGCGGCACCGACGCTCGCCGCCGCACCGCCGTGCGAGGCGCCACCGCGACTGCGCACCTCGACGAACACCAGCGTGCCGTCGCGCTCGCGCAGGATCAGGTCGACCTCGCCGCCGCGCGCGCCCGGCCCGCGCGCGACCCGATAATTGCGCTGCACCAGGGTCAGGCCCTGGCTCGTCAGGTGCGCCAGCGCGCGCGCCTCCCCGGCATCGCCCCTGGCCTTGGTCGTCTGCATCGTCGTTGAACGCTCCGTGACCACGCTCCAAGCTCCACTGTTGCAACAGGCCGCCGCCAGCGCGGCCGGTGCGCAGCAGTACCCGACCGGCGCACTGTACGTGGTGGCCACGCCGATCGGCAACCTGGCCGACATCACGCTGCGCGCGATCCATGTGCTGGCGCTGGTCGATGCGGTGGCCTGCGAGGACACGCGCCACAGCGCACCGCTGCTGCGCCAGCTCGGCATCGACGGCAAGGCGCTGATCGCGGTGCACGAGCACAACGAGCGCGAGGCGGCCGCGGGCGTGCTGCTGCGACTGGCGCGCGGCGAGCGCGTCGCCTACGTCAGCGATGCCGGCACGCCGGCCATCAGCGACCCCGGCGCGGCACTCGTCGCGGCGGTGCAGGTGGCGGGTTACCGCGCCGTGCCGATCCCCGGGGCGAGCAGCGCGGTGGCCGCACTCAGCGTGGCCGGCGACGCGGCCGGCGCGGCGTTCACCTTCGTCGGCTTCCTGCCGGCGCGCAGCGGCGAGCGGGCGCTGGCGTTGAGGCAGCTCGCCGCGAGCCCGCAGACGCAGGTGCTGTTCGAGGCGCCGCACCGCATCGACGCGCTGGCCGCGGCGCTGGCCGATGCACTCGGGGCACGCGCGCTGACGGTGTGCCGCGAACTCACGAAGCAGTTCGAGACCGTGCACCGGCTGCGCGCCGACGAATTGCCGGCCTGGCTCGCGGCGGACGCGAACCGCAGCCGCGGCGAGTTCGTGCTGGTGGTGCACGCGCAGGCGACGGTTGCGGCCGATTCGCCGGCGCTGGCCCACGACGCCACCCTGCGCACACTGCTCGCCGCGCTGCCGCTGAAGCAAGCCGTTGCGCTCGCCGCCGAGCTGACCGGCGCGCCGCGCAATGCGCTGTACGAGCGCGCGCTGGCGTTGAAGGACGAGCCGGTCGGCGCCCGGCCGCGCGGCCGTTGACGGCCGCGGCCCGCAGCGCCGCGCGTCGGCCAGCGAGAGCGGGTAGGGGCATGCGGTGGCGGCCGCGTGGGCGGAGGTGGCCACTCCTACAATGATCCGCTGACCTCTTCGGGACCGTTGCCATGATCTCTCGCGAACCCACGATCGAGCGCCTGGCGGTGGCCCGCGCGCTGCTGCTCGAGCCCTTCGGGCTGACCGATGCGACCTTGTCGAGGGCGCTGGCGACGATCGCGATGCACCGCATCGACGACGCCGACCTCTACTTCCAGTACACCCGCAGCGAGGGCTGGAGCCTTGAAGAAGGCATCGTCAAGAGCGGCAGTTTCGGTATCGACCAGGGTGTGGGCGTGCGCGCGGTGGCCGGCGAGAAGACCGCGTTCGCGTACTCCGACGACATCTCCGAGGCCGCGCTGATGGACGCGGCGCTGACGGTGCGCACGATTGCCGCCGCCGGCCAGAGCCGCAAGGTCAAGGTCGGCACCAAGCCCAAGGTGGCGGGCAGCCGCGTGCTGTACGCGCCGATGGACCCGATCGCCACGCTCGACAGCACGCAGAAGGTGGCGCTGCTCGAGAAGGTCGAGAAGCTCGCGCGCGCGAAGGACCCGCGCGTCAAGCAGGTGATGGCGGGGCTGGCCGGCGAGTACGACGTGGTGATGGTGGTGCGTGCCGACGGCACGCTGGCGGCCGACGTGCGCCCGCTGGTGCGGCTGTCGGTCACGGTGATCGCCGAGCAGACCGTGAACGGCGAGGTGCGCCGCGAGGTCGGCTCGGGCGGCGGCGGCGGGCGCTTCGGCTTCGGCTACTTCCACGACGAGGTGATCGAGGGCTATGTGAAGGACGCCGTCAACGCGGCGCTGACCAACCTCGAATCGCGCCCGGCCAAGGCCGGCGAGATGAGCGTCGTGCTCGGCCCGGGCTGGCCCGGCGTGCTGCTGCACGAGGCCATCGGCCACGGCCTGGAAGGCGACTTCAACCGCAAGGGTTCGAGCGCGTTCAGCGGCAAGATCGGCCAGCGCGTGGCGGCCCCGGGCGTGACGGTGCTCGACGACGGCACCCTGCCCGACCGGCGCGGTTCGCTCAACGTCGACGACGAAGGCAACCCCTCGCAGCGCAACGTGCTGATCGAGGACGGCATCCTGAAGGGCTACATCCAGGACTCGATGAACGCGCGCCTGATGGGCGCGGCGCCCACCGGCAACGGCCGGCGCGAGAGCTACGCCGCGGTGCCGATGCCGCGCATGACCAACACCTACATGCTGGGCGGCGACAAGACCAAGGAAGAAATCATCGCCGGGCTCAAGCGCGGCCTGTACGCCACCAATTTCGGTGGCGGCCAGGTCGACATCACGAGCGGCCGGTTCGTGTTTTCGGCGAGCGAGGCGTTCTGGGTCGAGAACGGCAAGATCCAGTACCCCGTGAAGGGCGCGACCCTGATCGGCAACGGGCCCGATGCGCTGACGCGCGTGAGCATGATCGGCAACGACATGAAGCTCGACCCCGGCGTGGGCGTGTGCGGCAAGGAGGGCCAGAGCGTGCCGGTCGGCGTCGGCCAGCCGACCTTGCGGATTGATCGCCTGACCGTCGGGGGCACCGCCTGATGAAGCACCCGGCGCCGCGCGTACGCGAGACTGCCCGCCGGGTGCGTATGGGCTGGATTGGCGTGGTCCAGCACTCGGCCGTGCTACATTCGCGGCCATGAATTTCCGCGCCGTTTACTTTGCGTATTTTTGGTTTCCCCACCGCCCAGCGGCCGGAGAGGCCAGCGCGCACGCCAAGTAAAGCGCCAACGAATCTCCGAAAACCGCCGGGCTCAACCCCGGCGGTTTTTTTTCGACTCGGCCTTTTTGGAGCCCACTGCCATGACGAGCAAATCCAGCAACACCGCCAGCGAGGGTTGGTATGCGCACAGCGAACGCACCAGCCAGACCGACGACCAGAGGATCAAGGACGTGATGCCGCTGCCGCCGCCCGAACACCTGATCCGCTTCTTCCCGATTGCCGGCACGCCGGTGGAAACGCTGATCGGCGACACCCGCAACGCGATCCGCCGCATCATGCAGCGCAAGGACGACCGGCTGCTCGTGATCATGGGGCCGTGTTCGATCCACGACCCGGTGGCCGCCGTCGAGTACGCGCGCAAGCTGAAGGCCCAGCGCGACAAGTACGCCGATACGCTGGAGATCGTGATGCGCGTGTACTTCGAGAAGCCGCGCACCACGGTGGGCTGGAAGGGCTTGATCAACGACCCCTACCTCGACGAGACCTACCGCATCGACGAGGGCCTGCGCATCGGCCGCCAACTGCTGCTCGAGATCAACCGCCTGGGCATGCCGGCGGGCAGCGAGTTTCTCGACGTGATCTCGCCGCAGTACCTCGGCGACCTGATCGCGTGGGGCGCGATCGGTGCGCGCACCACCGAGAGCCAGGTGCACCGCGAACTGGCGTCGGGCCTGTCCGCGCCGATCGGCTTCAAGAACGGCACCGACGGCAACATCCGCATCGCGATCGACGCGATCCAGTCCGCGTCGCGGCCGCACCATTTCCTGTCGATCCACAAGAACGGCCAGGTCGCGATCGTCGAGACCCGCGGCAACAAGGACTGCCACGTGATCCTGCGCGGTGGCAAGACGCCGAACTACGACGCCGTGCATGTGGCCGCGGCCTGCAAGGAGATCGAAGCCGCTAAGCTCGACTGCACGCTGATGGTCGATTTCAGCCACGCCAACAGCAGCAAGCAGCACGAACGCCAGGTCGACGTGGCGCGCGACGTGGCGGCGCAATTGAAGGCCGGCAGCCGATGCATCTTCGGCGTGATGGTCGAGAGCCACCTGAACGCTGGCGCGCAGAAGTTCAGCGCCGGCAAGGACGACCCGGCCCAGCTCGAATACGGCAAAAGCATCACCGATGCGTGCATCGGCTGGGACCACTCGCTGGAGGTGCTGGCGATCCTCGGCGATGCAGTGAAGGCGCGCCGCAGCGCGTGAGCGGCAACGCGCGTGGACGGTCGCGGCGCGGGCGCGCGACGGTAAGAGCATGCGCGAGCGCGTAAGCAGGCGGTGGATCGAGGTAACCCGGGTAAGGCCGGGAAAAGTTGCTGGGCCGGGCGCCGCTGCGGCGCTTCAATGCGGCCTCGTACCACTCCTCAGGAGAGCCCGATGAACCGAATCCTGCCGTTCCACGCGATGCTGCGCACCGCGTTCGTGGCGGCCGCCTGGGCCGGCCTGGCCGCCGCGGCGATGGCGCAGCCCACGACGTTGCCGGAGAGCGGCGAGCCGCCGCCCGCCGCCGAGCCTTCGGCCACCGGCCGGGCGGCCCTCGAGGAGGCGTTCACGCGCGCCGACGCCAACGCCGACGGCTTCTTGTCGCGCGACGAGGTGGCGCGCATGCCGGCTGTCGCTGCCCGCTTCGACGAACTCGACAAGAACAAGGACGGTGTGCTGTCGCTCGAAGAGTTCGCCGCCGGCGCGACGGCCGGCGTGAATTAGCCGCTCGCCGATGCAGGGCGCGCGCCGGCATCGGGCGCTGCGCGCGCCTCGGCGGCGCTACTCGGAGTCCCGCGCCAACCGTTCGCTTTGCCAGTACACGTCGTCGCCGCCCAGCCCGTCGAGGTTGGCCCGGTTGAGCACGCGCGCGAGCACGAACAGCAGGTCCGACAGCCGGTTCAGGTAGTGACGCGGCTCGGCGCGCACCGCCTCGACGGCGCCCAGTGCGACCACCGCGCGCTCGGCGCGGCGCGCGACCGTGCGGCCCACGTGGGCGAGCGCCGCGCTGCGCGTGCCCGCCGGCAGGATGAACTCCTTGAGCCGCGGCAGCGCGGCGTTGTAATACGCCAGTGCTTCGTCGAGGCGGATCACCGCCGTGGCCTTGAGCAGTTCGTACCCCGGGATCGACAGCTCGCCACCGAGGTTGAAGAGTTCGTGCTGGATCACGACCAGCAGCGCGCGCACGTCGTCGGGCAGCGGCTCCGCCAGCAGCACGCCGAGCTGCGAGTTCAGCTCGTCGACATCGCCCATCGCCTGCACGCGCAGGTGGTCCTTGGGCACGCGGGTGCCGTCGCCCAGGCCGGTGGTGCCGTCGTCGCCGGTGCGGGTGGCGATCTGGGTGAGTCGGTTGCTCATGGTGCCGATGCTAGACCATGGGCACAATCGGCTGCAGGCCACCCTGGCGTGGCCGTGGAGACGCTGTGATGAACGCACCCCTGCCTGCCCACCTGCTGCCCCGACTCGACCCGCGCCCGGTGCCGGCGGCCATGCTCGAGGCGCTGCAGGCGCGCTTTGGCGCGCGCTGCTCCACGGCGATGGCGGTACGCGAGCAGCACGGCCGCGACGAGTCGCCGTTCGACGCGCCGCCGCCCGAAGCGGTGGTGTACTGCGAGAGCACCGAAGACGTCGCTGAGGTGGTCAAGCTCGCCGACCGGCACGCCGTGCCGGTGATCCCGTTCGGCACCGGCTCGTCGCTCGAAGGCCACCTGCTGGCGGTGCAGGGCGGTGTGAGCATCGATCTTTCGCGCATGAACCGCATAGTCGCGGTGCAGCCCGAGGACCTGACGGTGACGGTGCAGGCGGGCGTGACGCGGATGCAGCTCAACGACGAGATCCGCCACACCGGGCTGTTCTTCCCGATCGACCCCGGCGCCGACGCGAGCCTGGGCGGCATGAGTGCGACGCGCGCCAGCGGCACGAACGCGGTGCGCTACGGCACGATGCGCGAGAACGTGCTGGGCTTGACGGTCGTCACCGCCAGCGGCGAGGTGATCCACACCGGCACGCGGGCGCGCAAGTCGTCGGCCGGCTACGACCTGACGCGGCTGATGGTCGGCAGCGAGGGCACATTGGGCGTGATGACCGAGATCACGCTGCGGCTGTACCCGCTGCCCGAGGCGATTTCGGCCGCGACCTGCACCTTCCCCGACATCGACTCGGCGGTGCGCACGACGATCCAGCTCATCCAGATGGGCGTGCCGATCGCGCGCTGCGAACTGCTCGACGCGCATGCGGTGCGCGCCGTCAATCGGCACGACAAGCTCGCGCTCACCGAAGCGCCGATGCTGCTGATGGAGTTCCACGGCAGCCCGGCGAGCGTGAAGGAGCAGGCCGCCACGGTGCAGGAAATCGCCAGCGACTTCGGCGGGTCGGGCTTTCAGTGGGCGACCACGCCGGAGGAGCGCACCAAGTTGTGGACGGCGCGCCATCACGCCTATTTCGCCGGCGTGCAGATGAAGCCCGGCTGCCGAACCGTGACCACCGACACCTGCGTGCCGATTTCGCACCTGGCCGAGTGCGTGACCCAGGCGTCGCTCGACGCCGAGGCGGCCGGCATGCAGCACTACATCGTCGGGCATGTGGGCGACGGCAACTTTCACATCGCCTACCTGATCGATCCGACGATTCCCGCCGAGCGCGAGACCGCCGAGCGGCTCAACGATGCGGTGGTTCAGCGCGCCATCCGGCGGGACGGCACCTGCACCGGCGAGCATGGCATCGGCCTGCACAAGCAGGGTTTCCTGCTCGACGAGGCCGGCGTCGGCACCGTGGCCATGATGCGCACGCTCAAGCGCGCGCTCGACCCGAAGAGCATCATGAACCCGGGCAAGATCTTCGCGCTCTGAGCGCCCCCAGGAAACGCCTTCGACATTCCCGCCCCCAGGGGTCAAGCAAAGTGGCAAAGCCACATTTGCTTGAGAGCCCGGCTCAGTGCGTCGGCGCGGGCACCGTCAGTTGCTGCGCGACCGTGCCCTTGGCGTCCACGCTGTCGAGCTGCACGCCAAAGCCCCACAGCCGCGCGACGTGCTTGAGCACCTCTTGCGCGCTCTCGTGCAAAGGCCGGTTGTTGTGGCGGGTGTGGCGCAGCGTGAGCGAGCGGTCGCCGCGCAAGTTGACGTTCCAGACCTGGATGTCGGGCTCGCGCGAGCTCAGGTCGTACTGGCGTGACAGGGCCTCGCGCAGACGCCTGAAGCCCGAGGGGTCGTGGATCGCCGAAACGGCGAGCTTGTCGGCGTGCTCGTCGTCGACGACGGCGAACAGCCGCAGGTCGCGCATCAGCTTGGGCGACAGGTACTGGCCGATGAAGCTCTCGTCCTTGAAGTTGCGCATCGCGTGGTCGAGCGTGGGCAGCCACGGCTGGCCGGCAATGTTGGGGAACCACTCCCGATCTTCGGCGGTGGGGTGCTCGCAGACGCGCTTGATGTCGGTGTACATCGCGAAACCCAGCGCATACGGGTTGATGCCGCTGTAGGCGCGGTGACCCACCGGCGGCTGGTAGATCACGTTGGTGTGCGACTTCAGCCACTCGATCATCACGCCGTCGGTGAGGTAGCCGTCGTCGTACATCGTGTTGAGCAGGTGGTGGTGCCAGAACGTGGCCCAGCCTTCGTTCATCACCTGCGTCTGGCGCTGTGGGTAGAAATACTGCGCGATCTTGCGCACGATGCGCACGACTTCGCGCTGCCAGGGTTCGAGCAGGGGCGCGTTCTTTTCGATGAAGTACAGGATGTTCTCCTGCAGTTCGGCCGGGAAGCGCTTGGCGCCGGCGACGTCCTCGGCGCGACCGGGTTTCTTCGGCAGCGTGCGCCAGATGTCGTTGATCTGCGACTGCGCGTGTTCGAGCCGCTCCTTGCGGCGCGCCGATTCCTCGGCAAGCGAGAGCTTGCTCGGGCGGCGGTAGCGGTCCACCCCGTAGGTCTGCAGCGCATGGCAGCTGTCGAGGAGCTCCTCGACCGGCCCGAGGCCGTGGCGTTCTTCGCACTCGGCGATGTAGTTCTTCGCGTAGACGAGGTAGTCGATGATCGACGACGCATCGGTCCAGAGCTTGAACAGGTAGTTGCCCTTGAAGAAGCTGTTGTGGCCGTAGGCCGCGTGCGCGATCACCAGCGCCTGCATCGCGGTGGTGTTCTCCTCCATCAGGTAGCTGATGCAGGGGTCGGAGTTGATGACGATCTCGTAGGCCAGGCCCATCTGGCCGCGCCGGTAGTTCTTCTCGTTGGCGATGAACTCCTTGCCGTAGCTCCAGTGGCGGTAGTTCACCGGCATGCCCACCGACGCGTAGGCGTCCATCATCTGCTCGGCGGTGATGATCTCGAGCTGGTTCGGGTAGGTGTCCAGGCCGAAGCGCTGGGCGGTGGCGCGAATGACGTCGTGGTACTGCTCGATCAACTCGAACGACCAGTCGCTCGGGTCGGGCAGCGGTGCGGCCGGGCGCGGACCGGGCGGGCGGGGCGCGCGCAACGGCACGCGCTCGGCCCGGCGTCGATCGTTGGGGTACAGGACTGGCGCGGCGACGCTGACGCGGCGCTCGCCGGGGAAGCTGCTCATGACAAGGCTCCAGTCATGCGGCCGCGCTCTGCTTCTTGAACAGTTCGCGGAACACCGGGTAGATCTGCGAAGCCTGCGTCACCTTGCGCATCGCGAAGTGGGGCTGGCTTTCCTGCACGCGGCTGTATTCCTCCCACAGGTTCTGCTCTTCCTCGGCCACCTGCACGTACGCGAAGTAGCGGCACACCGGCAGCAGGTTGTCATTCAGCAACTCGCGGCAACGGCCGCTGTCGTGGTGCCAGTTGTCGCCGTCGCTGGCCTGCGCGCCGTAGATGTTCCATTCGGTGGGCGAGTAGCGCGCCTTGATGATCTCGTCCATCAGCACCAGCGCGCTCGACACCACCGTGCCGCCGGTCTCGCGGGCGTGAAAGAAGTTCTCTTCGTCGACCTCCTGCGCCTGCGTGTGGTGGCGGATGAAGACGAGATCGATCTTGTCGTAGTGACGCGTCAGGAACAGGTAGAGCAGGATGAAGAAGCGCTTGGACAACTCCTTGCGGCCTTCGTCCATCGAGCCCGACACGTCCATCAGGCAGAACATCACGGCCTTGGTGGTGGGCACCGGCACCTTGACGCGGCTGCGAAAGCGCAGGTCGATCGGATCGAGGTACGGGATGCGTGAGAGACGGGTCTTGAGCGCGTCGATGCGGGCTTCGAGGTCGGCGCGCCGGGCCTCGCGCAGCGCGGTCAGCGGCTGTGCCAGCACGAGCGCGAGCTCTTCCTCGAGTTCGCGCAATTCGCCACGCGAGCCCGCACCGATGGCCAGGCGCCGGCCGATCGCGCCGCGCATCGAGCGCAGCACGCTGAGGTTGCTCGGCGTGCCGTCGCTGACGAAGCCGGCGCGGTGGCTCTTCCATTCCGGGGTCTCGGCAAGCTGGGTCTGCGTCATGCGCGGCAGCGCGAGATCGTCGAAGAAGATCTGCATGAACTCTTCTTTGGTGAGGTGAAAGACGAAGTCGTCTTCGCCCTCGCCCGAGTCGCCGGCCTCGCCTTTGCCAGCACCCTTGCCGGCTCCGCCCTTGGGCCGGTCGATCCGGTCGCCGGCCACGTATTCCTGGTTGCCCGGGTGCACCATCTCGCGCGTGCCGCCGGGGCCGTGGCCGAACACCGGCTCGCTGATGTCGCGCCTGGGAATGTGGATGTCTTCGCCGCGCTCCATGTCGCGGATGCCGCGGCCGTCGACCGCACGCCGCACCGCCTCGCGCACCTGGGCATGATGGCGCCGCAGGAAGCGCTCGCGGTTGCCGATGGACTTGTTCTTGCCCGCCAGGCGCCGATCGATGATCTGCTGGAGCATTTGATGCTTACCCCCGGTCCGCCGAGTTCGGCAGACCACCCCCCGAGCGGGTCGCGCCCGCCGGGGTCCGGACAGGAGGGTCGCTTCGTTGCCGATGGCGGCCCGACGCCGGGCTCGATGCTTTGTTGGTGGTCATGGTGATCCCGTCAGCTGCTCTTGCGAACCCTCAAGTACCACTCGCACAGCAGCCGCACCTGCTTGGCGGTGTAGCCCTTTTCGACCATGCGATTGACGAAATTCTCGTGCTTCTTGGCCTCGTCGGCGCTGGCCTTGGCGTTGAAGCTGATCACCGGCAGCAACTCTTCGGTGTTCGAGAACATCTTCTTCTCGATCACGGTGCGCAGCTTCTCGTAGCTCGACCACACCGGGTTGTGGCCGGCGTTGTTGGCGCGCGCGCGCAGCACGAAGTTGACGATCTCGTTGCGGAAGTCCTTCGGGTTCGAGATGCCGGCGGGCTTCTCGATCTTCTCGAGTTCGGCGTTCAGCGACGAACGGTCGAAGACCTCGCCGGTGTCGGTGTCGCGGTACTCCTGGTCCTGGATCCAGTAGTCGGCGTAGGTCACGTAGCGGTCGAAGATGTTCTGGCCGTACTCGCTGTAGCTCTCGAGGTAGGCGGTCTGAATTTCCTTGCCGATGAACTCGGCATAGCGTGCCGACAGGTGCTCCTTGATGAAGCCCAGGTACTTCTGCTCCAGCTCGGGCGCGAACTGCTCGCGTTCGATCTGCTGCTCGAGCACGTACATCAGGTGCACCGGGTTGGCGGCGATCTCCGCCGGGTCGAAGTTGAACACCTTCGACAGGATCTTGAACGCAAAGCGGGTGGACACGCCGCTCATGCCCTCGTCGACCCCGGCGTAGTCGCGGTACTCCTGGTAGCTCTTTGCGCGCGGGTCGGTGTCCTTGAGGTTCTCGCCGTCGTAGATCAGCATCTTCGAGTAGAGCGACGAGTTTTCCGGCTCCTTCAGGCGCGTGAGGATTGCGAACTGGCTCATCATCTTCAGCGTGCCAGGCGCGCACTTGGCCTCGGCCAGCGACGAGCCGCGCAGCAGCTTCTCGTAGATCTTGACCTCTTCGGAAACGCGCAGGCAGTACGGGATCTTGACGATGTAGATGCGGTCGAGGAAGGCCTCGTTGTTCTTGTTGTTGCGGAAGGACTTCCATTCGCTCTCGTTGCTGTGCGCGAGCACGATGCCGTCGAACGGGATCGCGCCGAAGCCTTCAGTGCCCTTGAAGTTGCCTTCCTGCGTGGCGGTGAGCAGCGGGTGCAGCACCTTGATCGGGGCCTTGAACATCTCGACGAACTCCAGCAGCCCCTGGTTGGCCAGGCACAGGCCGCCGGAGAAGCTGTAGGCATCGGGGTCGTCCTGTGCGTAGGTTTCCAGCTTGCGGATGTCGACCTTGCCCACCAGCGCCGAGATGTCCTGGTTGTTCTCGTCGCCCGGCTCGGTCTTGGCCACGCCGACCTGCTTGAGCACGCTCGGGTTGCGCTTGACGACCTTGAACTTGCGGATGTCGCCACCGTACTCGTCGAGCCGCTTGACCGCCCACGGGCTGAGGATGCGCTGCAGGTAGCGGCGCGGGATGCCGTACTCCTTTTCGAGCAGCGGGCCGTCTTCGAGGGCGTCGAACAAGCCGAGCGGCGACTCGTTCACCGGCGAGCCCTTGATCGCGTAGAACGGCACGTGCTCCATCAGCTGCTTGAGCCGCTCGGCGATCGAACTCTTGCCACCGCCCACCGGGCCGAGCAGATACAGGATTTGCTTGCGTTCCTCGAGCCCTTGCGCCGCATGCCGGAAGTACGAGACGACCTGTTCGATCGAGTCTTCCATGCCGTAGAACTCGGCGAAGGCGGGGTAGATCTTGATGACCTTGTTGGCGAAGATGCGCGACAACCGCGGGTCGTTGCGCGTGTCGACCATCTTGGGTTCGCCTATCGCCTTGAGCATGCGCTCGGCGGCCGTGGCGTAGGCGATCGGGTTGCGCTTGCACTCGGCGAGGTAGTCCTCGATCGAGAGCTCTTCTTCGCGGCTGCGCTCGAACCGCGCGGCAAAGTTGCTGATCACATCCATGCTGATCTCCTGTGCGGGACAAGAAGACACTGAAGGCGTTTGCCTTGCTTTCAATGTCTGGGGAAGTTCTGATGGAACCCGGTGGGTGCCATCAGAGCTTTCCGTTCATCAGCGGATCGTGTGGTTCAAGCTTGGAATATTCTGCGCCAGCCGGTCTTTGGAGTACAAGGTTCAAGACCACCCACTTCGGTGGATGTGTCGAACACCCGATCAGCAAGTAACGTGCCGATCACTGGCCGGTTGACGTCGATCAACAGAAGATCGTGTGCCCGCACACGAAGTTCCGTTGCCGGGGGCTCAGTGCTGCGCCAGGCCGAGCTTGTGCAGCAGGCCATTGAGCTCGTCGAGCGAGCCGAAGCCGATCGCGACTTCGCCTTGCTCGCCACGCTTGGTTCGCTTCTTGACGCGGATCTCGACGGAGGCTGTCAGTGCATCTGACAGTTCTTGCTCGATGCGTTGCAAATCGCGCGGCTTCTCGTGGCGGGTGCGCAGCAACGGCGTCTGCCGGCCCGCGACGGCGCCGGCGCGCGCGACCAGTTTCTCGGCCTCGCGCACCGAGAGCTTCTTCGCGACGATCTCGGTGGCGCTGAGGATCTGCTGCGCGCCTTCGAGCGGCAGCAGCGCGCGCGCGTGGCCCATGTCGATGTCGCCGGCCATCAGCAGTTGCTGCACCGGCTCGGTCAGGTTGAGCAGGCGCAGCAGATTGCTCGCCGCGCTGCGCGAGCGGCCCACGGCCTGCGCGGCCTGCTCGTGCGTCAGGCCGAACTCGTCGGTCAGCCGCTTCAGGCCCTGCGCTTCCTCGAGCGGGTTGAGGTCTTCGCGCTGGATGTTCTCGATCAGCGCCATCGCGGCGGCCGCTTCGTCGGGGACGTCTTTCACGAGCACCGGCACATCGTCGAGCCCGGCGAGTCTGGCCGCGCGAACGCGGCGCTCGCCGGCGATGATCTCGTAGCGATGCGGCCCGACCGGGCGCACCAGGATCGGCTGCATCACGCCTTGCGCCTTGATGCTCTCGGCCAGCTCGTACAGCGAGCCTTCGTCCATGCGCGTGCGCGGCTGGTACTTGCCGGGCTGCAATTGGTCGAGCTTGAGCGAGTGCGGCGCGGCGTCGTTTGCTGCGGCGTTCGATTCGCCGGCTTCCCTGACGCGCGGGCCGAGCAACGCTTCGAGGCCGAGGCCGAGGCCTTTGGGTTTCTTGGTGACCATGGCGACGATTGTCGGTGATCAGTCGAGCAGCGAGCGCAGCAGCGCCCAGCCCTCGGGCCAGTCGCCGAGCCTCGATGCGCCGTTGATGTGGCCGCGCGCCCCGATGTCGACCGCCGGGCTGCCCCAGTCGCGGGCCATCTGCGCGGCGCGCTCGGGCGTGCAGTAAGGGTCGTCGATGCTGGTCACGACCCGGCTCGCAAAGGGCAGGCGGGCGCGCGCGATCGGGCGCCAGTTGTAGAGGTTGGGCGGCATGTCGGCGCGTTCAGTGTCGGGCGGCGCGACCAGCAAGGCGGCCCGCACGCGCGTGGTGTGCCTGGAGTGCGCGGCCCACGCGGCCACGAGCTGGCATCCCAGGCTGTGGGCGATCAACACCGCGGGCCGGGGGCTGGCGAGCAGGGTTTCGTCGAGTCGGGCCATCCAGTCGCCACGCCGCGGCCACTGCCAGTCGTCCTGCTGCACCCGCTCGCAACCGTGCAGCGCTTCCCACCGGCTCTGCCAGTGATCGGGGTCGGAATCCAACCAGCCCGGGAGCAGCAGGTGGCGGGCGGGCGCGCTGACGGCCAATGTCATGGGCTGGCTTATGCTTGTGCACAGTGATGATGAAGGAACGCCGATGAAGACACTTGCGTTCGTGGATGGCCAGGAAGGCACGACCGGCCTGCGCATCCACGAGTATCTCGCCCAGCGCGGCGACATCGAGGTGCTGCGCATCGACGCCGACAAGCGCAAGGATGCCCGCGAACGGGCTCGCCTGCTGAACGCCGCCAACGTCGCCTTCCTTTGCCTTCCCGACGCGGCAGCGCGGGAGGCGGTCGCGCTCGTCACCAACCCGAACACCTGCCTGATCGACGCGAGCACCGCGCACCGCACCGCCGCCGGCTGGGCATTCGGCCTGCCGGAACTGGCGCCGGGCCAGCGCGCGCTGATCCGCGCGTCCAAGCGCATCGCCAACCCCGGTTGCCATGCTTCGGCGTTCCTGCTGTTGCTGCGCCCGCTGGTCGACGCCGGCCTGGTGCCGGCGGCGGCGGCAATTTCGGCGACGTCGATCACCGGCTACTCCGGCGGCGGCAAGAAGATGATCGAGCAGTACGAGGCCGAGCGTGGCGCCCGACTGGACGCCCCGCGCCCCTACGCGCTGACGCTGGCGCACAAGCATGTCCCGGAGATGACGACCCACAGCGGACTTGCCAGCGCACCGATCTTCATGCCGATCGTCGGCAGGTTCTACAAGGGTTTGGCGGTGAGTGTGCCTTTACATCTTGCGCAGCTGAACAAGGGCGCCACGGCGGAACAACTGCAATCGGTGTACGAACGGCGTTACGCCGGCGAGCGCTTCGTCCGGGTGCTGCCGCTGCGCGACCCCGCAACCCTGGCCGAAGGCCAATTCGACGTGACCGCCTGCAACGACACGAATTGCGTCGACATCGGTGTCTTTGCCAACGAGCATCAGGCGATCGTGATGGCGCGGCTCGACAACCTGGGCAAGGGCGCCAGCGGTGCGGCGGTGCAGGCAATGAACCTGCACCTCGGCGTCGACGAAGGTCTTGGCTTGTAGCCGGCCCCGCCGCCCGTCAGGCAGCGGCCGGGTCGAGCGTTCGGTAGTGGTATGCGTAGCCATCGGCAAAGCCGAGGCGGCGGTAGACCGAACGGGCCGCAAGGTTGTCGGCCTCGACCTGCAGGTAGGCGTGGCGCGCGCCGTGCGCGCGCGCCTGCACCAGCATGTGGCGGCACAGCGTTGCGGCCAGACCCTGGCCGCGTGCGGCATTGGCGGTGTAAACGTCGTACAGGCCGACCAGATCTCCTTCGGCCGCGAACTGGCCGCAGGCGAGCGGCTCGCCATCGACGCGCAACTCGAAGGCGAAGAACGGCACCGGTGAACTCGCCAGCCGCTGCGCATGGGCCTGGCGCTGCGCCAGCGGCGAGCCGCGCAGGCTGCCCACGCGCTGGGCGAAGGCCTCGAGCCCGAGCGTCTGCACCGTGACCTTCGGTGCCGGCGGTGCCACCGCCTCGGGCAGCGATTCGAGCACCATCACGCGCGTGTCGTCGAAGCGCCGCAGGCCTTTTCGTTCGAGCAGCGCATCGAGGCCGGCGGGTTGCGTGAATGGCGTGATGCGCACGATCAACGGCAGGCCGGCTAGTGCCAGCACTTGTGCGCAGGCATCGAGCCGATCGGCCAGCGGCAGCCGACCGGCAGCGACCGCGTTGACGCAGCGTGCGCGCTTGGCCTTGCCCGGCGAGAAGCGCACCAGCCAGCCGTCGACCCAGCGTTGCTGCGGCGGGGCGCTGGCGTTCAATCCGGCATCTTCGACGCGCGACAGCAACGTTTCGTCGAACATCGGGCTCAACACGACGGGCGTTACGTCAGGCGACGATGGCCGGGTGGGCGCCGAGCCGCTTCGACATCTCGTGGGCGAACTCGACGAAGGCCTGCGCGCCCTTCGAGGCCGGATCGAACACGACACCCGGCAGCCCATAGCTCGGGGCCTCGGCGAGCCGCACGTTGCGCGGGATCACGGTGTCGAACACCTTGTCGCCGAAGTGCGCCTTGAGCTGTTCGCTGACCTGCTGCTGCAAGGTGATGCGCGGGTCGAACATCACCCGCAGCAGGCCGATGATTTCGAGCGCGGGGTTGAGGTTGGCGTGGACCTGCTTGATGGTGTTGACGAGATCGCTCAGGCCTTCGAGGGCGAAGTATTCGCACTGCATCGGCACGATCACGCCGTGCGCGCTGCACAGGCCGTTGAGGGTGAGCAGGCTGAGCGAAGGCGGGCAGTCGATCAGCACGAAGTCGTAGTCGGCCTGCACCGCGCGCAACGCACCCTTGAGCCTCTCGTTGCGCCGCTCCAGTTCGACGAGTTCGACCTCCGCGCCGGCCAGCTCGCGGTTGGCGCCGAGCACGTCGTAGCCGGCCTTCGCGCTGCGCTGGTGGGCCTCGGCGACCGAGGCGTTTTCGAGCAGCACGTCATACACGGTGAGTTCCAGCGCGCGCTTGTCGACGCCCGAGCCCATCGTCGCGTTGCCCTGCGGGTCGAGGTCGACCACCAGCACGCGCTTGCCGATCTGGCTCAGCCCGGCTGCCAGATTGACGGTGGTGGTGGTCTTGCCGACGCCGCCCTTTTGATTCGCGATGCAGAAGATTCTGGCCATGGGCGTTCGCAGGGGTTGAAGACGTGGCTTTCGAACGCCCGCCGCGGACCAGGACGACGGCGGCGCGCGATGCGGAGCGGGAGTGGCCGCATGTGCAATGCGGCGGTCACGAATTATAGGGAGGGCGTGCGCGTCGACCACTGCGCCATCCGGCGGCTCGTCAACCGCCGCGTCAGCGTTTCGGTCGCATCCAGACCAGGCAACGCTCGGCGCCCAGCCCCGGCACGTCGAGTTGTTCCACGTGAAACACCTCGATGCTCGCCGGCAACTGGGCAATCTCGTCGCTCGGTGGCTTGCCCTTCATCGCCATCCAGACGCCGTGCGCGGCGAGGTGCTGGCGGGTGAGGCGGGTGAAGTCGACCAGCGACGCGAAGGCACGCGATGCCACCACGTCGTACGGCTCGGCCGTCATCTGTTCGACCCGTGCGTGCCGTGCGTGCAGGTTGGGCAGGCGCAGCTCGCCGGCCACCTGCAGCACGAAAGCGGCCTTCTTGCCGACGGTGTCGACGCAGGTCACGTCGGCTCCGGGGTTCAGCAGCGCGATCACCGCGCCGGGCAGCCCGCCGCCGCTGCCGACGTCGAGCAGGCGCAACGGGCCGGTGCCGGCTTGGCGACGCAGCGGCGCCACCACGGCCATGCAGTCGGCAAGGTGGTGCGTCAGCATCTGCTGCGGCTCGCGCACCGCCGTCAGGTTGTAGGTGGCGTTCCAGCGCTGCAGCAGCGCCAGGTAGTCGAGCAACGCGTCGAACTGACTTGCGGACACGTCCAGCGCCAAGCGCGCGGCGGCGTCTTGCAGCGCCGGCCGCAGCGCGTCGATGGCGGGTGCCCGCGGATTCACGGCGTCGCAGCTTCGACCGGCAAATCAGTCGTCACGCGCGCAAAGCCCTTGAACCGGCCTTTCTTCAAGTGGACGAGCAGCAGCGAGATCGTCGCCGGCGTGATGCCCGACAAGCGCGAAGCCTGGCCCAAGGTCTGCGGCCGGTGCTGCGTCAACTTCTGGCGCGCTTCGAGCGACAGCGCCTGAACCTTCGAATAGTCGAGCTCGTCCGGCAGGCGCAGCGCTTCGTATTGCGACGCGCGATCGACATCGCGGATCTGCTTGTCGATGTAGCCGGCGTACTTGATGCCGATCTGCATCTGTTCGATCACCGCGTCGGCGAGCGCCACGCCGAGTTCTGCGCGCAATGTTTCACGTGAAACGGCTGCGTCCGGGCGCGCGATCGCGGCGACCTCGACCAGGTTGTCGAAACCGACGTCCGGCCGCGTCAACAGTTCCGCCAGGCTGTACTCGTGCTCGATCGGTGCGCCGAGCAGCCGCAGCGCATCGTCGGCGGGCAGGGCGGTGGCGTGCACCCAGGTCGACTTCATCCGCTGGGTTTCGCGCGACACGGCATCGCGCTTGCGGTTGAACGCCGACCAGCGCGCGTCGTCGATCAGGCCCAGCGCGCGGCCGGCCTCGGTCAGTCGCAGGTCGGCGTTGTCTTCGCGAAGTTGCAGCCGGAACTCGGCTCGGCTCGTGAACATGCGGTACGGCTCGGTGACGCCCTTGGTGATCAGGTCATCGACGAGCACGCCGATGTAGGCCTCGTCGCGCCGCGGCAGCCAGGCCTCGCGGTCGCGCACCTGCAGCGCCGCGTTGATGCCGGCGAACAGCCCTTGCGCGGCCGCCTCTTCATAGCCGGTCGTGCCGTTGATCTGCCCGGCGAAAAACAGCCCGCCGATCGAGCGCGTCTCGAAGCTGGCCTTCAGCTCGCGCGGGTCGAAGTAGTCATACTCGATCGCATAGCCGGGCCGAAGGATGTGGGCGTTCTCCAGCCCGGCCATGCTGTGCACGGCAGCGAGTTGCACGTCGAACGGCAGCGAGGTCGAGATGCCGTTCGGATAGAACTCGTGCGTCGTCAGCCCTTCGGGTTCAAGGAAGATCTGGTGTGAATCCTTGTCGGCAAAGCGATTGACCTTGTCTTCGATGCTCGGGCAGTAGCGCGGTCCCACACCGTCGATCAGCCCGGTGAACATCGGGCTGCGATCGAAGCCGGCGCGGATGATCTCGTGGGTGCGTGCGTTGGTGTGCGTGATCCAGCACGGCAGTTGCCGCGGGTGCTGCGTTGCGTCGCCCATGAAGCTGAACACCGGCATCGGTGTGCTCGCGGGGGCGCCGTCGGGGCCGGGGACGCCGTCGCCGGGTTGTTCGGTGAGCACGCTGAAGTCGATCGAGCGCCCGTCCAGGCGTGGCGGTGTGCCGGTCTTGAGCCGGCCCTGGGGCAGTCTCAGTTCCTTCAAGCGCGCCGACAACGCCACCGCCGGCGGATCACCGGCGCGCCCGGCGCTGTGGCTTTGCAGCCCGACGTGGATCTTGCCGTCCAGGAAGGTGCCGGCCGTCAAGACCACGGCCCGCGCCTTGAAGCGAATACCCACTTGCGTGATGGCTCCCGCCACACGGTCACCTTCAAGCATCAGGTCGTCGCACGCGCCCTGGAACAACCACAGGTTCGGTTGGTTTTCCAGCCGCCGCCGGATCGCCGCCTTGTAGAGGAGGCGGTCGGCCTGCGCGCGGGTGGCGCGCACGGCCGGGCCCTTCGAGCCGTTCAGGATGCGGAACTGGATGCCGGCCTCGTCGGTGGCCGCCGCCATCGCGCCGCCGAGCGCGTCGACCTCCTTGACGAGATGGCCCTTGCCGATGCCGCCGATCGACGGGTTGCAGCTCATCTGCCCGAGCGTCTCGATGTTGTGGGTGAGCAGCAGCGTGGCCGCGCCCATGCGCGCGGCGGCCAGCGCGGCCTCGGTGCCGGCATGGCCGCCACCGACCACGATCACGTCGAACTCTTTCGGGAACAGCATCGCACTGCCTATTTTTTGAGCAAAGCGGGATTGTAGGCAGCGCGCCCGGGCAAGTCACCCGAAGGGCCGGCCGGCGACGCCACCGGGCTGGTGCGGCTCAGCCGGGCCGCAGCATCTCGGTGTGGGCGATGCCGTCTTCGAGGTAGGGTGCGCCGACCACGTCGAACCCAACTTCGGCGTAGAAGCGCTCGAGCCGGGTTTGCGCCGAAATGCGGATGCCCTGGCCCGGGAAGGCCTGCGCGCAGTGGGCGACGGCGCGCCGCACCAGTTCGCGGCCCAGGCCGGTGCCGCGCGCCGCCGCACTGGTGATGACGCGGCCGATCGACGGCTCCGCGTACTTGCGGCCCGGATCGACGACGCGCGCATACGCCAGCGGCACCGTGTGCGCCGGCGACCAGGCGGCGAGGTGGAACGATGCTTCGTCGTGGCCATCGGCATCGAGGTAGGCGCACTGCTGCTCGATCGAAAACACCAACTGGCGCGCCATGTAAATCGCCTGCAGCTCGAACACGCTGAGCTGGTCGAAGCGGCACCAGCGCCAGTTCAGCAGCGCCGGATCGATGGGCGGATCGGGGTTCATCCCGTCATCATCGCGGATCGGCGTTCCAGTGTCGCCATGGGCCGCGTGGATCGCGTCACGCCGGCTCAGCGCACCGCGGCCGTGCGCAAGGTGCGTGCGACGAACCACACGCCCGCCGCCGCCACCGCGGCACACACCGCGATCGGCACCACCACTTGTGTGACGCTGAAGCTCTCGCCCTTGAGCACATGCGTCATCAGCACGTTTTGCGCCAGCGCCGGCACCCACAGGTACCACGGCGACTCGCCGCCGAGGCTGAACACGTTGATCAGCGGCAGCAGCGAGGCGCCGAGCATCACCACCGTGGTGGCGGCCTGCGCCTCCTTGAAGGTCCTGCAGCGGATCGCCACCGCCATCAGCAGCGCCGACGCGGCGGCGGCGAACGGCAGCAGCACCACCAGGAACAGCAGCGCCTCGCGCGCGCCGTACTGGAACATCGCTGCCAGCGTGTCGCTGCGCAGCAGCCACTGCCCGGGCAGGAAGCTGAAGCAGCTCAGCACCGCGATCAGCATCGCCACGCTGGCCACCGCGCTCCACTTGCCGATCACGATCGCCCAACGCTGCGCCGGGTTCATCAGCAGCGGTTCGAGCGAACCGCGTTCGCGCTCGCCGGCGGTGGTGTCGAGCGCCGCATTGAGCGCGCCGGCCAGCACCGCCATCAGCACGAAGAACGGCAGCATGCCGGTGATCTGGGTCGCGCGCGTCTGGGTGCTGGCGAGGTCGCGTGGCTCGACCTGCACCGGCTCGAGCAGGTCCAGCGACACGCCGCGCAGCGCCAGGCTCAAGGTCGCGCGTTCGCGACCGAACCCGGCGAGCAGTTGCGCGATGCGCCCGGCGCTGGCCTGCGAGCGCTGGTTCGCGCTGTCGGCGACGATCTCGACCACCGGCGCCGCGCCGCCACGCACCAGCGCGGCCTCGAAGTCCTTCGGTACCACCACCACCGCGTCGGTCAGTCTGGCGCTGCGCAGCTGCGCCTCGTAGTCGGGCGGCGCCGGCTTGACGGTGTAGGTCTGGCGCTCGAAGAAGTTGATCAGCGTGGGCGCGCGCTCGATGCCGGCGACCACCACCTCGCGCCGCTCGGCGCTCGATTCGAGCGACGCCACCAGCGCCGAGATCGCGAGCAGCACCAGCGGCCCCATCAGCACCGACGAGACCAGCACCGTGAGCAGCGTGCGGCGGTCGCGCAGCGCGTCGGTGATCTCCTTGCGAAAGATCGTCAGCACCGTGCGCAACGCCTTCATGCGGCGACCCCGCCGGCGTTGCCATCGCCGTGGCCAGCCGCGAACGCGAGCTTCACGAACGCCTCCTCGAAGTCGCTTTCGCCGGCCTGCGCGAGCAGTTCGGCCACGCTGCCGGTGGCCACCGTGCGGCCGTGCGAGACCACGACGACGCTGTCGCACAGCCGTTCGACCTCCTGCATGATGTGGGTCGAAAAGACGATGCATTTCGCGCCACCTTCGGGCGTGCGCAGCCAGCGCAGGTTGTCGCGCAGCGCGCGGGTGGCGAGCACGTCCAGGCCGTTGGTCGGCTCGTCCAGCACGATGTTGGCCGGGTCGTGCACCAGCGCGCGCGCCAGCGCGGTCTTCATGCGCTCGCCCTGGCTGAAGCCATCGGTGCGGCGGTCGAGCAGGGCGCGCATGTCGAACATGTGCGCCAGTTCCTCGGCGCGGGCATTGGCGGCGTCGCGCTCCATGCCCTGCAGCCGCCCGTAGTAGACGATGTTCTCGCGCGCGCTCAGGCGCGGGTACAGGCCGCGCGCATCCGACAGCACGCCCATGCGCGCGAGCGCCTCGCGCGGGCGGCTCGCCACGTCGATGCCGTCGACCGCCATGCGCCCGGCGTCGGGCGTGATCAGGCCGGCGAGCATGCGCAGCGTCGTCGTCTTGCCGGCGCCGTTCGGGCCGAGCAGGCCGGTGATGCGGCCGTCGAGCGCGTGCAGGTTGACGTCGCGCGCGGCGTGCACGGTGCGCGCCGGCGTGCGCTCGAACGACAGTGCCGCCAAGCCGGACGCGCGGCGCGCCGGCGCGCTGAACTGCTTGGCCAGGTGCTCGATGCGGATCATCGTGAACCCGGCGCCGGTGCGCCGATCGGCACGAACACGCCCGGCCGCGGGATGCCCTCGACGCAGCTCGCGTCGATCGCGCTCGCATCGCGGTCCTCGGCCGCGTCGATGAAGCGGTAGAGCAGGTCGCGCGCGCAGCCGATGGCGAGCACGCCGTGGCCGGCGTTGGGCACGATCACCTGCCGCGCCGCCGCGCCGAGCGCGCGTGCCACGCGCGCGCCGTGCCGCGGCGGCGTCGCCGGATCGAGGCCGCCGCTGAACAGCAGCGTCGGCGTGCGGCTCGCCGGGACGGTGTAGAAGGCCGCCGGCACCGCGCCGCGCGGCCACCGTGCGCACACGCGCCGGTACAGCGTGGCGAAGCCGGTGCCGAAGTCGGCGCCCGGTGCATCGGTGGCGCGGTCCATCCGCGGTGCGTCTTCGGCACAGACCACCGAGAAGTGCATGCCCATCGCCAGCGGCACGCCGTTGCGCGAGCCCAGCAGACCGCCCATGCCCACCAGCGCGTCGTAGCGCCCGGCCGCGGCTTCGGTGATCGCGGCCGGCAGCGCCGCGGCGGTGGCCGGCGTGTAGAGCGCACCGCGCACCGCGCCGAGCACCATGTCGCGCGTCATCGTGAAGCGCTCCGGCACACCGCTGAGCGGGTGGTTGGCGGTGACCGGCCGCGGCAGCCCGGCGAGCAAGCCGGCCCAGTCGGCGCGCAGCGTCGGGTAGGTTCGCCGGCAGACGGCCTCGCCGTCGCAGGCCGCGAACAGCGCATCGAGCGCGGCCTGGCTGTCGGTCGAGATGCTGGTGGGCAGCACCATGTCGGGCGGCGCGACGGCGTCGAGCACGCTGCGCCGCACCGCCTGCGGGAACTGGCGCATGTACTCGAGCGCGGCGCGCGTGCCGTACGAGATGCCGACCAGGTCGATCTGCTGCGCGCCGAGCTGGCGGCGCACCGCGTCGAGGTCGCCCATCGCGATCGTGGTCGTGAAGAACCCCAGGTCGCTCGGCGCCTTGATGTACGGCAGCTTGCGCAGGTCGGCCTGGCACTGCATCAACAGCCTGACCTGCGCCTCGGGGTCGGCCTGCTCGGCGAGCGACTCGCGTTTCGCGTCGGCACACTGCAGCGGCGCGCTGCGGCCGGTGCCGCGCTGGTCGACGAAGACGATGTCGCGCCGGTTGTTGAGCCGGCTGAACAGGCCCATGACCTGCGCCGCCACACCGATCGCGCTCTGGCCCGGGCCGCCGGCGAGCAGGAACACCGGGTCGGGCAGCTTGCGCCGCGCCATCGCCGGCACGACGACGTAGTGCACGTCGATCCTGGTGCCGTCGGGGTGGGCCGGGTCGAGCGCGCGCTGCACCACACCGCATTGCACGCTGTTGCGCAGGCCCGGCACGCGGCATTCGGTCAGCGGCCCGGCGCCGGCGGCGCTCGCGCTGCCCCACGGCGCAAAGGCCAGCGCGACGGGCAGTGCGAGCGCCCGCAGCACCGACCTCCGGCCGGGCGGGCGCGCGGGCCACGTCGCTGCGTCGATCGCCGGGCGCATCGCGGGCCGCGCCGGGGCTACTCGCCGAGCAGGCGCTTGAGCTCGCCGCTGCGCAGCAGCTTGTCGAGGTCCGAGGCGCCGCCGATCAGGTTGCCCTTCACGAACACCATCGGAAAGGTCGGCCAGCCCGACCACATCTTCAGCGCATTGCGTGGCCGCCACTGGCTCAGGTAGCTGCCGTATTCGAGGTAGTGGTGGGCGATGCCGGCCGCGCCCAGCGCGCGGCGCGCGCGCCGGCAGAACGGGTTGCCCGCCATGCCCACCACCAGCACCGGGTTCGAGGCGGCAGCCGCCTGCACGTTGTGCACGATGTCGGCGTTCAGGTTCGCGACCGTGTCGCGGATGGCGGGGTGCAGGCGGGATTCGTCGAGCGTCTGGCGGGGCATGCGGCGTCCTTGCGCAAAGCCGCAAGGTTAGCCGATGCCCGCGGCGCGGCGCCGTGCCGCGCCGCGGGCGCAACCGTCGTGCGGCCGCCGGCGGGTCAGGTTGCCAGCACGCCGCGCTGGAAGTCCGTCACCGCCTGCTGGATCTCGGCGCTCGTGTTCATCACGAACGGGCCGTACTGCGCGATCGGCTCGTTCAGCGGCGCGCCGGCCACCAGCAGCACCCGCGCGGGGCGGGCGAGCCCGGCGTCGGCGCGCAGGCGCACGCCATCGGCCGCCGGGTCGTTCGCGAGGATCGCCATACGTTCGCTCTCGACCCGCGCCGGCGCCTCGCCGCCGACCTCGACCACGCCGCCGCCATACACGTAGACGAACGCGTTGTGGCCCGCCGGCAGCGCGCAATCGAAGGCCTGCCCGGCCGGCAAGGTGATGTCGAGCACGATCGGCTCGGTGGTCGGGCGCGACACCGCGCCCGAACGGCCCAGCGCCTGCCCGGCGATCACGCGCACGCTCACGCCGGCGTCGAGCGTGACGACCGGCACCTGCGCCGGCGGCACGTCGCGATAGGCCGGCGCGGTCATCTTGTCTTTCGCGGCCAGGTTCACCCAGAGCTGGAAGCCGGCCATCCGGCCCTCTTGCTGCTCGGGCATCTCCGAATGGATGATGCCGCGCCCGGCGGTCATCCACTGCACGCTGCCGGGTTCGAGCAGGCCGACGTTGCCCACGCTGTCGCGGTGGCGCATGCGGCCTTCGAGCATGATCGTCACGGTCTCGAAGCCGCGGTGCGGGTGGTCGGGGAAGCCGCCGATGTAGTCGCTCGCCGCGTCGCTGCCGAACGCGTCGAGCATCAGGAACGGGTCGAGGCGCTTTTGCAGCGGCTGCGTCAGCACCCGCGTGAGCTTGACGCCGTCGCCGTCCGAGGTCGGCTGGCCTCGCACCAGGCGTTCGACCTGGCGCGAGTGTTGAATCGAAGCGGCGGCGTGGGTGCGGGGGTCGGTGTTCATCCGGACAATGTAGTGCGCGCGGCCCGATCGGCAAGGGCGCGCGTTCGCACGGCGTCGTCAAAGTGCTCGAACGCGAGGCGGCTGCAGGAAACAGACGAACGCGGTGTAATGGCAGCCCTTTCACTCGCGACCTCCATCCCATGAAGCTCTACTACAGCCCCGGCGCCTGCTCCTTGTCCCCGCACATCGTGCTGCGCGAATCGGGCCTCGCGTTCGAGCCAGTGCTCGCCAGCACCAAGACCCACCAGCTGGTCGATGGCACCGACTACTACACCATCAACCCCAAGGGCTACGTGCCGCTGCTCGAGCTCGACAACGGCGAGCGTCTGTCCGAAGGCCCGGCGATCGTGCAGTACATCGCCGACCAGGTGCCGCAGAAGAACCTCGCGCCGGCCAACGGCACGATGGCGCGCTACCGGCTGCAGGAGTGGCTGAACTTCATCTCCACCGAGCTGCACAAGGGCTTCAGCCCGATGTTCACGCCGGGCATGCCCGAAGAGGCCAAGGTGCTGGCGCGTGCCCGCGTGCTCAAGCGCCTGACCTGGGTCGACGAGCAGCTCGAAGGCAAGCAGTACCTGATGGGCGACACCTTCTCGGTGCCCGACGCCTACCTGTACACGGTCGCGAACTGGGGCCAGTACGCCGGCGTCGACATTGCCGGGCTGAAGAACCTGGTCGCCTTCCAGGCGCGCATGTCGGCCCGCCCGGCGGTGCAGGCGGCACTCAAGGCCGAAGGCCTGCTGAAGTGAGCCGCGCGGGCCGCATGACGGGCAAGGTCACCCCTCTGCGGCCCGCGGCCCGCGCCGGGCTGGTGGCCGGCTTGCTGCTTGCGCTGGTCGCACTGCCGCCGTGGGCTGGCGCTGCGCCCTCCGCGCCGTCCACTGCGCGGCCCGCGCCCGGCCGCTACGCCGCGCAGCTGTGCGTGACGACGATCCCGGCGCCGTCCAACTGCGGCCCGGCGCAGGTCGATCTGCGAACCGGCGGCGCGGTGCACGTGCGCGTCGACGACCTCGTCTACCACCTGAAGCTGCACCGCGGCCGGATCGACCTGATGCTGATGCACGGCGCCGTGGAGATCGACGATTTCGTCGCGCCGTATCAGTGGGCGGGCCGCCAGCTGCAGTTCATCGACGCCGACCGCGGCGTGCTCTACGAAGTGCGCTTCGGCGCCCGCGCGCGGTAGCGCCGGCGCCCGCTCACCCCCTCACCCGATCAACCCAGGTGCGCCGCCGCGAGCAGCGCCTGGGTGTAGGCCTCGCGCGGCGCCGCGAACAGCGCCTGCGCTTCGCCTTCCTCGATCACGTCGCCATCCTTCATCACCAGCACGCGGTGCGACATCGCCCGCACCACCGCGAGGTCGTGGCTGATGAAGACATAGCTCATGCCGTAGTGGCGCTGCAGCGCGCCCAGCAGCGCGAGCACCTGCTGCTGCACCGAGACGTCGAGGGCCGAGGTCGGCTCGTCGAGCACCAGCACCTCGGGGCGCAGCACCACCGCGCGGGCGATCGCGATGCGCTGGCGCTGGCCGCCCGAGAATTCGTGCGGGTAGCGCTGCAGCACGTTGGCCACGCCCTGCGCTTCGTTCAGGCCGACCTCGTCGAGCATGCTCAGCACCAGCGCATCGCGTTCGGCCTTCGACAGCTCGGCGCGGTGCAGCGCCAGGCCCTCGCCGACGATCTGGCCGACCGTCATGCGCGGGCTCAGGCTCGCAAACGGGTCCTGGAACACCACCTGCATGCGCTTGCGCACCGCGCGCAGCGCGCTGCGGTCGGCGTTGTCGATGCGCTGGCCGTCCATCTCGACCTGCCCGGCCGAGATCGGCTGCAGCGCCAGCAGCGCCATCCCCAGCGTGGTCTTGCCCGAGCCCGACTCGCCGACGATGCCCAGCGTCTCGCCGCGCTTCAACTGCAGCGTGGCGTGGCGCACCGCCTCGAAGCGGCGCTTGCCGAACCAGCCCTGCGCGCTCGTGAACGTCACGCCGAGGTCGCGGCTGGCGACCAGCGTCGGCGCGTCGGCGGCGATCGGTTCGACCACGCGCTGCGGCCGGCTTGCCAGCAGCTTGCGCGTGTAGGGGTGCTGCGGCGCGTCGAACACCGCCGCGGTGGCGCCGATCTCGACCAGCCGGCCGCGCTCCATCACGCCGACGCGGTGCGTGAAGCGGCGCACCAGGTTCAGGTCGTGGGTGATGAACAGCAGCGCCATGCCCATCTCGGCCTGCAGCGCATCGAGCAGCGCCAGGATCTGGGCCTGGATGGTCACGTCCAGCGCGGTGGTCGGTTCGTCGCAGATCAGCAGCTGCGGCCGGCAGGCCAACGCCATTGCGATCATCGCGCGCTGGCGCTGGCCGCCCGAGAGCTGGTGCGGGAACGCGTCGATGCGCCGCTGCGGCTCCGGGATGCCGGTGCGCGCCAGCAGCTCGATGGCGCGCGCGCGCGCCTGGTTCTTGCGCAGGCCTTCGTGCAGCTCGAGCACCTCGCCGATCTGGTTGCCCACGCTGTACAGCGGGTTCAGCGCGGTCATCGGCTCCTGGAAGATCATCGCGATCTGCGCGCCGCGGATGCCGCGCATCTGGCGTTCCGACTTCTTCATCAGGTCGGCGCCGCCGAAGCGGACCGCCCCGGTCGTGGTCGCCGCGTCGACCAGCCGCAGCACCGAGAGCGCGGTGATCGACTTGCCGGAACCCGACTCGCCGACCAGCGCGAACTTCTCGCCCGGCGCGACCGTGAACGACACGTCGTCGACGACCGTGCTCGGCCCGAAACTCACGCTGAGCCGGTCGACTTCGAGCAGGTTCGGCGTGCTCATGATTTGCGCGTGTCGAAGGCGTCGCGCAGCGCGTCGCCGATGAAGGTCAGCAGCAGCAGCGTGGTCACCAGCACCGCGAAGGTCGGGAAGATGATCCACCAGGCATCGAGGTTGCTCTTGCCCTGGCGCACCAGCTCACCCAGCGACGGCACGCCCGCCGGGACCCCCAGCCCGAGGAAGTCCAGCGCCACCAGGCTGAGGATCGCCCCGCTCATGCGAAACGGCAGGAAGGTGATCACCGGCGTCAGCGAATTGGGCAGCACGTGGCGCCAGATGATCTGCAGGTTGCTCAGGCCGAGCGCGCGCGCCGCCTTCACGAACTCGAGCGAGCGGTTGCGCAGGAACTCGGCGCGCACGTAGTCCGACAGGCCGATCCAGCCGAACAGGCTCAGCAGCACCAGCAGCAGCAGCAGCGACGGCTGGAAGATCGACGCGAAGATGATCAGCAGGTACAGCTCCGGCACCGAGCTCCAGATCTCGATCAGGCGCTGGGCCGTCAGGTCGAGCCGGCCGCCGAAGAAGCCCTGCACCGCGCCCAGCGCCACGCCGATCGAGGTGCCGACGAAGGTCAGCGCGAACGCGAACAGGATGCTGACCCGAAAGCCGTAGAGCAGCCGCGCGACCATGTCGTGCCCGACCGCGTCGGTGCCGAGCCAGCTCGAGGCGCTCGGCGGCGCCGGGTCGGGCTGCTTGCTGAAGTAGTCGAGCGAAGTCGCCGAGTGGCGGTTGAACGTGTACAGGGCCCAGTTGCCGGGCTGCGCGAAGTGGTCTTGGATGAGCGGGTCGGTCCAGTCGGTGGGGGTGCGGAAGTCGCCGCCGTAGCGGGTCTCGGGCGGGTTGTGGAACACCGGGAAGCTCCACGCGCCGTCGTAGTACGCGACCAGCGGCCGGTCGTTGCTGATCACGTCGGCCAGCGCGCTGAGCACCAGCAGCGCGCCGAAGATCCACAGCGACACGTAGCCGAGCCGGTTGCGCTTGAAGCGCGCCCAGGCGCGCTGGTTCGGCGAGCGCGGCAGCGTCGCCAGCGGGCCCGCGGGCGCGCTCGTGGCCAGCGGGGTGTGGGTCGGGGCCAGCGCGCTCATCGACGCCTCACTTCGCCGCCGCGCCGAACTGCACGCGCGGGTCGACCAGCATGTAGAGCAGGTCCGACACCAGCTTGACCACCAGCCCGATCAGCGTGAACAGGAACAGCGACCCCAGCACCACCGGGTAGTCGCGCCGCACCACCGACTCGTACGACAGCCGGCCCAGCCCGTCGAGCGAGAACAGCGTTTCGATCAGCAGCGCGCCCGAGAAGAACGCGGCGACGAACGCGGCCGGGAATCCGGTCACGATCGGGATCAGCGCGTTGCGCAGCACGTGCTTCCACAACACCCGGGCCTGCGACAGGCCCTTGGCGCGCGCCACCAGCACGTACTGCTTGCGGATCTCTTCGACGAAGGTGTTCTTCGTCAGCAGCGTGGTCTGCGCGAAGCTGCCCACCACCAGGCAGGTCAGCGGCAGCGTCAGGTGCCAGAAGTAGTCGCGGATGCGCGCCGGCCAGGCCAGCTGCGCCCAGTGGTCGGAGGTCAGGCCGCGCAGCGGGAACACGTCCCAGAAGGTGCCGCCGGCGAACAGCACGATCAGGAACACGCCGAGCACGAAGCCGGGGATCGCGAAGCCCACCAGCACGAACAGCGTGCTCAGCGCGTCGAAGCGCGAGCCTTCGTGCACCGCCTTGGCGATGCCCAGCGGCAGCGAGATCAGGTACGAGATCAGGAACGTCCACAGGCCCAGGCTGATCGACACCGGCAGCTTCTCCTTGATCAGGTCCCAGACCGGCCGGTCGTGCGAGAAGCTGCGCCCCAGATCGAAGCGCGCGAAGTGCTCGAGCATCTCGACGTAGCGCACCGGTGCGGGCTTGTCGAAGCCGTAGAGCTTCTTCAATTCCTCGAGCTGCTTGGCGTCGATGTCGCCGCGCGCCTTGTAGGCGCCGCGCGCGCCGGCGCGGGCTTCGGCCATCGCCTGCTCGACCGGGCCGCCGGGCACGAACTGGATCACGACGAAGGTCAGCGTCAGTGCGCCCAGCAGCGTGGGCAGCATCAGGGCGATGCGCTTGAGGATGTAGCTCAGCATGGTGTCCTCATCGGGTCTGTCGAACGGCGGCGCATCAGGGGCGCGGCAACGGCCCCGGCTTGATCCACCAGGTGGTGATCGGCCACGGCAGTTGCGAATCGACATCGGGCGCGAGGTCGGTCGTGAAGTACGGCGGCTGGTGCGCGGGCATGTCGAACTTGTTCCAGTACGAGATCAGCTCGGTGTTCGAGTACAGCTCGGGCACCTGCCAGTAGCTCCACATCACGATCCGGTCGAGCGCGCGGCAGGCGTCGCGAAAGTCCTGCAGCGTGGTGGCGTTGCTCATCGCGGCGAGCACGTGGTCGACCGCCGCACTCTTCACGCCGCGGTAGTTGCCGTTGCCCTTCTGGTCGGCCGATGCACTGCCGTACAACTGCAGGTAGTCGCCCGGTGACGGCAGCGTGAACGACGGCTCGACGATCGTCACCATGTCGAAGTCGTAGTCGTTCAGTCGCCGCTGGTACAGCGCGAAGTCGACGTTGCGGATGTTCATCTCGATGCCGAGCTTGCGAAAGTTGTGCTGCCAGGCGGCGAGCCCGGCGTTGTCCTTGCTGTCGCCGGGCGCGAGGTACTCGAAGTCGAACGCCTCGCCCTTGGCGTTGCGCAGCCGCCCGTCGGCGGCGATGTGCCAGCCGGCGGCTTCCAGCAACGCGCGCGCCTGCAGCAGGTTGCGGCGCAGCGCGCGCGGGTCGCCGCCGGTGCCGGGCGCGACGAACGGCGGCCCGAACACTGCCGGCGGCAGCTCCTTGCGGTACGGTTCGAGCAGTTTCAACTCGCCCGGCGACGGCAACCCCTGCGCCGCGAACGGCGAGTTGTTGAACACGCTGCTGGCGCGCTTGTAGAGCTTGTAGCGGTTCAGCGTGTCGAAGTCGAAGGTCAGGCCGAGCGCCTGGCGCACCCGGATGTCCTGGAAGATCGGCCGGCGCAGGTTCAGCTCGTAGGACTGAAGGCCCTGGCCGGTACCGAGCTGGATCACGCGTTTGATGATGCGGCCGTCGTTCCACTTCGCACCGCGGTACTGGCGCACCCAGTTGCGTGCGCTGTAGACCTTGGTGATGTCGAAGTCGCCGGCCTTGAAGGCCTCGGTGGCAACATCTTCGTCGAGGAAGAAACGGTAGACGACGCGGTCGAAATTGAAGAAGCCGCGGCGCACGCCGAGGTGGCGGCCCCAGTAGTGCGGGTCGCGCACGAACTCGATGCCGCGGTCGGGCTCGGCCACCCCGATCGTGTACGGCCCGCTGGCGATCGGCTTCTGCCAGACGAGCTGGTCGAAGCGCGTGTGCGTGCCGTCGGGCTGCAGCCCCCACTTGTGCGAGAACACGAACAGCCCGCCGACCGTGAACAGCGTGTCGCTGGTCTTGTCGATCAGGTCGAAGCGGATCGTGCGCGCGTCGAGCACGACCGCGCGCTTCACGCTCGCCAGCCCCGAGCTGTAGCTCGGCGAGGCGTACTTGCCCGCGAGCGAATCGAAGCTGTACTTCACGTCTTCGGCGGTGACCGGATCGCCGTTCGAGAAGTGCGCGTTCGGGTTCAGGCGGAACGTGATCGCGCTCTTGTCGGGCTCGACGCGCATCTCCTGCGCGAGCAGGCCGTACATCGTGCGCGGCTCGTCGGCGCTGCGCACCGTGAGCGTCTCGAGCATGAAGATGCCCATGCCGGCCGGCGCCGAGCCCTTGACCGTGAAGTAGTTGAACTTGTCGAAGCTGGTGCGCCGGTCCGGGTTGCGCAGGTGCAGCGTGCCGCCCTTCGGCGCGGCCGGATCGACGTAGTCGAAGTGGTCGAAGCCGCTCGGGTACTTGGGCTCGCCGAACACCGCGTAGGCGGTGACCCAGCCGGCGCTCGCGACGGGAGCAGAGGCCGCCGCTGCGGCTGCGTCGGCCGCACGCGCCGTGGCCAGAGTGGCGAACACGAGCGCCAGGGCCAGTGACAGCAGCATCCACGGCGACGGCGACGGCGACCTCGATCGTGCCGGCGATGGGGCCCGCGGCCACCCACGCGCCATGCGCCGCAGCCAGGCGCACGATCGCATGGCCCGACCGGCGGAGATTTTTTGCATGGCGCGGATGCTAAGGCAGGCGCTGCCAGCTCGGCCCGGGTTGACTTCGGCAGCCCCGCACGCCGTCAAGCCGACTTCTTCGGTGCCGCCGCGAGCACCGTCGCGCAGGTCGCGCGCTTCGGGTCGGTGGCCGGCAGCGCGCCGCACACCCCGTCGAGCTGGGTCTGCAGCCGGCGCAGCGCCGCGGCGTGCGCGCCGCCCCGGTTCCAGCGCTGCAGCGCGCCGCCCATGCGCTGCAGCGAGCGCGCGCTGCGCTCGTAGAACGCGTCGGGCTGCGCGGCGGCCTCGCTCAGCAGCCGGCTCGCGACCTGCTCGATGCGCGCCGCGTCGCGCGGCGCCAGCTCGACCAGCGCGCTCACGTAGCTCGCGCCCCATTGCAGCCGCGTCGCCGGGCCGGTGCTGCGGTCGAACGCGGCCTGGTACCAGTGCAGCGCCGCGGCGGTGTCGCCGCGCGCCTTCGCGTTGCCGGCCAGCTCGCTCATCAGGTAGTACGGCGAGTGGCTTTTCGCGAGGTTGGCCTTCAGCAGCGCGTCGGATTCGTCACCCAGCCCGGCCTGCGCGAGCAGGTACGCGGCCGAGGTGATGACCGCCTGGCGCTCGTAGCCGTCGGTGATCTCGCGGTCGGCGCGTGCGGTCTGGGCGCGGATGTCGGCGAGCAGTGCCGCGGGCAGCTTGACCGTCGGCCGCTTCGATCCTCCCGCGCGGCTGGCGTCGGGCGCATCGATCTTCGCCAGATCGACCTGCGCGATCAGCGCGCCCATGCGGTCGGCGCGCGACAGCGTGGTGTCGGCCTCGAATCGCTTCAGCGCGCGGTCGAACGCCGCCAGCAGCGCGGCGCGTTGCGGCGTGCCGCGGGCGCTGAGCGCGCGCGTGATGTCGGGCGCGTTGTTGGTCAGCACGTCCATCTGCGCGCGCGCCGCCGGCGCGTCGGCGAGCAGCGCGAGCACCGCGGCCTGCGTGGCCGGGTCGGGCTTCTCGGCCGCCTTGGCGTCGCTCGCTGCGAGCGCTTCGAGGCGCAGCCGGGTCGCGATCTCGGCCGGCTGAGGCGGGCAGACCGCCGCCAGTTGGCGCAGCAGCGCGGGCACGCCGCCCCGGGGCACGAGTTGCTGGTGGTCGGTGTCCCACGCGTAGAAGGCGAGCAGGCGCCAGTCGTTGCGGCTCAGGCCCTGGCCACCGGCCTTCACCTGCGCGAGCAGTTCCTTGACCGGCCGCTGCGCGTTCATGCCCAACGTCAGCACCTCGTTGTAGCGCGCCGCGTCGACCTCGCCGGGCAGGCGTGTGAGTTCGACGCCCTGCGGGCTGAACAGCAGCATCGTCGGGTAGCCGCTGACGTGAAAGCGCGCGCCGAGCTTTTGCGCGCCCGGGCTGTCGCCGTCCACGTACACCGGCACGAAGGCGCGCGAGCGCTCGATGAAGTCCTGCCGGTTGAAGATCGTCGCCTTGACCTGGTTGCACGGCGGGCACCACGTGGCGCCCCAGTAGACGAACACCGGCTTGCCGGCGGCTCGGGCCTGCGCGAACGCGGCGTCGACGTCGGCATCGCTGGCCGCGTGCTGCCAGGCGATGCCCGCGGTGGCGCTGGCAGCGGTGGAGGAGGCCATGGCGGACGAGGACGGCGCTGCCGCCCGGGCCGGGCCTGGGCATGCCGCGAGCAGGGCGGCCACCACGAGAGTCGTCGACAAGAGGCAGGGGATCTGGCGCGGCATGCGAACTCCGACAGGTTGGCAGGAGGGTGTCACACGAATTGGCGTTTGATGGGAT
>JAGWTP010000030.1 GCA_028868895.1 Burkholderiales bacterium
GCCTCGGGCCGGGCCGGCGCGGGCGGCTCGGCCGGCGCGGCGCGGGCCACAGGCGGGTGGGCGATTTCGGGCGGCGGCTTGACCACCGCCGCTGGCGGCTCGGGCGGCAGGATCAGCTTGGCCAGCCGCGCTGGCAACGGCTGCGGTGGCGCGCGGTCGGGCTGCGACACCGGCAGCCACGGCAGCGCGATGCACAGCAGCGCGGCGCTCACCAGCACCCGCTGCGCGATGCGCCGAAAGCGCAGTTCGTCGTCGGCCGAGACCGACCACGGCAGGACCGGCGCGCGGAACGAAACGAGGGCCGCGGCGCTCACGATTGCAACCTCTGCCGCACCGCGAACGACACGTCGCTGAAGTTGGCACGCGCGCCGGTGGCCATGACCTTGCGCAGCAGTCGGTACGGGATGTCCTTGTCGCCCATGATCGTCAGCCGCTTGGCTTGCGCAGTGTTGCCCTGGCCCGCCGCCTGGCGAACGCCCTGCCGGTCGAGCTCGGTCTTCAGCGGCGCGATCAGGTCGCCGTCGGCGCCGAGCGCGTCGGCGACGGTCGCGATCCGGCGGCCGTCGACCAGGATCTCGGTGTCGCTGACCACCACCACGACGGTCTCGCGCGGGCTGGTCTCGGCCACCGACTCGGGCAGCCTCACGCCGCGCGGGCTCGGCAGGATCTCGACGCCGCCGGAGTTCGACAGCAGGAAGAAGATCAGGATCGTGAACACGTCGATCAGCGAGACCAGGTTCATGTCGACCATCGTCTGGTTGCGGCTGCGCCGCTCGGCGCGCTTTTGCAGCGGGGTGAGTTTCATGGCGCGCGCTACCGGGTGCGAACCGGCGCGTCGCCGATCGAGATGTTCGGGAACAGCTCGGCGCGCACCACCGTCGCGCCCTGCACTACGTGCCCTGCGCGCACCGCGTCCATCACCTGCACCAGCGTGTCGTAAGGCGTGTTCGGCTCGGCCAGCACGGTGGCCTCGGTCTGGTCGGGGAATCGCGTCTTGAGCTGCTGGACCAGCGCCTGCAACGCGCGCACGTCCGGGCCCGCGGCGGTGGCCGGCAGGCGCTGAATGAGCCCGCCGATGCGGTCGCCGACCTCGAGCGCGTCGGGCCGGATCACGACCTCGAGCTTCAGGTCGTTGCCCTTGAGCTTTTCGAGCGCGCCGGTGGACTGCGCCGGCAGGCTCAGGTCGATCACCGCCATGCGCGTGAACACCGCGGTCGAGAGCAGAAAGGGCACCAGCACCACGATCAGGTTGATGAACGCGGTGATCTCCAGGTGCGCCGCATGTTTGCGCAGGCGTCGAACACGCATGGGTCGTTCCTTCGGGGCGGGTCGGTGGAGGCGGCGGGTGCGCGGGCGGGCGGCTCGCTCAGCGCGCCGCGCCCTGTTCGGCGCGCAGGCGCTGCACCAGGTTCAGGAAGCTGATCTTGGCGGCCTCCAGGCCGTCGACGATCTCGCTGGTCTTGGCCTGCAGGAACGAGTGGATCAGCAGGAACGGGATCGCCACCATCAGCGCGAACGCGGTGTTGTTCATCGCGATCGAGATGCTCGCCGAGAGCATCTCGGCCTTGTCGGCCGGATTGACCTGCGCGACCGCGGTGAAGCCCTTGATCAGGCCGATGATCGTGCCCAGCAGCCCGACCAGCGTGATCACGTTGGCGAAGGTGGCGATGTAGTGGGTGCGCTTTTCCAGGCGCGGCACGATTTCCATCATGCCCTCTTCCATCGCGGCGTCGAGGTCTTCGCGCCGGCCCGGGCTCTGCATGCGCACCAGCCCGTAGTTGACGATCTTGCCGATCGCCGCATCGGACTTCGCGGTCACGCCCTGCACGTCCTTGAACTGGCCCTTCTGCAGCATCGGCAGCACCTGCGCCCAGACCTTGCCGTTCTCGCTGCGTGCCCGGCTCAGGAAGATGAAACGTTCGATCGCGATCGTCACGCCCAGCGCCATGATCAGGATGCTGGGGTAGATGAACAAGCCGCAATCCTGGAAGAACTTGACGGCGGTGCTGAAGGCGTTCATGGGGTCGGTCTCCGGTGGAAGTCAGGGGGTTCGGTGAAGGGCGGGCGCGGTCACTTGGGTGCCGCGGTGCCGGCAGGTTCAGGCGCGCGCGCGTGCGTCTGCGCGTCGTACTGCAACTGGCGGCGGAACACGTCGCGGTCGATCGGGGCGAGTGCCTCGTCGAGCACGCTCGACGGCGGGCGGCCCGACAAGTCGCCGGGCAGCGGCTGCTTCCAGGGCACGATGTACAGCACCTTGGGCAGCTCGCGGTTGCCGATGATCCTGGTGCGGTCGATGTCGGCGCGGTCTTGCGCGAGCACGGGGGCGGCGCTCGCGAGCACGGCCAGCAGCGCGGCCATCTGCGTGGCCAACAACGCGGCCAAGAACGCGGTGATTCGAATCGGCTTCATCCGGGTTCCTTTCGGTTCACCGCCAGCGCCGCCGGCTTGCGGTTCTTCAGTTCGGCGACCCACTTGGCCACCACCGCGTCGCCGTTCGGCGTCAGCGCGAGGTAGCGGCCGTACAGCGCCAGCGCCTGCGTGCCGTCGCCCAGGTACAGGTCATTCAGGATGCCCAGGTTGAGCACCGGCGCGGCGTAACTCGGGTCGAGCGCGATCGCCTGCTGGTAGGCCTCGCGCGCCTTCGCGAACTGCCCTTGCTGGCGGTAGGTGATGCCGAGCTGGTTCAGGTAGACCGGCTGCCTCGGGTTCAGGCGCAGCGCCTGCTCGAACTCGGTGGCGGCCTCGGCGAGTTTGCCGGCCTGGCGGTCGATCAGGCCGAGGTTGGCGTGCGGGCCACCGAGTTCGGGGTGGGCCAGCGCCAGCGCGCGAAAGCCGCGCTCGGCCTCCTGCGTGCGACCGGCCCGCAGCGCCGCGCCGGCATCAAGGTAGGCGCGCCGCACCTCGGGGTTCACCGGCGCTTCGGCCGACACCGCGGCACCGGCACCCATGGCCGGCGTCGATGCCCCCGTGGCCGGCGCGACCGCCTGCGCCGTCGCCTTCAGCGGCTCGCCCACCATGGCGCAGCCTGTGCCGCCCGATGCGACGGCGACCAGCACCCAGGCGCGCCAGCGGCACTCAGCGGATCGCATCGATCACTCCTTCGCTGCGCTCGGTCTTGCCGTAGCGCACCGGGCGCAACTCGCGCAGCGCCTCGAAGCTGCGCTGCACCCACGCGTCGTAGATGCCGGCGGCGGCGCGGCGCGCATTGACCTCGTGCAGCTCGGCGGCCTTTTCCTCGAACGGGAAGGCCTGCTCCTCGAGCATCACGTTGTACTGTTCGAGCTCGGCCTTCGACAGCTTCTTCGGCCGCTGCGAGGCCATCAGCGCCCGGCCGAAATCGCGGTACACGGTCGCGATGCCGTAGGTGGCCGCGGTCGACACGTCGGCCACGCCGTAGTCGGCGGCGACGGCGTAGGCCTTCAGGGTCTGCTCCATCTTCGCCTTCTTCAACTTGAGCTGCACCTGCAGCGGCTCCTTCAGCACCACCTCCCGGTAGGCCTGCGCCACCGGCTCGGCCAGCGCCAGCGCGGCCGTGGCGCCCAGGTAGCGGGTGCGGTCGGTGCGCGCCGCGCCGCCGGCCTGGTCGGCCTGGAAGATCTCGCGCATCAACGCCAGCTCGCGCGCCGCGTTGCCGTCCTGCCTGGCGATGCCGGCCAGCCGGTAGCGGGCCTCGATCGCCGCCTCCAGCGGCTGCGGGTACTGCGCCAGGTAGCGCTCGTAGGCCTTGGCCGCGGCGGCGCGCGAACCGGCCTTCTGGTACAGCTCGGCGGCCTGCCAGAGCGCTTCGCGTGCGAGCTTCGGGTCGGGGTTGGTCGCCGCGAGGCGTTCGTATTCGCCGGCGGCACCGGCCCACTGGCCTTGCTCGACGTACGCGACCGCGAGCTTGGCGCTCACCTGCGGCTGCAGCGCATGGCCGGGGTAGCGCTGGCGGAAGTCTTCGAGCGTGCGCACCGCCGCACCCCAGTCCTTCAGCGCGATCAAGGCCGCCGCGGCGTCGTACTGCGCGGTCGCGCGCACCGCCGACTGCGGCGCCACGCCGGCGACCCGCGTGAAATGGCCGACCGCCTCGCGAAGCCGGCCGGCGTTGCGCGCCTGCTCGCCCTGCTTGTAGACCGACGCCGCTTCGCGCTCGACCAGGTCGGCGCGGCCGGCATCGGTGGGCGCCATCAGCGCGAGCGCCTGCGCGTAGGCCTGCTCGGCCGGGGCGTACGCGTTGCGCTCGAACGATGTGTGCGCGAGCACGGTCCAGGCGACACGGCGTTGCGCGTCGGCGGCCGGCGGCTGCAGGTCGATCACGCGCCGGGCGACGCGGGCCGCCTGGTCACCGTCGTGCAACGCATAGAGCCGGTCGGCCGCGTCGGCGAGCACGGCCGCGGCGCGCGGGTCGGCGCCGAACGCCTGCGCGAATCGCAGTGCGCTGTCGACGCTGGCGCGCTGCAGCGCCGGCAGGTCGGCGGCGCTGGCGGTCTTCTGCATGCGGGCGTCGCTCAGCAGCGCCGCATAGCCGGCGTCGGCGCTCTTGGCGTGCGGCGGGTAGCCATAGGCGGTCTTCTCGTACTCGGCGCTCGCCTCGCCGAAGCGCCCCGCGTCGAACAGCAGCTCGGCGAGCAGGAAGTTCTTCTGCGCCGCCTGCGGGTCGGTCGGGAACGACGCGAGGTACGCGCGGTACCAGCGCACGGCCTCTTCGACGTCGGCGGCACTCCTGCTCTGCTGCGCCGCGGCGTGGTAGTGGCGCGCCAGCTCGGCGAGGTGGGTCTTGACGAGCGGCTGGGCGCGCGCCCAGCCCGCCGGGTTGGTGCGGCGCAGTTCGCTCGCGCTGCCGTAGCGTGCCACGTAGTCCTTCTTCGCTTCGAGCGCCAGTGTGCCGAAGCCGCTCTTCTCGTAGATCTCGATCACGCGCGCCTGCAGCACGGGCGCCTGCGCGTCGAGCGGATTGCGACTGGCGTACAGGCCGAAGGTGTCGGCGGCGTCCTTGGTGCGCTCCTGCGTGACGTAGAAGTCGCCGAGCTGTTCGTAGACCCGAAACGCGTAGGCGCGACGCAGCGGCGAGTCGATGTAGGCGGGGATCGACTCCGCGCCCTGCAGGTTCGTCAGGCTCAGGCTGACGACACGGAAGGTGTCTTCGACCAGCTCGCGGTCGGCGCGGCTCAGGCCGGCGAGCGTGGCCAGCCCACCCTCGCCTTCGCGGCCGCCGAGCTTGACGTCGAGCACGCCGAAGAACGAGTGCAGGGCTTCGTCGAGCCGGCCTTGCTTGAACTGCGACCAGCCCTGCATGTAGAGCGCACGGTCGTGGTACGGGTTGGCCTGGCGGCTGCGCAGCACGCTGGCGTAGGCCTGCTCGGCGGCGGCGTAGTTACGCGCGGTGAACAGCAGCTCGCCGCGCCGGAACTGCGCTTCGTCGCGGTAGGGCGTGGCCGGGTAGCCCTGCACCAGCCGGTCCAGCGTCTTCAGCGCAGCGTCGGGGTCGGCGCCCTGCTCGTAGGCGCGCGCCAGCTGGTAGAGCACGCGGTCGCTGGCGGCGTCGCTGGGATAGGTTTTCAGGAACTCCTGGTAGCGCGCGATCGCGGCGCGGTAGTCGGGCGGGTTGGCGGTCTGGCCGCTGGCGCGGTCGGCGCTGTCCATCTCCAGGTCGCCGATGCGGCGCATCGCCTGCGCGCGCTGCGGCGCCTGCGGCGCGACCTCGAGAAACTTGCGGTAGGCGTCGATCGCGCGGGTCTCGTCGGCGGCGACACGCCGGGTGGTGTCGACCTCGACCGTGCGGCCGGCGAGCGACTGGAGCGTGGGCTCGTTGTCGGGCGTGCCGCGCGGGCCCGCGCAGGCGCCGAGCAGGCCGGCCGCAAGCCACGCCAGCGATGCCACCAGGCTACGGCTTGCCGGCATGGTCTGCGTCCTGGTTCGCATCGGTGCGCTCGGCCGTCGGCGCCGTGGGCGGCGGCGCCGTGGTGGGCGCGCGGGTGGCTGCACCGGTGCGGGCGCCGGTGGGGGCGCCGGTGGCTGCACCGGTGGCTGCACCAGTGGCTGAATTGGTGGCTGAATTGGTGGCTGCACTGGTGGCTGCGCCGGCGGCTGAACCGGCGGCTGCGCCAGCGCGCACGTCGGGGCGGGCGTCGGTGGCCTCGTTGGCGCGGTCGTAGAGCTGCGCGACCGCGTAGCGGGCCTGCGTCGAATACGCGACGAGGCGTTCCTTCTGGCGCACCAGCGCCGCCACCGCGATCTCCTGCAGCGCCGCCTGCTGCTGCGCTTCGAGCGCGGCCACGCGCGGGATCTCGGCCTGCAGCCGCGGCCTGAGCGCCTCGATGCGCTGCGCGAACTGCTCGAAGCGCGCCGGTTCGTCGCGCTGCGCCTGGGCCAGCGCGGCGTCGCGCTGCTCGGCCTGCGCCAGCGTGGCGTCGATCACCTGCAACTGCTTGGTCGCCGCCCACAGGCGCGCCGGGTGCTCCTGCGCGAGCTGCCAGCCGAGCACGCCGGCCGCGAGCCGCACGCGGGCACGCGCCGCGGCCAGTTCGGGGTTCGACGCGTCGGCGGCGAGCGTGGCCTGGGCACGGGCGACGCGCGCGAGCAGGTCGCGCTCCTTTGCGTCGGCGAAGGCCACGCCGTCGGCCGACGCCTGCGCCCGCTCGGCCGCCAGCGCGTCGCGCCGCTGGCGCATCGCCGGCAGACCGATCCCGCTGGCGCGCTCGCGCACCCGAGGCAGCCGCTCGGCGTAGGCCTTGCGGCGGGTGGCGAGCATGTCGTCGAAGACGCCGAGCTTGTCGCGCCACGCTTCGAGGTTGCGCGCCAGAAAGCGCAGGTCGCGGTAGTTCTTGAAGGCTTCCTGGAATTCGTTGCTCGCCAGCACCTGGGCCAGGTGGCCGGCGTGCGGCAACTCGGGCAGGTCGTGCAGGCTCTGGAACCAGCCCATCTCGTCACCGGGGTTGCGCTCGATCAGCGCCTGCACGAGCTTGCCGGAGCGGATCGCGGTGATCGAGTCGTCGAGGTCGGTGTTCTCGCGCGCATAGGCGGTGATCGCGTCGTTGTACAGCGCCAGCGACTGGCGGTAGGCGCCCAGTTCGGCGTAGGCATAAGGCACCGCGATGCGCGCCTCCAGCGCCGCCGAGTCGCCCGGGTCGCGCTGCGCAAGCTCCAACCACGGCACGAGCGCGAGCCTGGGCTCCTTGAGGGCGGCCGCGGCCCAGCCGAAGCCGAGCAATGCCTTGTTCGCCTGCAAGCCGTTCAGGCGCACCCGTTCCAGATCGACCCGGGCGTCCTGCGGCCGCTGGTCGCGCAGTGCCGCAAAGCCCAGCGCCACGTTGGCGCGGTCGCGCAGGCTGCGGTACTCCTCGTTCTCGGCGGGGGCGCGCCCCAAGGCGTCGAGCATCGCGGTGCCGCGCGCGGCGTCGCCACCCTTGATCAGCGCGATGCCCAGGTTGAAGCGCACGTAGCGCGAGCCGGGCGCCTGGTCGTCGAGCGCGCCGAGTGCATCCGCGGCGCCGGCGTAGTCGGCGCGCGCCATCAGCAGGTTGGCGTGGAGCAGGCCGCGTTCCTCTTCGAGCGCCGGCGCCAGGCGCCGCTCGATGTGCGCGAGCGCGGCCTCGGCCTGCGCCGCGTCGCCGCGCTGGTAGCGGATCTTGGCCAGATAGAACCAGGCCCGGTCGCGCACCGCGGGGCTGGCGCCCTGCTCGATCAGCCGGGCGAAGATCGCGCCGGCCTCGCGGTGCATGCCGTACGACAGCAGCATGCCGCCGCGCAGCACCTCGGCCTCGTCGGCGTGGTGCGCCACGCGATCGAAGTGCTGCGACGCCATCAGCGTCGTGAGTGCGGTGAAGTAGTGCGACTGGTAGAAGTGGAACAGCACGTCGCCGTAGTGCGGGTCGCGGACCTCGTGCGCGGATTCACCGGCCAGCGGCTGCGCGCCGAATGCTGCAACGCACGGCGCCGCGAGCGCCGCCCACGCGGCGACCACGGCCACCAGCCGGCGCCGCACGACACGAACGTGGGAACGAAGGCGCATCGAACGTTACTGCCAGACCTTGACGTCGAACTCGGGCTGCAGCTTGTCCATCGAATCCTGGATGCGCAGCTCGATGTATTTCGCGCCGCTGCCCTTGTCGAACTTGACGGTCGTGCCGCGCTTGTAGTCGCGCTCGTGCGGACCCTTGCCGGTGAAGAACGCGACCAGTTCGTGCTCGCCGCTGCGCAGGTTGCCGAGGTAGACGCGCTGCATGCCGCCGCGGTGCAGCGCCTGCACTTCGAGCGGCGTGTACAGGTAGCTGGCGACGAGCTTGTCGTCGAGCTTGATCTGCACCGAATCGAGCTCGAACAGCTTGCCCACGTCCATCGACACGAACAACGCCACCTGCGTGTTGGCCGGGAAGAGCAGTTCCTCCTCGAGCACGAGCAGGTCGCGGTTGAGCTCGATCACGTCGTGCTTGGTGTCCTGGATGCGATCGTCCAGGTTGGACGCCGCCGCGGCGCTGGCCGCGCCAGCCGGCGCCGCCGCGTCGGCGGCCCGCGCGACGGGCAGCAGCGCGACGAGCACGAGCCCAGCGGCGATGAGGTTGCAGCATCGATTCGACATGGCCGGGCTCGCTAGTAGGTGGCCGACACGTAGACCTGCAGCACGTTGGCGTTGTACGCGTACGGGCTGCCGGTCCGGATGTCGGTGAAATCACTGAATTTGTAGCGCACGTATTCGTACGCGCCGTTGACCTTGACCTCGTAGCGGCCCGGGATCTTCTGCACCGTGTAGGCCAGCTTGGCGCCGAGCGTCACGCTGTTGAAGGTGCTGAGCTGGCGGTTGCGCGAGACGTAGGTGGTGTCGGCCGTCGCGTTGTCGCTGTAGAAGAGCGCGTGCCGCTGCGTGTAGTAGCGCAGGTAGGCGTCGGCCAGCCACGGGTCGCCGAAGTAGCGGCTGTAGCCGAACTCGGTGGTGTGGGCCTTGATCGCCCAGGTGTCCCAGAAGTAGCGGTACTCGCCATGCACCGCGTTGCGCGCGCCGAGGTCACCGATCAAGCGCAGCTTGGCCGCGCGCGCCGAGCGCGTGCGCGGGTCGCGCTCGGGCACCGCGGCGCCGAACACGCGTGCCACGCGGTACGGGCTGGCAAGAAAGCCGTCGTCGGCGAGCGCCTCGAGGTTGGCGCTCATGATCCAGCGCGGCGTCAGGATCTGCGTCGCGCCGAGCCGGTACTGCCAGTGCCGCGCGGTGTCGGCGAACTCCGGTGCGCCGTGCTTGCCGACCTTGTCGGCGCCGCGTGTGAATCCCAGGCTCACCGTCGTCATGCCGCCGAACACTTCCTGCGCGACGTCGAGGCTGGTGCTGTCGGCGGTGTAGTCGGGTTCGTGGCTGCTCGAGGTGGCGAGCGTGATCGTCGAGTCGCGGTACACGTACTCGGCGCCGAAGCCGTATTCGGTGCGGCGCTCGCGGTACGGGCTGGCGGTGGTGACGACGTCGATCGACGCGTTGCTGACCGCATCGACGTAGTACGAGGCCGAAAGCGAGACCTTGTCCATCACGCTCTTGCGCACCAGCAGCGCCGGGCCGTTGGCCGTGACGCCACCGCCGCTGTACGAATGGAACATGGCCTCGGCGCGGTCGGCCGGCAGATCGACCGCACGCGCCCCGCCGGCCGCGAGCACGCCGCCGAGCAGCGCCGCGAGGCGCTGCAACAGGTGCGCTGCCCTGCTAATTGCAGCCACAGCCGCCCCCCTGCACGCCGGTGGCGCCGCGCGCGCCTTCGCGCACGTCGCGCACGTGCTCGAGGTGCTTGTCGGACAGCGCATCGCGCGAGAACTGCATGATCGGGTCGGCCAGGTGCTCGCGCTCGTAGGGCTTGACCCAGGGCTGGATCGCGCAACCGCCCAGGGCTGCGGCGCAGATCAGCACGGCGGCTGCGAGCGGGCGCGGTGCGTTCACTTCAGCAACTCCAGAATCTGCCGGTCGTAGGTGTCTTCATAGCCGGCCAGGTAGCCGCGGTGCACGTAGCGCACCTTGCCGTCACGGTCGATCAGCACGGTCGACGGCATCGTCGCCAGGTCGTAGCGGCGGCTGACCTGCTTGTCGGTGTCGAGCAGCACCGGGAACGTGACGCCGAGCTTGGCCGCCACCTCGGCGGCATTGCGCGTGTCGTCGTCGACGTTGACACCGAGCAGCACGAAGCCCGAGGCCTTGTACTTCTGGTACAGGCGGTTCAGGTGCGGCATCTCCTGGCGGCACGGCCCGCACCAGGTGGCCCAGAAGTTGATCATCACGACGCGGCCGCGCTGTTCCTGCAGGCGCAGGTTCGGGCCGTTCAGCGTGCGCAACGTGAAGTCGGGCGCGATCGAGGCCGGCGCCACCGCCAGCGCCGGCACGCTCGCCACCAGCGCCAGCGCGGCGCCCAGCGCCCGGCGCACGAGGCGCGCGCGTGTGACAGAGATCGACGTGTTCATGCGCATCGCCTTGCTCGGAAGAGGTCAGAAGAAGACCGTCAGGCCGCCGGTCCACTCGAGGTTCTGCGTGCTCTGGCGCTTGCCGAGCAGGTCGAGCGAATAGATGTGGTCGCGCATGTCGACCTGCAGTGCGGCCCAGTCGGCCAGGAACACGCGGTAGCCGACGCCGAGGTTGAAGGTCGGGCGGCGCTGCTGGTCGAAGCGCGTGCTGCCGACGCCGCCGATCAGGTAGAACGCCGCCGGCCGGGCGCGTTTGCCGCCGATGAACACCTCGCCGGGCAGCACGTTGTAGCCGACCGAAAGGTCGTAGTAGCTCAGCGTGACCTTCTGCGTCGGGAACACGCCGCCGGGCAGCACCTGGCGGAAGGCCTCGTCGCTGACCTTGGTCTGCGCGTAGACGCCTTCGACGAAGAAGTCTTCGGTCACGTGGTAGCCCAGCCGCAGCCCGCCGACGACGCTGGAGCCGAAGTTCTGCGTCGCGTAGGTGCCGACGAACGCGCCGATCTCGAAGTCGTTCGACGGGAATCGCGGCGGCTGGATGTCGCGCCGGTCGACCTGCGGCACGACGACCTGATCGTCGGCGGGTGCCTGATCGGCGGCACTGGCACCGGCACAGGCCGCAGCGGTGACGAAGGCCAGCGCAGCGCGGCGCAACACGGATGTTTTCATGGGGTGGCGGTGGGTGTCGTTGAGCGTCAGAAGAAGAACGAAAGACCGGCGCTGAAGGCGCGGTACTCGGCCGTTCGCGCGTCGGAGAGGAACGCGGTGTACAGCGCGTAGTCGGCGCGCAGCACGAAGCGGTCGCCGAGGTGGTAGCGCACGCCGAGCGTCGCGTTGGCGAGCTTGGCGTCGGTGGTGGCGGCGCCCACCAGGCTCAGGTTCGGGAAGTTCTTGAACTTGCCCATGCCGATGCCGACGAACGGCGAGAAGCGGCGGTCCGACCAGGGCTCGGCGAGCAGGTCGAGGTGCCAGAAGTCGGTGCCCGAGAACACGCCCTGCACCTGGCCGAGCGTGCCTTCGACGCTGAGCGTTTCCGAGACCCGGTAGCTGGTCCACAGCTTGAGCATCGGCTCCGACTTGAAGCGGCCCCACGCTGCGCCGAGCTGAACCCGGCGGCTCAGGTAGTCGTCGAGCAGGATGTCGCGAAAGCGCTTGCGCTCGCCCGCGGCGGTGAGCGTGGTCTGCAGTTGCCCGCGGTTGACCCAGCCGACCTTGCCGCCGTCGGTGCGCACCTTGTACCAGTCGGTGTGGCGCAGTTCGATCGCGATCCACTCGCTGCGCGCCGCGACGAAGAACACCGGATAGCCGCGGCCGGGCCCGGTGCGCAGTTCGATGTACGGGTCGGTGACCTGCAGACGTTCGGTCGCCGCTTGCGTTGCGTTCGGCGTTGCGGCCGAGGCACTGGCGGCGGTGGCCGCAGGCATCGCGCCCGCCGCATCGGCCCCATCGGCCGCGCGCACGCCCACGCCGGCCAACGCGAGCGCCACGAGCACCGCGCCGATGACGCCACGACGGATCGGCGCAGCCGCGCCGAGCGTTGGGCAGGCCGCGCGGCGGTGCGTCATTGCGTGTTGCAGGTTCCGGCCTGCGGGTCGGGCGGCGTGAACATGCTGTAGTTGGCGGTGCTGAATTCGTCCTGCCCGAGCGGCGCGGGGTGGCTGATCCAGTAGCGGATCAGCTTGGCGTTCGGGTCGTCCACGCTCGCGAAGATCAGGCCGCCGCCGTGCAGCACGTTGAGCAGCAGCGGCTTGGCGAGCAGGCGGCTCTGCGTGGTCGAGCCGAGCACGACCTCGCCCTGCGCCGAATAGAAGTTCTTGTACATGTCGCTGGCGCGGATCACGTCGGGCGTGTTGGCCGGGTTGGTCAGGTCGAGCGGCTGCGCGCCGGGCACGACGCGAAACGCGCCGCCGGTGCCGGTGGCGCTGGCGTGGCAGCCCGAACCGGCACAGGTGTTGGTCGAGACCGTGCCGCCCTGCTGGATCGTCAATGGCGCGTTGAGGATCGGGTCGATGCAGCGCTGGAAATACGCGAACGACAGGCGCTGGCCCGACGAGGCCGTGGCGTTGGCCACCGCGGCCGGGTTGTCGAACGGGTTCGACGACGAGCCGCCACAACCGGCAAGCACCGCCAGCGCGGCGGCCGCGGCGCTCGCGGCCACACGCCGCCGCGCCCATTGCGAGCCAGCGGGTGGGCGGTGTACGGATCGCTGCAGGAACGCCATGCGTTTCAACATCCGCTCAGGATCCAGTTGGCGATCGCGTTGTAGTTCGCGCTGCCCGCCGGCAGGATCGCCGTGGTCGCGCCCACCGCACCGGCCGGATGCGGCACCGTCGAGGGCCGGCTCAGCAGGTAGTTCGACCCCGGGCTGCAGGCGTTCGAGATCATCGTCAGCGTGACGTTGTAGTCGCCCATCGGGTCGCCGGTGAGCACGAAGCGGTTGTCGCGGAACGAGGTGCCCGGCGGCGTCGCCGAGTTACTGCTGCCGATCGCCTGGTGGCAGGCTGCCGCACAGGTCGAGCGCAGGATCGGGAACACCTGCGCCTCGAAGCTGGCCTGGCTCAAGCCGGTGACCGTGCGCATGCCGTTCGCGCCATTGAACGGGTCGTTGTAATACTTGCCGCCGAGGTCGATCCACTCGGCCACGAGCCGCTTTTCGGCCGCGTTCAGCAGCTTCGAGTGGTCGGGCGCGGAGGCCGGCGGGTTCGGGTGCGCGCTGCGCGCGTCGGCACCCGACATCAGGCTCTGGCCGAACAGGATCTCCACCAGCCGGCTCTTGCGTGCCAGGCCGAGCGCCTCGCCTTCGCTGGCGGCGGTGTCCACCAGCGCCGGGCCGCGCGCGATCACGGGCACGCCTTCTTCGATGCGCGTTTGCGGCAAGCCGGTGGCCGGGTCGATGAGCGGGTCGCCGACCATCAGCTTCTCGTACGAGGTCAGGCGGCCGGTGCCGGCCACGGTGGCGCTCAGGTCGAGCTTGGCCGCACCGTTGTGGCAGTTGGTGCAGGTGTTCGCGCCGCGTGCGCGCGTCCACAGCGGCTGGATGTGGTCGGGGTAGTTGACGATGCCGTTGGTCGGCACGGCCGTGGCGAGATCGTCGGCCGGGTTGGCGTTGCCGGTGTAGCGGAGCGCGATCGGCGCGCGGCCGGCGATGCCGGGCTTGCCGGTGTCGGCCCAGATGTCGGTGTAGAGCAGGTCGGAGGCGAGCTGCAGCGCGGTCGGGTCCAGGCGCGTGCGCGTGCCCGCCATCGTCTCGCCCGACTGGTGCGCGCTGGCCATCGCGCCGAGCCACGCCGCGGGCACGCTGTTGACGACCGCGCCCGAGTTGAGCGCGCCGCCGCGGCGCGGGCTGTGGCAGCCGTCGCAGGTGCGGCGCTCGCCCGGGCGCACCTGGATCCAGTTGGTGTGGGTCTGGAACGCGCGGCCCTGCGAGTCGATCACGGCCAGCGCGATCGGCGTGTCCGCGGGCACGGTGAGCTTGAACGAACCGTCGGGTTCGATCGGCGCGTAGCCCAGGATCTGCTGCATCTCGAACTCGGTGTCGCCGATCGCGCTGCGCATGCCGGTCATGCCCGAAGGCGGCGCCACCGCCCGCACCGCGCGCACGAAGCGCGCCGGCGCGCAGCCGTAGGCCGGATCGGCGGGGTTCTTGATGCGCACCAGGTCGGCCACCTGGGCGCGGGTGTCGAGCGGATCGGTCGGCGTGGTCTTGGCGATCGCGGTGGTGCAGCCGGCGGCCAGGTCGGCGGCGGCCAGCACCGGGTCGCCCATGCGGCCCAGGCCGTCGGTGTCGTAGACGCTGCGCACTTCGAGCAGGCCCAGGCCCTGCTGCGCGAGCGTGGCGTCGGGGCTGGTCGCGGTGGTCGCGCTCGGCTCGGGGCGCGACTGCAGCGCCACCGGGTGCGTGTACATGAACCCGCTCGGGGGCGACGCGACGATCAGCCAGGTCTGCTGCGCCGGGTCGAACATGTAGATCGCGTACGACGGCGCCACGTTGTCCTGCAGCGGATCGGCCTGGATGTCGGCGACCAGCCGGTTGCCGTCGCTCAGGCGGGTCATCTCGTCGGCCGTCAGCGTGGCGCACGGCACGACCACGCCGGCGCGGCTGACCTCGCACGGCGTGTAGGCGAGCAGCACGCGGTCGGTGCCGTCCCACAGCGGGTACGGCGTCGTGACGCGGCCGTATTGCGACAGCCCGCGGTCGATCTTCAGCGCTTGTGCGGTCATCTGCTGCTGGCCACCCAGCGTCGGCACGCCGGCATTGGCGGGCGTGTTCTGCTCGGAATAGTTGGCCGCGTCGATGAAGACGAGCCCGCCGCCTTCGTGGGTGCGCGACAGCGGCATCAGGTCGGAGGCGACGAAGCCCTTGTACTTGCCGTTCGGGTCCATGTCGCGCGGGTGCAGGAAGCTGTTGCCCGGGCTGTGCGCGCCGTAGAGCACGAACAGGTCGGTGCCATCGGGCTTGACGCGGAAGATCTTGAAGTGGTTGCGCCCGCCCACGTGGTCCCAGCGCGAGAACATGATGTCGCCGTTGGGCCGCACCACCGGGCTGCGGTCGTGGCTCTGGTTGACCGAGATCTGCGTGATGTGGCCGCCGTCGGCGTCCATCGTGTGCAGGTTGAACACGCGCTCGCGTTCGTACTCGTCGAGTGCGTAGTAGCTGTGGCCGAGCGCCTGGTTCAGGCTCGAGGTGGTCTGCCGGTTCGAGGTGAACACGAAGCCGCGGCCGGCCGGCAGGTAGGTCGGATCGACGTCGTCGGAGTCGGTCGAGCTGGTCAGGCGGCGAAACGTGCCGCCGGCCAGGCCACCCGCGGTCATGTCGTATTCCCAGATGTTCCAGCGCCCGGTGCACGCGTTCACGTTGCCGATCTTCGACGTGTTCGAGGCCGGACAGCGCATCGAGAACACGAGCTTCTTGCCGTCGTACGACACGTCGGGGTTCGACGCGTCGCCCTGGCCCTGCGTGAACTGCGCGGTGATGTTGTGCTCCACCGCGCTGGGCGAGGATTTCTCGCGCACCATCAGGTCGCCGCCGGGTGCGGTGGGCGCGCCGTTGGTCGGATTCGCGCTGATCGTGTTGACGCGCAGCGCATACGCGATCGGCACGTCGCCGGCCACCGTGAGGGTGCCCGCACCGCCGGCGCTGCCGTTGCCGCAGCCGGCGATGGCGACCGTCAGCATGGCGGCGCTCGCCCACGCGCCCAGGGTCCAGCACTTGTTCATCGCGGCCTCCTTAGGTGTCGGATCGTTGTGTCGCGCGCGGGTGCGTCGCATGGATGCCCGGCATCGATGCACCCGGTCGGTGTCAGGGCGGTATTCACTGGCGGGTGGGCGGCGCGGGCGCGAGCAGCCCCGACGAGTAGTGCAGCGCGCCAGCGGCATCGACCACCACCGCATCGACGCCGGGCTGCGATTCGATCAGCCGCAGGCCGCGCTCGACACCGAGCACGAACACGGTCTTGGACAGCGCCTCGGTCGTCAGTCCGTCCTCGGCGAGCACCGTCACGCTGTGCACACCGCAGGGGGACCTTCCGGTGGCCGGGTCGATGACGTGGTGAAAGCGCACGCCGTCTTCGTCGAAATAGCGCTCGTAGTCGCCCGAGGTCGAGATCGACACGTCTTCGAGCGGCAGCAGCGCGGCCATCTCGCCGGGCCGACGCGGATCGCGGATGCCCACCGTCCAGGGCCGGCCGCGGCGATCGCCGATCACCCGGCTGTCGCCGCCGGCGCTGACGATCGCGTGGCGGATGCCGCGATGGCGCAGGATCGCCGCGGCGTTGTCGACCGCGTGGCCCTTGGCGAAGCCGCCCAGGTCGATGCGCATGCCGTCGCGCGCGAAGCGCACGGTGCGGGCGCGCAGGTCGAGCAGCAGGTGCGCGTCGCCGACCGCGGCGTGGGCGCGCGCCAGCGCCGCATCGCTCGGGCGGATGCGGCAGCGGTAGTCGTAGAGCTGGCCGACCGCCGCGTAGGTGATGTCGAAGGCGCCGCCCGAGAGCTGCGCGTAGTCCTTGGCGCGTGCCAGCAGCCGGGCCATCTCGACGCTCAGCGGGACCGGGCCGCTGGCGGCGTGGCGATTGATGCGCGAGAGTTCGGAGTCGGGCTTGTGCGGGCTCATCGCATCGTCGATGCGGTGCATCTCGTCCATCACGGCGTCGATCGCGGCCACGCCGGCGGCGCGATCGTCGCTCCACAGCTCGACGCTGATCGCGGTGCCCATGATGGCCTCGTCGCGCTTGATCCAGCCGCACGCGGGCATCGACGCGATGACCGCTGGCGGGGTGGTGCCGCCGACCCGAAGGCTGTGCTTGCCGATGCCGAACATGGTTGCAACTCCCTCGAAAGTGACGCTCCGGCGGCGCCTTGATACAAGTACCGATCCCGACCACGACACGCAGATCACGTGCCCGCACGGCGGCCTCGAAGCGGCGCCGTCAATGCGCCGGAATTTGTTAGGGCCGCCCGTGCCGCCGTGTGGAGATAAAACCGGAACGACGGTTTTCGGGCGCGTCTGAGTGCAGGTGATTCAAATGTGAACGGGCGCAACGGTGGCTTTTGGCCGGGCCCGACCGCGTTCGTATCAAGACGCAGCCATCGGCTTGTGCGCGCCATGACCTGCACCGAGCCCCGGCCCAGTCCGTTGAGTCGCGCGCAGCTGCGCGCGCCCATGCGCTGGTACGCGCGCGTGCACTCGCGCTGGCACTCGCAGGCGCATCCGCGGGTGCGCACGAGTGCGCGCGAGCGCCGCCGGTCCGGCCCGGGTCTTGCAACCCGTGGCGCTGCCCCGGCCGAAACACACGTGTTGCAAACCACCCCGCCCCGCCCCCACCGCGTGCCCTTGCTCGCAGCGCGCGCACTCGCCTGCCGGCGCGGCGCGCGCTTGCTGTTCGAAGGCCTCGACCTCGATCTGCACGCGGGCGATCTGGTGTGGGTGCGGGGCCGCAACGGCCGCGGCAAGACCAGCCTGCTGCGGCTCGTGGCCGGCATCGCCGCGCCGCAGCACGGCGAGCTGCGGCTCGACGGCGCCCCGTTCACCGCCGCGCCCGATCGATCGCGCCGGATCACCTGCATCGGCCATGCCGACGCGCTCCACGGCGACCTGACGGCGCGCGAGGCACTCACCTTCTTGCTGCGCCTGCACGGCCGGGCGCGCGACGGCGCGCGCGTCGACGCCGCGCTCGACCACTGGGGCGTGTACGCCCATCGTCATGCCCCGGTGCGCAGCCTGTCGCAGGGGCAACGCAAGCGCGTCGCGCTGGCCCGTCTCGCCTGCGAGCACCCCGGCGCGCTCGGAGACGACCGCGGCGCCTCGCTCGGCATCGGCCGCGAAGCCTCGCGCGGCGAAATCCGCGAAGCCTCGCGCGGAGACGACCGCGAAGCGTCGCTGTGGGTGCTCGACGAACCTTTCGACGCGCTCGACGCCGGCGGCGTCGCCTGCCTGAACGCGCTGCTGGCACAGCATCTCCAGCGCGGCGGCAGCGTGCTGCTCACCGGCCACCAGGCCGCACTCGCGCCGACGCTGCGTTGGCGCGAGCTCGACCTCGACGCCCGTGCCGACTGATGCGCGCGCTATTCGCAGCCCTGTACCTGCGCGACCTGCGCGTGGCGATGCGACGGCGTGTCGACGCGGTGCTGCCGATCGCCTTCTTTGCGGTGGCCGTCGCGCTGTTTCCGCTCGGCATCGGGCCCGAGCCGCAAACGCTGCGGCAGATCGCGCCCGGCATTCTGTGGGTCTGCGCGCTGCTGGCGGCGATGCTGTCGGCAAGCCACCTGTATGCGGCCGACCATGCCGACGGCACGCTCGAACAGTTGCTGCTCACCGGGCAGAGCCTGGCGGTGGTGGCCGCCGCGCGCGCCGCCGCGCACTGGACGCTGACGGGGCTGCCGCTGGTGCTGGCAGCGCCGCTGTTCGGCCTGATGTTCGACCTGAGCCCCGCCGCGCTCGCGGTGCTGGCGTTCACGCTGCTGCTGGGCACGCCGATCCTGAGCCTGCTCGGCGCGGCGGGCGCCGCGCTCACGCTCGGCCTGCGCAATGCCGGCGCGCTGGTGATCCTGATCGTGCTGCCGCTGTCGATCCCGGCGCTGGTCTTCGGCACGGGCGCGGTCGCCGCGGTCGAGGGTGGCCAGTCGCCGGGCGGGCAGTTCTCGATGCTCGGCGCGTTGCTGATCATGACCCTGCTGACTGCGCCGATCACCGCCGCCGCGGCACTGCGCATCGCGGTGGAGTGAGCGCATGAAGACCAGCGCGCTGTTCAGCTTGGCCGCGCCGTCGCGCTTTTATCGCGCGAGCGACCGGCTCGTGCCTTGGCTTTGGGTCGCCGCGGCGCTGCTCGCGGCGGCGGGCCTCGCCCTGGGGCTGCTCTTCGCGCCGGCCGATGCGCAGCAGGGCGACGCCTACCGCATCATCTTCATCCACGTGCCGGCCGCGTGGATGTCGATGGTGGTCTACCTCGCGATGGCCGCATGGGCGGCGGTGGGCTGGGTCTTGAACGCGCGCATGGCGGCGATGCTGGCCCGCGCGCTCGCGCCCACCGGGGTGGTGTTCACGCTGATCGCGCTGGCCACCGGCGCGGCGTGGGGCAAGCCGGCCTGGGGCGCGTGGTGGGTGTGGGACGCGCGCCTGACCTCGGAGCTGATCCTGCTGTTCCTGTACCTCGGCTACCTCGCGCTGGTGGAGGCGATCGACGACGTGCAGCGCGCCGACCGGGCCGGCGCGCTGGTCGCGGTCATCGGCGCGGTCAACGTGCCGGTCATCTATTTTTCGGTGCGCTGGTGGAACACGCTGCACCAGGGCGCGAGCGTGAGCCTGAGCGCCGCGCCCAAGCTGGCGAGCCCGATGCTGGTCGCGATGCTGCTGATGACCTGCGCCTTCTGGGCCTACGCGTTCGCGGTCGTGTTGACGCGCGCCGGCGCGATCGTGCTCGAACGCGAGCGCGGTACCGAATGGGTTGGCCGGCTCGGGCCGGCTGCCGCGGAGCCGGTCGCATGAACTGGCGCAGCGCCGCCGAGTTCTTCGCGATGGGCGGCTACGCGCCCTTCGTGTGGGGTGCGTACGGCCTCACCGCCGCGCTGATGGCGCTCGAGGCCTGGCTCGCCGTGCGGCGGCGCCGACGCGCGTGCGCCGAGGCGGCCCGGGAACCGCGGGCCCGGGAGCCGCTCCGATGACGCCGCGCCGCAAACGCCTGCTGCTCGTCGCCGGCATCGCTGCGGCGATGAGCCTGGCCACCGCACTGGTGCTCAACGCATTGCGCAGCAACATGGTGTTCTTCTATTCGCCGTCGCAGGTGGCGGCGAAAGAGGCGCCCGCGGGCCGCAGTTTTCGCCTGGGCGGGCTGGTCGAGCGCGGCAGCGTGCAGCGCGACGGCCTGGCAGTGCGCTTCATCGTGACCGACACGGTGCGCTCGATCCCGGTGCGCTACCGCGGCGCGTTGCCCGATCTGTTCAAGGAAGGCAAGGGCGTGGTCGCGCAAGGCCAGGTCGACGCGGCCGGCGTGTTCATCGCGCGCGAGGTGCTCGCCAAGCACGACGAGAACTACATGCCACCCGAAGCCGGCGACGCGCTGAACCGCGCGCGCGCCGGGCAACTCGCGGTGGAACTGGCCCGATGATCCCCGAGCTCGGCCAGGTCGCGCTGCTGCTCGCGCTCGCCGTCGCGCTGGTGCAGGGGACGCTGCCGCTGCTCGGCGCGGCGCGCGGCCGCGCCGACTGGATGGCGCTGGCGCGGTCGGCGGCACAGGTGCAGTTCGCGCTCGTTGCACTCGCCTTCGGCTGCCTGGCAAGCGCGTTCATGCGCAACGATTTCTCGCTGCTCTACGTGGCGATGCACTCCAACACCAGCCTGCCGCTGGCGTACCGGATCGCCGGCGTCTGGGGCGGCCACGAAGGCTCGCTGCTGCTGTGGCTGGCGATGCTGTGCACCTGGATGCTCGCGCTCGCCCGATTCAGCCGCCACATCCCGCTGCCGGTGGTCGCGCGCGCGCTGGCGGTGATGGGGCTGGTGGGCGCCGGGTTGCTGCTGTTCATGCTGATCACCTCGAACCCGTTCGAGCGCCTCGTGCCGGTGCCGCCCGACGGCAACGACCTGAATCCGCTGCTGCAGGACCCGGGCATGGTGATCCACCCGCCGATGCTGTACATGGGCTACGTGGGCTTCTCGGTGGCGTTCGCGTTCGCGCTCGCGGCGCTGATCGGCGGCGACCTCGACGCAGCCTGGGCGCGCTGGATGCGGCCGTGGACGGCCGCGGCCTGGTCGTTCCTGACGCTGGGCATCCTGCTCGGCAGCGTCTGGGCCTATTCGGTGCTCGGCTGGGGCGGCTGGTGGTTCTGGGACCCGGTCGAAAACGCCTCGTTCATGCCCTGGCTCGCCGGCACCGCGCTGATCCATTCGCTCGCCGTCACCGACAAGCGCGGCGCGTTCAAGAGCTGGACCGTGCTGCTGGCGATCGTGACGTTCGCGCTGTCGCTGCTCGGCACGTTCCTCGTGCGCTCGGGTGTGCTGTCGTCGGTGCACGCGTTCGCCACCGATCCGCGGCGCGGCCTGTTCATCCTCGCGCTGCTCGTGGTCGTGATCGGCGGCTCGCTCGCGCTGTACGCGTGGCGTGCGCCGAAGGTCGGCCTGGGCGCGCGCTTCGAGCCGGTCTCGCGCGAGTCGATGCTGCTCGCCAACAACGTGCTGTTCGTGGTCGCGATGCTGTCGGTGCTGCTCGGCACGCTGTACCCGCTGCTGCTCGACGCGCTCGGCCTGGGCAAACTCTCGGTCGGCCCGCCCTACTTCGACGCCGTGTTCGTGCCGCTGATGGCGCCGGTCGCGTTCCTGCTCGGCATCGGGCCGCTGGCGCGCTGGAAGCGCGCCGAGCTGCCCGCGCTGGCGCGGCGCCTGCGCTGGGCGGCGGGGTTGTCGGTGGTCGCCGCGCTCGGCGCCGGCTGGCTCGCCGGGCGCATCACGCTCGGCGCGACCTTCGGGCTGTGGACGAGCGCGTGGATCGCCGGCTCGATCGCCATCGACCTCGGCACGCGCCTGCGGCCGACGGGCCCGGGCCAGGGCTTGGCGCAGCTGCACCGCGGCCTGCCCGATCGGTTGCGCGCGCTGCCGCGGCCCGTGCTCGGCATGATGCTCGCGCACCTGGGCGTGGCGGCGTTCGCGTTCGGCGTCAGCATGGTCAAGACCTACGAGGTCGAGAGCGAGGTGCGCATGGCGATGGGCGACACCACCGAGCTCGCCGGCCACGTCTTCACGCTGCGCGGCTTGCGCGAGGTGCGGGGACCGAACTACGACGCGATGCAGGCGCTGATCGAGGTCAGCCGCGACGGCGCACCGGTGGCGCTGATGCGGCCCGAACGGCGTGTCTACCGCGTCCGCGGCACGCCGATGACCGAGGCCGCGATCGACCGCAGCCTGACGCGCGATCTCTACGTCTCGCTCGGCGAGCCGCTGGCTGGCGGCGCGTGGATCCTGCGCATCTACTGCAAACCGTTCGTCGACTGGATCTGGGGCGGCTGCCTGCTGATGGCCCTGGGCGGCGCGCTCGCCGCGAGCGACCGGCGCTATCGCGCGAAGCAGCCGCGCGACGCCGCCGCCGTTGATGCCGGGGCCCTGACCTTCGTGACCCGCGCTGCCACGCCGATCCCCGCGGCAAGCGCGCCAGGGGCGGCGGCGTGAGATCGCCCGGGCGCCCGCGAGGTGAATCCACGCCAGGCAGAAGCCCGGAGGCTGCCGGATGACCCGCTGGCACTACCTCGTGCCGCTGGCGCTGTTCGCGCTGCTCAGCGCGTTCCTCGGGCGCGCGCTGCGGCTCGATCCGCACGAGGTGCCGTCGCCGCTGATCGGCAAGGCGGCGCCGGCGTTCGCGCTGACGCGGCTCGACGACGCCTCGCGCACGATCCGCCGCGACGACCTGCTCGGCCGGGTGTGGGTGCTCAACGTCTGGGCCTCGTGGTGCGCCGCCTGCCGCGAAGAGCAACCCGCACTCGTCGACTTCGCGCGCGCCCGCACCGTGCCGGTCATCGGCCTGAACTACAAGGACACCCGCGCGCAGGCACTGGCCTGGCTCGCCCGCTACGGAAACCCCTACGAGGCCTCGCTGTTCGACGAGACCGGCCGGGTCGGCATCGACTTCGGCGTCTACGGCGTGCCCGAGACTTTCGTGATCGACCGGCGCGGCGTGATCCGCTACAAGCTGATCGGAGCGCTGACGGCCGACGCGATCCGCACGCGCCTGCGCCCGCTGCTGAAGGAACTCGATGCGTAGTGCATGCATCGGCCTGCTGCTGGGCCTGGGCGCGCTTTCGGCCGGCGCAAACGAAGCCGCCCCGGCAGCGGCCGACCCGGTCGTGGAGGCCAAGATGCTGCACATCGCCGCCGAGTTGCGCTGCCTGGTGTGCCAGAACCAGACCCTGGCCGACTCGGACGCGAGCCTCGCACAAGACCTGCGCGCGCAGATGCGGGTGATGCTGCGCGGCGGCGCCGACGCGGCGCAGGTGCGCCGCTTCATGACCGACCGCTACGGTGACTTCGTGCTCTACCGGCCGCCGCTGAAAGCGACGACGCTGCCGCTGTGGTTCGGGCCCGGCGCGATGCTCGCCGCCGGCCTGGCCGCCCTGACACTCGTGCTGCGCCGCCGCAGCCGCCTGAGCGACGCGCTGTTCGATCCCGACGACGGCGACCTCACCGAAGGAGGAGTGCCACCATGACGCCGTTCCTGCTGCTGACCTTCGCCATCGGCGCTCTGGCGACCGCGTGGTTGACGCGCCCGCTGTGGCAGCGCGGCGCGACGCTCGCCGGCGCGGCAGCGGTCGGGCCCGCGCACCGCTCCCCCGCCCTGGGCGCGGCGCTGTCGCTGTTCGTCATCGGCACGGCCGGGTTCGGCTACGCCTGGCTCGGCGCTCCCGGCCATCTGGGGGTCGGCCCGACGCGCGTGCCCGCGCCACCGCCGGCGGCCACGGATCGCACCGCGCGCCTCGACGTGTCGGCGCCGGCCGGCGACACGCTGGCGCAAACCGAGGCGCGCGTCGCGGCGATGGTCGAGCGCCTCGCTGAACGGCAGAAGGGCCGGCCCGGCGACGCCGAGGGCTGGCAGATGCTCGGCCGCTCTTACGCGGCGCTCGGCCAGCATGCCAAGGCCGTCGACGCCTTCCGCACCGCGCTGCGCCTGCGCCCGGATGACGCGACGCTGCTCGCCGAATCGGCGTACTCGGCGGCTGCCGTCGATCCGCAAGGCGCCAACGGCGAGCCGGTGCGATGGATCGCCCGCGCACTGCGTATCGAGCCGGACAACCCGAAAGCGCTCGCGCTCGCGGGCACGCTCGCGCTCGAGCGCAGGGACTACAACGGCGCAGTGCGCTACTGGGAACACCTGGCCCGCGTGGAGCCGCCCGACAGCAAGGTCGCGCGTCAAGTGCAGGTCAGTATCCTGCAGGCGCGCCGGCTCGCCGCGAACGAGCGCGCCGCAGCGCCGACGACGCTGCTGGTGCAGACGCCCGGCGCCATGGTGGCGGCGCGCGCGCAGGTCAGCGGCACGGTGGCGCTGGCCCCTGCCCTGCGTGCGCGGGTCGCACCCGACGACACCGTGTTCGTGTACGCGCGCCCGGCCGATGGGCCGCGCATGCCGCTCGCGGTGCTGCGCAAGCAGGTCCGTGACCTGCCGCTGCGGTTCACGCTGGACGACAGCCTGGCGATGTCGGCCAGCGCGAAACTGTCGGGTGCGCACGCCGTGGTCGTCGGCGCACGCATCGCCCGCGCCGGCAACGCGCTGCCGCGCGCCGGCGATCTGCAAGGCCAGTTGCCGGCGGTGGCGGTGGGCAGCACCGACCTGAGGATCGAGATCGATCAGATCGTCGGCCCGCAATGAGCCGCAGCGAGACCGGCATGCAGGGAACCGGCGCTTGCGTGCACAAATCGGCGTGCGTTCGCCACGACGATCGGCCCGCGGCGGGTACGGCCGCACGCCGCAGGCCGCACATCGTGTCCATACTCGTGCACAGGAGTGCGCTCATGGAACTCGAGCAACTGATGGGGCGGTACCACCGCTTGAAACAGGAACTGGCGGCCGCCTACAAGACGCAGCCTTGGCACGCTGCGCGCATCGACCGGTTGGCCGACGACCTGGCTGCCGCCGAACGCGAGATCACCGCTTTGGAACCGCACGAGGCGCGGCGCAGCGCGCCGCCGGCGACGCTGACGCGATAGCGTTCAGCGCGAGTGGCGCGGTCGCTGGCCGCCGCCGGGTGGCCCCGCCCGCCGCGGCCGGTCGAAGCCGGGCGCCGAACGCGCCGGCGCCTGCCGCGTCCGATCTTCGGCTTCGCTGCGGGCCAGCGCGAGCAGACCGTCGAGTTCATCGACCGCCACGCCCTTCAACGCACAGAAGTTGGCCGGCGTCAGCGTCGTCGTCTGGAAGTCGTGCAGCAGGCCGGCGCGGTTGCGGCGCTGCTGCTCTTCGAGGTCGATTCGGGCCTGCTGGTTGGCACGGCGCCGCGCGAGTTCATCGAGCGCTCCCTGGCGGTGCTCGGCGCTGACCTCGCCGCTCGGCTGGCCGTCGAGGTCGAAGCGATGAGTCGCCCTGGACACCGCGATCAGGTACGAGGTGCTCCCGGTGTGGCGCCGGAAGAAGGCCGACAGCGCCGGCTTCGTGAACGTGCCGGGCGCCCGCTCCTGGATGTCGACCTGGATGCGCAGTTTCAACGGCTTCACCGTTCCGGTGAACAGCGCCGGGAACAGTTGCTTGAGTTGCTGGGTGCAATCGGCAACGGGCGCCCGGGCAGCGGTCGCGGGGGCGACCGTCGCGGTCACCGCGGGCGCCGCCGAGGGCGACGCCGCAGCAGCGTCCGGCGCTGCGGGCAAGGCCGCCGGCGGCGGCAAGGGGGTCTCGGACATGGCGCTGGATTCGAGCAAGGAAGGGCCGCATTGTGCCTGCCGCGCCACGCACCGCCCGACACCACCCCGCGCACTTGCAATTCGGCGCGCGACCCCGACGTCATCAACTCCTTCGTGGAGTGGACCGATGGGCGCGACCGACGCATTCTTGCTGGACTCGTATTCCCGAACCGTGAGCGATGCGGTCGATCGGGTGGGGCCGAGCGTGGCCTCGGTACAGGTCGGCGTGGCGGACACCGGCACCGGGGGTGGCGGCGGTTCCGGTTTCCTGTTCACGCCCGACGGCTACCTGCTGACCAATTCGCACGTGGCGCGCGCCGGCAAGGCGGCCTTTGCAGCCCATGAACCCAGGCCGGCGTATCGGGTGTCGCTGGCCGATGGCCGCGAGTTCCAGGCGCGCTGGGTCGGCGACGACCCCGACACCGACCTCGCGGTGTTGCAGATCGACGGCCTGTCGCAAGGCAGCCTGACACACGCACCCCTGGGCAGCTCGGTCGGTCTGAAGCGTGGCGAGATCGCGATCGCGATCGGCAACCCGCTCGGCTTCGAACACACCGTGACCTCGGGCATCGTCAGCGCGCTGGGCCGCAGCACGCGCACGAGCACCGGGCGGCTGATCCCCAACGTGATCCAGACCGACGCGGCGCTGAACCCGGGCAACTCCGGCGGCCCGCTGCTCAATGCGCGCGCCGAGGTCATCGGCGTCAACACCGCGATCATCCGCGGCGCCCAGTCGATCTGCTTCGCGGTGGCGATCGACATCGCGACCTGGGTCATTCCGCAACTGCTGCAGCACGGCCGGGTGCGGCGCGGGCACCTCGGCGTGGGCGGAAGCACGGTGCCGCTGCATCGCCGCGTGGTGCTGGCCCATGGCCTGGCCCAGGATCACGGCGTGCGCGTGCTCTCGATCGAACACGGCAGCGCCGCCGACCGCGCCGGGCTGCACGTGGGCGACGTGATCGTCGGCCTGGACGGCGTCGAGATCGACTCGGTCGATCGCCTGCACCAGACACTCGACGCGAGCCGCATCCAGCGCGACTGCGCGGTCAAGCTGCTGCGCGGAACGCTGTCGCCGCAGCCGATGTATTTCAGCGTGCGGCCGACCGAGCGGGCCACCGGTTGAGCCCCGCCTGAACGCCACCGCCGCACGCGGACGCGCCCCGGTGCCCGGTGCGGCGGATCAGAACGCCGCGATCCCGGTGATCGCGCGGCCCAGGATCAACGCGTGCACGTCGTGCGTGCCCTCGTAGGTGTTGACGACCTCGAGGTTGACGAGGTGGCGGGCCACGCCGTATTCGTCGGAGATGCCGTTGCCGCCGAGCATGTCGCGCGCCATGCGGGCGATGTCCAGCGCCTTGCCGCAGGAGTTGCGCTTCATGATCGAGGTGATCTCGACCGACGCGCTGCCTTCGTCCTTCATCCGCCCCAGGCGCAGGCAACCCTGCAGGCCGAGCGTGATCTCGGTCTGCATGTCGGCGAGCTTCTTCTGGATCAGCTGGTTGGCGGCCAGCGGCTTGCCGAACTGCTTGCGGTCGAGCACGTACTGGCGCGCGCGGTGGAAGCAGTCTTCGGCGGCACCCAGCGCGCCCCAGGCGATGCCGTAGCGGGCGCTGTTCAGGCAGGTGAACGGGCCCTTCAGGCCGCGCACCTCGGGGAAGGCGTTTTCCTCGGGGCAGAACACGTTGTCCATCACGATTTCGCCGGTCAGGCTGGCACGCAGGCCGACCTTGCCGTGGATCGGCGGCGCCGACAGGCCCTTCATGCCCTTGTCGAGGATGAAGCCGCGGATCGCGCCCTCGTCGTCCTTGGCCCAGACCACGAACACGTCGGCGAACGGCGAGTTGCTGATCCACATCTTCGCGCCGCTGAGCGCGTAGCCGCCGCTCACCTTGCGTGCGCGCGTGACCATGCCGCCCGGGTCGGAGCCGTGGTCGGGTTCGGTCAGGCCGAAGCAGCCGATCCATTCGCCCTTCGCCAGTTTGGGCAGGTACTTCTGCTTCTGCGCCTCGGTGCCGAATTCAAAGATCGGCACCATCACCAGCGAGCTCTGCACGCTCATCATCGAGCGGTAGCCGGAGTCGACGCGCTCGACCTCGCGCGCCACCAGCCCGTAGCACACGTAGTTCAGGCCAGCGCCACCGTAGGCTTCTGGAATCGTCGCGCCGAGCAGACCCAGTTCCCCCATCTCGCGAAAGATCGCCGGGTCGGTGGTGCCTTCGCGAAACGCCTTCAGCACGCGCGGGGCGAGGCGCTCCTGGCTGTAGGCGGCGGCGGCGTCGCGCACTGCGCGTTCGTCGTCGCCGAGTTGCTGATCGAGCAACAGCGGGTCGTCCCACTGAAATGATGCTTTGGTCTTGGCCATGGTCGCGATGCTCCGGAGCAGGGATGGAAGACCGAAAGAATACGCGCTCAGGGCGGGCACAGCCCTGCGCCGGCCACGGGCTTGACGACGCGCCAGGCCAACCCGGGAAAGGCAGGCCCCACCGGCGTCGCGTCGGTCATCTCGGTCATTGTGCCGAGTTGCACCGCACCGCAGCGCTCCAGCACGCCCGGGTCGACCCACGGGCTGTGGTCGAAGATGCCGTCGATCAGGACGACCGGGTGCTCGGGCAGTTGCAGCGCCAACGCGCCGGCGTCGGCGGTGCTGCCGATGAGCACGCGGATGGGCCCGCCGAGCGCGTCGCGGGCCGGCTGGGCGATGAGGGACGCCAGTTCGCCGGAGTCGAAGGTTCGCCAATGGTGGTCGCGCAACGACGCCGGGCCACGCGGCGACGTGATGACGCTGAGGACGAGCAACAGCACCTGGATCGCCAGGAATGCCTTCAGCGTGCTGCCCAGGTCGACACGGTCCCACCGGCGGCGCGGCACGGCCTCCATGATGGCCGGCACGGTGAACAGCAGGAAGGCCGTGCCCCATTGCAATTGCAGGTCGGAGCCGAACAGCACGCCGAGCAGGGGCATGAACACGAACGGCACCACGCCCCACGACAGCAACAGGGCCCTGGCTGGATCGCCGCGCGGCGCGGCCGCAGCGGCGGCCGGTCGCAAGGCGAGGAGGCGGCGCGCCTTGGTCGGGAGATAGAGCGCCGCCGCCAGCACCAGCAGCGCCGGCAACGCGCGATTGAGCAGTTGATCGACCAGCCAGTGGATCGACCAGGTGAGGCGGTGCGCCAGCGTCAGGTCGATGCCGAGCGAGGTATCGAACGCATAGTGGATCGGCTCGAAATCATGGCGGCGCAGCCATTCGATGTGGGGCGCGAACACCAGCAGCGCGACCAGCGTGGCCACCAGCAAGCCCAGCCGGTGCGCCGGGTCGCGCCAGGCGCGCTGGTGAACGACGAACACCAGCAGCGACACCACCGTGATCGCGATCTGGTACTTGGACAAGGCGCCCAGCCCGAGGGCGAGCCCGAGCCCGGCCCACCACCGCAACTGCCGGGTGGAGTACGCCTGCCAGCACAACGCCGCGCTGGCGGTCGAGGCCAACATCAGCACGATGTTGTGGTTGTAGTAGTACAGCCGCCCGTTGTAGTAGGTGACGCTCAGCACCGCCAGCAAAGCCACCGTGGCGTAGAGCGAGCCGCGCAACTTCGTCAGCAGACGCCACAGGATGCCCATCGAGCCGAGCGTCAGCGTGGCGCCGAGCACCGAGCTGGTCCACGCCGACAGGCCGAACAGCTGAACCGGGAGCCAGATCAGCCAGGTGGGCAATGGCGGATGCTTGTAGTAGCCCCATTCGAGCGCGCGGACCCAGATCAGTTGCTCGATGCTGTCGACCGGCGGTGACAGGCTCGTGTAGGCGAGATTGGCCAGCCAGACGACCCCGAAGAGCAGCAGCCCGACGGCGACGACCCAGCCGGAGACCGACGCGCGGCGGCCGAAGTCGCGGCGCAGACCGTGGGCGTCGTCGAGCGGCGCGCTTCCAAGCGTCAGGCCGACAGGCGCGGTGGCGCTCCCCTGGACATCCTGCACTCGCTACCCCTCCTGATCGGTTCCGGAGACGGCGGTGCCCTCCCAGGGTCCGGCAATTTACGCCAGCGCGACTTAATCGGTGCTTAAGGGCAGCCGACCCGCGCTCCCGCACGGTTTTGCGTTTGAAGCAGCGCTAGAAGTTGTGCGCCGACTAGGGCGCCGCGCCGGTGCGGGTGGCCCGGCGACTTGGTGGGCGGTGAGGGTTTCGAACCCCCGACCCCAACAGTGTGAATGTTGTGCTCTACCCCTGAGCTAACCGCCCGAAATCGACTGCGTGATGCATTCCGCCCGACGAGCGCCGGACAGCCGAAAATTATGCCACAGGCTCCAACTGGCGCCAGACGGTCGCGCCGCCGCTGGCCTTGTCGATCTCGGCCAGCACCGCGGCGTGCGCGGCAGCCTCGGCGGCATCGGCCGGGATCACGCGCAACTCGAACCGGCTGAAGTCCAGGGCTTCGAGCGACGCGTTCGCCGCACCGCCCTCACCGGCGTCGATCATCAGCGCGTTCTGGCCGCGGGTCAGGCGGATGTAGACCTCGGCGAGCAGCCCGGCGTCGAGCAGCGCGCCGTGCAGTGCGCGGTTGGAGTTGTCGACTTCGAGCCGCTTGCACAGCGCATCGAGAGAATTGGACTTGCCGGGGAACATTTCGCGCGCCATCGACAGGCTGTCGGTGATGCGGGAGACGAAGCTCGGGAACTTCGGCCGGCCCAGGCGCCGCAGTTCCTCGTTGAGAAAGCCGACGTCGAAGTTGGCGTTGTGGATGACGATCTCGGCATCGGCGACGAACGCGAGCAGGTCATCGACGATGCTGGCGAACAGCGGCTTGTCGGCCAGAAAGTCGTCGGTCAGGCCGTGTATCTTGACGGCGTCTTCGTGGTTGCGGCGCTCCGGGTTCAGGTAGCGATGCAGCGTGCGCCCCGACAAGCGGCGATTGATCATCTCGACGCAGCCGATCTCGATGATGCGGTCGCCCGAATCGGGGCTCAGGCCGGTGGTTTCGGTGTCGAGAAAGATCTGGCGCATGGCTCGATTTTAGAAGCACCACGGTGTCGGCCGGTTGCTGCGCCGGCGCGATCAACGAGGCTGGCGACCGCGCCCCCAGAACCACATCGCGATGCCCGCCAGGATCATCGGCAGGCTCAGCCATTGCCCCATGCTCAGGTTGAGCGCCAGCAGGCCCAGGAAATCGTCGGGCGCGCGGAAGAACTCGGCGATGAACCGGAACACGCCGTAGCCGAACAGGAACGCACCCGACACCTGGCCGAGCCCGCGCGGCTTCTTCGAATAGAACCACAGCAGCACGAACAGCAGCATGCCTTCCATCAGGAATTCGTAAATCGACGACGGGTGGCGCGGCAGCGGGCCGGCGTTCGGATAGACCATGGCCCACGGCAGGTTCGGATCGGCCATGCGGCCGGGCAACTCACCGTTGATGAAGTTGCCGATGCGTCCGGCCGCCAGGCCAGTGGGCACGCATGGCGCGATCAGGTCGGTCACGTCGAGGAACTGCCGGCCGCGGGTGCGGGCGAACAGCGCCATCGCGGCCAGCACGCCGAGCATGCCACCGTGGAACGACATGCCGCCCTTCCAGACCGCGAAGATCTCGAACGGGTTCGCGGCGTAGTAGCCGGGCTTGTAGAACAGCACGTAGCCCAGGCGCCCGCCGAGCACGACCCCGAGCACACCGTAGAACAGGATGTCTTCGACATCGCGCCGCGTCCACTGGCGCGACGCGAACTGCGCCAGTTGCACCCGCTTGGACCCGAGCCAGATGAACAGCAGGAAGCCGACCAGGTAGGTCAGGCCGTACCAGTGGATCGCGATCGGTCCGATCTGCACCGCGATCGGGTTGAAATGTGGATACGCCAGCATGGAAGCTCTCAGGGCTCGGAATCAGCGCGAACGATAACCCAGCCGCGGGCGTGTCCGGGCTCGCGCTGGCGCGCCTATCGGCCCGAAGACGTCCGCGAAAGGCGCACGAACTCCACAAACCGCGACACCGCCGGTGCCGGCTCCAGCGGCCACAACAGGCTGGTCTCGGCGCGCGGCGCGGCGCCGGCGAATGCGGCCGGCAGCGCCCGATACAAGACCCCCGGCCGCTGCAACTGCGTGACCGCCTGCGGCACGAGCGCCAGCCCCAGGCCGGCCGAGACCAGGTTGACGATGGTCTGCATCTGGGTGGCCTCCTGCGCGATGGTCGGCGTGGCGCCGTGGTGGTGATAGAACGCCAGCACCGCGTCGTACAGCGACGGCGTGGCCGCACGCGGGAAGATCACCAGTGGCTGCGCCAGCACCTCGGCCGGACGCAACCGGCGCGGCACGGACCAGGCCGGCACGTCGGGCAACGCCAGCACCAACGGCTCGATGCCGAGCGAGAGTTGCTGCAGGCGCATCGCCCCGGGCGCCGCCGAAACCGCCGCATGCGCCGCCGGCGACAACCCCGGCGCATGCAGCATGAAGCCGACGTCGATCTCGCCGCGCTCGAAGCGCCGCAGTTGCACGTCGCCGGTGGCCTCGATCAGCTCGATCGCGATGCCGGGGTGGGCATCGCGGAACGCGCGCAACCACCTTGGCAGCGGCCCGAAGCCCACCGTCGAGACGAAACCCACGCGAACGCGCCCGACCGTGCCGCCCGCCGCCTCGCGCGAGCGCACCTGCAGCGCCGCGGCCTGCTGCAGCAACTCGCGCACCGGTTCGACCAGTTGCGCACCCACGGGAGTGAGCGCGACGCTGCGACGGCTGCGCTCGAACAGCGGCACGCCCAGGCGCCGCTCGAGTTGCTGGATCGCCAGGCTCAACGGCGGCTGGGTGATGTGCAACTGCTGCGCGGCGCGGCCGAAGTGCAACGTCTGCGCCAGCACCAGGAACTGGCGCCAGCTGCGCAGGTCGATGGTCGGTTCGGGCGCCGCCGCCGTCGGGTTGTTCATTTGCATAGCATATCAATATCGAACTTCTTATCTATTGGACGGCGCCCTGGCCACGCCCGATACTGAGCCCCCCGGAACCAGGAGAGCCCCATGACCGATGCCAGCAAGATCAACCGGCGTTCTGCACACATCACCGAAGGCGTGGCACGCGCGCCCAACCGCTCGATGTACTACGCGATGGGCTACGAGGAGGGCGACTTCAAGAAGCCGATGATCGGCGTGGCCAACGGCCACTCGACCATCACGCCGTGCAACTCCGGGCTGCAGAAGCTCGCCGACGCGGCGGTGGCCGGAATCGAAGCGGCCGGCGGCAACGCTCAGATCTTCGGCACGCCGACGATCTCCGACGGCATGGCGATGGGCACCGAAGGCATGAAGTACAGCCTGGTGTCGCGCGAGGTGATCGCCGATTGCATCGAGACCTGCGTGGGCGGCCAGTGGATGGACGGCGTGCTGGTGGTCGGCGGCTGCGACAAGAACATGCCCGGCGGCATGATGGGGATGCTGCGCGCCAATGTGCCGGCCATCTACGTCTACGGCGGCACGATCCTGCCGGGCCGCTACAAGGGGCAGGACCTGAACATCGTCAGCGTGTTCGAGGCCGTGGGCCAGTTCAGCGCCGGCAACATGAGCGAAGAAGACTTCTGCCAGATCGAGCGCCGCGCCATTCCCGGCACCGGCTCGTGCGGCGGCATGTACACCGCCAACACGATGAGCTCGGCCTTCGAGGCGCTCGGCATGAGCCTGCCGTTCTCGAGCACGATGGCCAATCCGCACGACGAGATCGTCGCCCACACGACCGAGGCCGCGCGCGTGCTCGTCGAAGCGGTGAAGAACGACCTGAAGCCGCGCGACATCGTCACGCGCAAGAGCATCGAGAACGCGGTGGCGGTGATCATGGCCACCGGTGGCTCGACCAACGCGGTGCTGCACTTCCTGGCGATCGCGCACGCGGCGCAGGTCGAATGGACGATCGACGACTTCGAGCGCGTGCGCCAGAAGGTGCCGGTGCTGTGCGACCTCAAGCCCTCGGGCAGGTACCTCGCCGTCGACCTGCACCGCGCCGGCGGCATCCCGCAGGTCATGAAGATGCTGCTGACCGCCGGGCTGCTGCACGGCGACTGCATCACCATCACCGGCAAGACCGTGGCCGAGAATCTGGCCGCGATCCCCGATGCCCCGCGCGCCGATCAGGACGTGATCCGGCCGTTGGCCAACCCGATGTACGCCCATGGCCACCTAGCGATCCTGAAAGGCAACCTCTCGCCCGAAGGCTGCGTGGCCAAGATCACCGGCCTGAAGAACCCGGTAATGACCGGTCCGGCGCGGGTGTTCGACGACGAGCAATCGGCGCTGGCCGCGATCATGGCCAAGAAAATCGTGCCGGGCGACGTGATGGTGCTGCGCTACCTCGGCCCGAAGGGCGCGCCCGGCATGCCCGAGATGCTCGCCCCCACCGGCGCCCTGATCGGCCAGGGGCTGGGCGAATCGGTCGGCCTGATCACCGACGGCCGCTTCTCGGGCGGCACCTGGGGCATGGTGGTCGGCCACGTGGCGCCCGAGGCCTACGCCGGCGGCAACATCGCGCTGGTGCACGAGGGCGACTCGATCACGATCGACGCCCACACGCTGACACTGCAACTCAACGTCAGCGACAAGGTGCTCGGCCAGCGGCGCGCCGCGTGGGCGCCCCCGAAGCCGCGCTACATCCGCGGCGTGCTGGCCAAGTTCGCGATGAACGCGTCGAGCGCGAGTTCGGGGGCGGTGCTCGACAAGTTCGATTGAACCGGCTGCAGCTTCAGCGCTTGTTGGCCTTGCGGCGCGCCCTGCTGTTCAGGCCCAGCGCGACCAGGTTTTCCTTGCGGCGATTGTGCTTGCGGGCTTCCATCTTCTCGATCTCGCGGCGCTTGTTCAGGCCCGAGCTGTCGGCCCAGGCCCACCACAGCGCCGCGAAGACGAACGGCACGCAGAACTTCCACAGGTCGCCGGTGAAGTCCCAGTTCCAGGCCGCGAACCAGCCGATGCCGGCCAGGTTCGAGGCAATGATCAGCACGCCGACGATGACGAAAAACATGGTGCAGCCTTCTCGGGTGGGCGGCGCGAGCCGCGGCGGTGTCAACCGCGCTGGCTATCATCCGTTATGTTGAATGCAGTCCGGCGTCAAGTCCAGTTTGATCCAGAGGAATCCATGAAACCCCACACGAAACTGATCCCCTCCCTGCTGGTGGCGCTGGCCGGTCTGGCCGCCGCCCCCGCGTTCGCTCAGCTCGAACTCGCCCAGAAGAAGAACTGCCTGGCCTGCCACGCGGTCGACAAAAAGGTGCTCGGCCCGGCCTACAAAGACGTCGCTGCCAAATACGCCGGCCAGAAGGACGCGGTCGACAAGTTGGCCGCCAAGGTCATGAAGGGCGGCTCGGGCGTCTGGGGCAACATCCCGATGCCGGCCAATCCGCAGGTCAGCGAGGCCGAGGCAAAGCAACTCGTGCAGTGGATCCTGTCGCTCAAGTAGGCGCCCGAACCCAGTGACCCAAGAAGCCCCGCGAGCGGGGCTTCTTCATTGGGGCGCAGGTGTCAATGTGGCAGCCCCAGGATGCGCTCTCGCACTGCTGGCGCCAGCGCGAACCGCGCGCCATGCCGCGCCGCCAGTGCGTCGGCATTGGCGATGAAGCGCTCTCGGCCTTCCGACTCGATGAACTGCATCGCCCCGCCGGTCCAGGCCGGGAACCCGATGCCGAAGATCGAGCCGATGTTGGCTTCGAACGTGCTCGTCAGAACCCCTTCGGTCAGGCAGCGTGCGGTCTCGATCGACTGCCGGTACAGCAGCCGCTGCGTCAACGCCTCGACCGCCGGCACCCCGCCAGTCTGCTCGAACAAGCGCCTGAGTTCGGGCCACAGGCGCTTGGCCTGCCCCGCCGGGTAGTCGTAGAAGCCGCCACCGCCGGCACGACCCGGGCGCTTGAGTTCCTTGACCATGCGCTCGACCAGCAACTCGCCCGGCCCGGGCTCGTAGGCCTTGCCCTCGGCCGCCAGGTCGGCGCGGGTCTGGTCGAGCACGTGCACCGACAGCGCCAGCGAGGTCTCGTCCAGCACCGCCAGCGGCCCGACCGGCATGCCCGCGGCGAGCGCGGCATGCTCGATCAGCGGGGCGGCAATGCCTTCGGCGAGCATCGTCGCGCCCTCCATCACGAAGGTGCCGAACACGCGGCTGGTGAAGAACCCGCGTGAGTCGTTGACGACGATCGGCAACTTGCCCAGCGCGGTGACGAAGTCGAACGCGCGCGCCACGGTCTGGGCATCGGTACGTTCGCCGCGGATGATCTCGACAAGCTTCATCTTGTGCACCGGCGAGAAGAAATGCAGGCCGACGAACTTGTCGGGCCGCGCGCTGGCCTTTGCCAGACCGGTGATCGGCAGCGTCGAGGTGTTCGACGCGAACACGCCGCCCGCGGCCAGCATCGGCTCGGCCTCACGCGTGACCGCGGCCTTCAGCTCGCGCTGCTCGAACACCGCCTCGATGATCAGGTCGCAGCCGCGCAGGTCGGCCGCGTCGGCGGTGGGCGTGACCAGATTCAGCAACTGCGCCTGCGCGACCTCGCTCATGCGCCCCTTGGCCAGCTGCGGCGCGGTGATCCGACGCACCGCCTCGAAGCCGGCGCGGGCCTTGTCGAGGTCGACGTCCTTCAGCACGCAGGCGATGCCGCGCGACGCGCTCGCGTGCGCGATGCCCGCACCCATCATGCCGGCGCCGAGCACGCCGACCTTGGCGGGTTTCCATTTCGGCACGTCTTTGGGCCGCGATTTTCCCGAGCGGATCGCGTTCATGTCGAAGAAGAACGCGGTGACCATGTTCTTGGTCGTCTGGCCGACCATGATCCTGGCGAGCTTGCGGCTCTCGATGCGCGTGGCGGTATCGAAGTCGACCATCGCCCCCTCGACCATCGTTTCCAGGATCGCGTGCGCCGCGGGGTACAAGCCACGCGTCTTCTGCGCGAGCATCGCCGGGGCAACGACCAGTGCCGCGGCGATCTTCGGGTTCGTCGGCGTGCCGCCGGGCATCTTGTAGTCCTTGCGATCCCACGGCTGCACCGCGTCCGGGTGCTCGGCGATCCAGGCCAGCGCCTGCGCACGCAGGCTCTCGATGCTGTCGCCCAAGCCCTGCACCAGGCCGAGTTCGAGCGCCTCGCGCGGGCCGAACAGCTGGCCTTCGAGCAGGTAGGGCTGCGCGGCCATCAGGCCGAGCAGGCGCACCGTCTTCGTGATGCCGGTGGCACCCGGGATCAGCCCGAGCGACACCTCGGGCGTGCCGAACTGGATCTTGCGGTCGTCGAGCGCGAAGCGCGCGTGCGCCGCCAGCGCCACCTCCCAGCCGCCGCCCAGCGCGGTGCCGTTGAGCAGCGCCACCACCGGCCGGCCGAGCGTCTCGATGCGCCGCAGGCTGCGTTTCATCGCCTCGATCTCGTTGAAGCCTTGGGCGGCGTCTTCGGCCCGCAGCTTCAGCACGCCGTTCAGTTCGGCGCCGGCGAAGAACGTGGTCTTGGCGGACGCCAGCAGCACGCCCTTGATGCGGTCCTTGTCACGCGCCAGGCCGTCGGCCACCTCGGCCAGATCGGCCTGCCACTGCCGCGTCATCGTGTTGACCGGCGATCCGGGCGCGTCGAAGGTGACGCTGGCGATGCCTGCGTCGTCGAGTGCGTAGCGAATGGAATCCATGCTCACACCCGCTCGATGATGGTTGCAATGCCCATGCCACCGCCCACGCACAGGGTGACGAGGCCACGCTTCAGGTGGCGGCGTTCCAGCTCGTCGAGCAGCGTGCCGACCAGCATCGCGCCGGTGGCGCCGAGCGGGTGGCCGAGCGCGATCGCGCCGCCGTTGACGTTGACCTTCTCGTGCGGCACGCCCAGCTCGCGCATGAAGCGCATCGGCACTGCCGCGAACGCCTCGTTGACCTCGAACAGGTCGATGGCGTCGATCGTGAGGCCCGCCTTCGCCAGGGCCTTGCGCGTGGCCGGCATCGGGCCGGTCAGCATGATCGTGGGGTCGGCACCCGACAGCGCCGTGGCGACGATGCGCCCGCGCGGCGTCAGGCCCATCTCGCGGCCCTTGGCCTCGCTGCCGATCAGCACCGCGGCCGCGCCGTCGACGATGCCCGACGAGTTGCCGGCGGTGTGCACATGGCGGATGCGCTCGACCTGCGGGTAGCGCGCCAGCGCGACCGCGTCGAAGCCCATCGCGCCGAGTTCGCCGAAGGCGACCTTCAAGGTGCCCAAGCCTTCGAGCGTGGTGCGCGGCTTGATGAACTCGTCGCGTTCGAGCACCGGCAGGCCGATCGCATCAATGACGGACAGCACCGAGCGGTCGAAGCGCCCTTCGGCCTGCGCCGCTGCGGCGCGCTGCTGCGAGGTCAACGCGTAGCGGTCGACGTCTTCGCGCTCCCAGCCGGCCAGCGTGGCGATCAGGTCGGCCCCGATGCCCTGCGGCACGAAGCCGGTGGCGAAGTTGGTCTCGGGGTCCTGCGCCCAGGCCCCGCCGTCGGAGCCGATCGGCACGCGCGACATGCTCTCGACGCCTCCGGCCACGACCATGTCTTCCCAGCCGCTCGCCACCTTCTGCGCCGCGAGGTTGACCGCCTCCAGCCCCGAGGCGCAGAAGCGGTTGATCTGCATGCCGGCGACGCGGAAGTCCCAGCCGGCCTTGAGTGCGGCGGTCTTGGCGATCACCGCGCCCTGCTCGCCCACCGGCGAGACCACGCCCATCACGACGTCGTCGAGCTGCGCGGGGTCGAAGTCCAGGCGCCGCTGCAGCTTGACGAGCAGGCCGGCGAGCAGGTCGACAGGCTTGACTTCATACAGGCTGCCGTCCTTCTTGCCC
>JAGWTP010000134.1 GCA_028868895.1 Burkholderiales bacterium
TTTCCGTCGACGTGGTCGACATGCGCGACATCGCCGGCCCGCACCACGTGCACCCGAACGGCGAGATCGACCTTGTCATGCCGATCGAAGGCGACGCACGCTTCGATGGCCGCCCTGCCGGCTGGGTGGTGATGCCGCCCGGCTCCGCCCACCGGCCCACAGTCAGCCGGGGCCGTGCCCTGGTGCTGTACCTGCTGCCGCAAGGCGCGATCGAATTCACCCGGTGACCCGCGCCATGACCGAAAAACTTGACAACCTGATGGGCGGCCGCTGGGTCGCCGGCACCGGCGCCGGCACGCCGCTGTTCGACCCCGTGCTCGGCACCGAACTCGTGCGCGTCGACGCCACCGGCCTGGACCTGCGCGCCGGCTTTGCCTACGCCCGCGAGCAGGGCGGGGCGGCGCTGCGCGCGATGAGCTACCGCGAGCGCGCCGGCCTGCTGGCCGCGGTGGTCAAGCTGCTGCAATCCCGGCGCGACGACTACTACGCGATCGCACTGGCCAACAGCGGCACGGTCAAGACCGATTCGGCGGTCGACATCGACGGCGCCATCTACACCTTGTCCACCTACGCCAAACTCGGCGAGTCGCTCGGTGACAGGGCGTTCCTGCTCGACGGCGAGCCGGCGCGTCTCGCGTCGGGGCCGACCAGGGAGCCGGTGTTCCAGAGCCAGCACGTGCTCGTGCCCACGCGCGGTCTGGCACTGTTCATCAACGCCTTCAACTTCCCCGGCTGGGGCCTGTGGGAGAAGGCCGCGCCGGCGTTGCTGTCGGGTGTGCCGGTCGTCGTCAAGCCCGCCACCGCCACGGCCTGGCTCACGCAGCGCATGGTGCGCGACGTGGTCGAGGCCGGCGTGCTGCCGCCCGGCGCGCTGTCGGTGGTGTGCGGCAGTGCCGTCGGCCTGCTCGATGCGCTGGAGCCTTTCGACGTGGTGTCGTTCACCGGCTCGGCCCAGACGGCGGCCCTGGTGCGCAGCCACCCCGCCGTGACGCAGCGCTCGGTGCGCGTGAACATCGAGGCCGACAGCGTCAACAGCGCGCTGCTGCTGCCCGGCGCGGACGCCACCAGCGAGGCCTTCGATCTGCTGGCCAGCGAAGTGGCCCGCGAGATGACGCAGAAATCCGGCCAGAAGTGCACCGCGATCCGCCGCGTGTTCGTGCCCGAGTCGCTCTACGAGGCCGCGGCGCAGGCCATTGCCGCGCGCCTGGCCCGGGTCACCGTGGGCAACCCGCGCAACGAGGCGGTGCGCATGGGCGCACTCGTGAACCGCGCGCAGCTCGCCTCGGTGCACGACGGCCTGGCCCATCTGCGGGCGCAGGCCGAGGTGCTGCACGATGGCGCCACGCATGCGCTGGTGGACGCCGACCCGCAGGTCGCGTGCTGCATCGGGCCGACGCTGCTGGGCACGCGCAGCGCCGCCGGCAGCGACACCGGCGACCGCGTCCACGACACCGAAGTGTTCGGCCCGGTGGCCACGCTGCTGCCGTACCGCGACCGCGACCACGCGGTGCAGCTGGTGCGGCGCGGGCACGGCTCGCTGGTGGTCTCGGTGTTCGGCAGCGACGCCGGCGCGCTGGCCTTGGCCGCCCTCGAACTGGCGCCGTTTCATGGCCGCGTGCACATCGTCAGTCCCGACGTGGCTGCGCACCACACCGGCCACGGCAACGTGATGCCGCAGTCGCTGCACGGCGGCCCGGGGCGCGCCGGCGGCGGCGAAGAACTCGGCGGCGCGCGCGCACTGAACTTCTACCACCGCCGCACCGCCGTGCAGGCCGGCACCGCCGCACTGGCGCTGCTGGCCCACCCGGCTCCCTAGCCAGATCCTCCGGACACCCGCCATGACCGACCCTGTCATCGACGCCATCGCGCCTCTCGGCGCGCCCTTCAACTTCGCGCAGCACCTGCTGGCGCTGAACACCGGGCGCGCCGGCAAGACGGCCTTCATCGACGACGCCGGCGTGCTCAGCTACGGCGAGCTCGCCGAGCGCGTGCGCCGCGTGGCCGCCGGGCTGCGCTCGCTCGGCCTGAAGCGCGAAGAGCGGGTGCTGCTGCTGATGCAGGACTGCAACGACTGGCCGGTGAGCTTTCTGGGCGCGATGTACGCCGGGCTGGTGCCGGTGGCCGTGAACACGCTGCTCACGGCCGACGACTACGCCTACATGCTGGAGCACAGCCGCGCGCAGGCGGTGCTGGTGTCGGGTGCGCTGCTGCCCGCGCTGACGAGCGCGCTGATCAAGTCCGATCACGAGGTGCTCAAGGTCGTCGTCTCGCGCCCGGTGGCGCCGCTGCACCCGTCGGAAGTCGAGTTCGAGTCGTTTCTCGCCGCCCACGAGCCCATGGCCAGGCCGGCGCGCACCGGCCCCGACGACCCGGGCTTCTGGCTCTATTCGTCGGGCTCCACCGGCCGCCCGAAAGGGGCAGTGCACTCGCACGCCAACCCGTACTGGACCGCCGAGCTGTACGGCAAGCGCATCCTGGGTCTGCGCGAGCGCGACGTGTGCTTCTCGGCGGCCAAGCTGTTCTTCGCCTACGGCCTGGGCAACGCGCTCACCTTCCCGATGAGCGTGGGTGCCAGCGTCATCCTGATGGCCGAGCGGCCCACGCCCGACGCCACCTTCAAGCGTTGGCTCGGCGGCGTGGGCGGCGTCAAGCCGTCGGTGTTCTTCGGCGCGCCCACCGGATTCGCCGGCATGCTGGCTGCGCCGCGACTGCCGGGGCGCGATCAGGTGGCGCTGCGGCTCGTGTCGTCGGCCGGCGAGGCGCTGCCGTCGGAGATCGGGGAGCGTTTCAAGGCGCACTTCGGCGTCGACATCATCGACGGCATCGGCTCCACCGAAATGCTGCACATCTTCATCTCCAACCTGCCGGGCAAGGTGCGCTACGGCACCACCGGCTGGCCGGTGCCCGGCTACGACATCGAACTGCGCGGCGACGGCGGCGGTCCGGTGCCCGACGGCGAGCCCGGCGACCTGTACATCCACGGGCCGTCGGCGGCGATGATGTACTGGGGCAACCGCGCCAAGACGCTCGAGACCTTCCAGGGCGGCTGGACCAAGAGCGGCGACAAGTACGTGCGCAACGCCGACGGCAGCTACACCTACAGCGGCCGCAGCGACGACATGCTCAAGGTCAGCGGCATCTACGTCAGCCCGTTCGAGGTCGAGGCCACGCTGGTGCAGCACCCGGCCGTGCTCGAAGCCGCCGTGATCGGCGTGCCCGACGCCGAGGGCCTGACCAAGACCAAGGCCTTCGTCGTGCTCAAGCCCGGCGCGGCGGCCACCGACGACGAGCTCAAGGCCTTCGTGAAGGACAAGCTCGCGCCCTACAAGTACCCGCGCCAGATCGCGTTCGTCGCCGAGCTGCCGAAGACGGCCACCGGCAAGATCCAGCGCTACAAGCTGCGCGAGCTCGAACGCGGCGCGCAGTGAGTTCGTCGTTCGTCGAGATCGACTGGCGCGCGCGGCGCGTGCGCATCGAGCACGCGTTCATCGCGCCCGAGCGCCGCGCGGCGCCGCTGGTGGTGTTCCTGCACGAGGGCCTGGGCTCGCTGGCGATGTGGAAGGACTTTCCGCAGCGCCTGTGCGACGCGCTGGGCGTTCGCGGCCTCGTCTACTCGCGCCCCGGTTACGGCCGCTCGACCCCGCGCGCGGCCGAGGAAGCCTGGGGCCTGGACTTCATGCACCGCCAGGCCCACGAAGTGTTGCCGGCGCTGCTGGCCGCGCTCGACATCGACGCCGCGCGCGACCGCCCCTGGCTGTTCGGCCACAGCGACGGCGCCTCGATCGCGCTGCTGTACGCCGCGCGCTTCACCCACGCCGTGGCCGGTGCGGTGGTGCTGGCGCCGCACATCATGGTCGAGGACCTGTCGGTGGCGAGCATCGCGCAGGCACGCCAGGCGTACGAGGGCGCCGACCTGCGCGCGCGCCTGTCGAAGTACCACGACGACCCCGACTCGGCCTTCTGGGGCTGGAACCGGATCTGGCTGGACCCGCCGTTTCGCGCCTGGTCGATCGAAGCCGAACTCGCCTCGATCCGCTGCCCGCTGCTGGCGGTGCAGGGGCTGGACGACGAGTACGGCACACTGGCGCAGATCCGCGGCATCGCGCAGCAGGTGCCGCACACGCAGCTGCTCGAGTTGGCGCAGTGCGGGCACGCTGCGCACCGAGACCAACCCGAGGCGCTGATCGCAGCGGCCCGGCACTTCATCACCGCCGAGAACAATCACTGAACCCCAAGGAGACGACCCATGTACTTGAAGACCCTCAAAGCCCTGGCGCTTGTCGCAACGGCCTTCGCGGCGGCCACGCCGGCCGGTGCGCAGCCCGCGCCCAAGCTCAAGGTCGGCCTGATGCTGCCGGCCACCGGCACCTTCGCCGCGCTGGGCACGGCGATCGAGAACGGCTTTCGGCTCTACATCGACGAGCACGGTGGCAAGCTTTCGGGCCGCGAGATCGAGTTCGTGAAAGTCGACGACGAGAGCGACCCGGCCAAGGCCACCGACAACGTCAACAAGCTGATCAAGCGCGACAACGTCGACGTGCTGGTGGGCACCGTGCACAGCGGCGTGGCGATGGCCATGGCCAAGGTGGCCAAGGACACCGGTACTCTGCTGATCGTGCCCAATGCCGGCGCCGACGCGGTCACCGGCGCGATGTGCGCGCCCAACATCTTCCGCAGCAGCTTCAGCAACTGGCAACCCGGCTACGCGATGGGCGAAGTGATGGCCAAGAAGCACTACAAGAACGTCGTCACCATCACCTGGAAGTACGCCGCCGGCGATGAAAGCGTGCGCGGCTTCAAGGAGGCCTTCGAGAAGTCGGGCGGCAAGGTCGTGAAGGAGTTGAGCCTGCCGTTCCCGAACGTCGAGTTCCAGGCGCTGCTGACCGAGATCGCGGCCGCCAAGCCCGATGCCGTCTACACCTTCTTCGCCGGCGGCGGCGCGGTGAAGTTCGTCAAGGACTACGCCGCCGCGGGGCTGAAGAAGACCATCCCGCTGTACGGCGCGGGGTTTCTGACCGACGGCACGCTCGACGCGCAGGGCGCCGATGCCGAGGGCCTGCAGACCACGCTGCACTACGCCGACGGCCTGGGCACGCCGCGCGACAACGCCTTCCGGCTGGCGTATGCCAAGACCTACAAGCTGCAGCCCGACGTGTACGCGGTGCAGGGTTACGACGCCGCGCAGATGCTGGCGGTGGGGCTGGCCGCGGTGAAGGGCGACATCGCCAAGAAGGCCGAGTTCGAGGCCGCCCTGGGCAAGGCCACCATCGACAGCCCGCGCGGCAAGTTCACGATCTCCAGGTCGCACAACCCGGTGCAGGACATCTACCTGCGCCAGGTCTCGGGCAAGGAGAACAAGCTCATCGGCGTGGCGAGCAAGTCCCTGGCCGACCCCGGCCGCGGCTGCCGGATGTAAGGCCGGCGCGCTCTCGCCGCCTGCCGCTTGCAACCCACCGCGGCGGCGGCGACCCTCACCCGCGCGCTGCCGCGGCAACCTCGTGCCTGCACCGATCCGCCCATGGACATCGCGACCTTCCTCATCCAGTGCCTGAACGCGCTGCAGTACGGGTTGCTGCTGTTCCTGGTGGCCAGCGGCCTGACGCTGATCTTCGGCATCATGGGTGTCATCAACCTGGCCCATGGCAGCTTCTACATGATCGGCGCCTACATGGCGTTCGCGCTGGCGCCGATCGTCGGCGCTACGTTCGGCGGCGGCTTCTTCGCGACGCTGCTGGTCGGCACCGCGCTGGCGGTGGCGCTGGGCTATGTGCTCGAGTGGGCCTTCTTCAGCTTCCTGTACGAACGCGAGCACCTGCAGCAGGTGTTGATGACGTACGGCCTGATCCTCGTGTTCGAAGAGGCGCGCAGCCTGCTGCTGGGCGATGACGTGCATGGCGTGCAGGCGCCGCCGATCCTGGCCGGCACGCTGCCGCTCGGTGCGCTGATGACCTACCCGGTCTACCGGCTGTTCGTCTCGTGCGTGTGCCTGGCGCTGGCGCTGGGCATGTGGTTCGTGTTCGCGCGCACGCGGCTGGGCATGATGATCCGCGCCGGCAGCACCAACCGCGAGATGGTGCAGAGCCTGGGCATCGACATCAAGTTCCTCTACCGCGTGGTCTTCGCCGCGGGCGTGGCGATCGCCGTGTTCGCCGGCATGGTGGCCGCGCCGCTGTCGTCGGTGTACCCGGGCATGGGCGACACCGTGCTGATCCTGTGCTTCGTGGTGGTGGTGATCGGCGGCATCGGCTCGATCCGCGGTGCGCTGCTGGCGGCGCTGCTGATCGGCGCGGTCGACACCTTCGGCAAGGTGCTGCTGCCGCAATTCGCCGGTGTGCTGGTCTATGTGCTGATGGCCTTGATCCTGCTGTGGAAGCCCGACGGTCTGTTCAAGGCCGGATGAGACGCGCATGAACACCGTCGATCGACCCCGCGCGGCCTTCGTGGCGCTGTGCTTTGCGGCGCTCGCGCTGTTGCCGTCGCTGTTCGGCAGCTACGGCGTCGATCTCGTCACCAAGGTCATGGTCTACGCCGTCTTCGCGCTCAGCCTGGAGTTGCTGGTGGGCGCGACCGGGCTCGTCTGCTTCGGCCAGGCGGCGTTCTTCGGCATCGGCGCCTACGCCACGGTGCTGCTGTCGCCCGCGAGTGAAGCGGCGTCGCTGCTGTGGCTGCTGCCGGCGTGCGTGGCCGCGGCGGCGCTGTACGCGTTCTTCGTCGGTGCGCTGAGCCTGCGCACCAAGGGCGTGTACTTCATCATGGTCACGCTGGCCTTCGCGCAGATGGCCTACTACGTCGTGCACGACACGCCGCTGGGCGGCGGCACCGACGGCATCTACCTGAACGTGAAACCGGGAGCCGGCCCGTGGCTCGACCTGACCGGCGCGCTGACCTTGTACTACTTCACGCTCGCCTGCCTGCTCGCGGTGTTCGTGTTCCTCGCCGTGATGCTGCGCTCGCGCTTCGGCCGCGCGCTGGCGGGCATACGCGTCAACGAGCAGCGCATGCGCGCCACCGGCTTCTCGACCTACCCGTACAAGCTCGCGGCGTTCACGATCTCGGGCGCGATCGCCGGGCTGGCCGGCTTTCTGTTCGCGGTGAAAGACGGCTTCGTGAATCCCGAGCTGATGAGCTGGCACCTGAGCGGCGCGGTGCTGATCATGATCATCCTCGGCGGCCTGGGCCACCTGCGCGGTGCACTGATCGGCGCGTTCGCCTTCGCGCTGCTGCAGGAGTTGTTCAAGTCCGAAGCGATCTTCGGCGCCTTCGCCAGGCACTGGCACCTGGGGCTGGGCCTGACCATCATCGCCAGCGTGGCGCTGCTGCCGCGCGGGCTGGTCGGCGTGCCCGGCCAATGGCGCGAACGCCTCGTGGGCCGCGTCAACGCACGGGCGGCCATCGACGGCGCCGACGTGGACACGGAGGCCGCGAATGACGCCGCTTGAAAGTCCCGCGCCGGTGCTGCTGCGCGGCCGCGATATCACGCGGCGCTGGGGCGGTCTGGTGGCCGTGGACCGGGTGGGCATCGAGCTGGTGCGCGGCAGCGTGCATGCCGTCATCGGCACCAACGGCGCGGGCAAGTCCACGCTCATCAACATCCTGTCGGGCGAGATCGCGCCGTCGGGCGGCAGTGTCGAGTTGCTGGGCCACGACGTCACCCGCTGGGCACAGCCGCGGCGCGCCCGCGCCGGGCTCGGGCGCAGCTACCAGCGCAACACCATCTACCCGACCTTCAGCGTGTTCGAGAACTGCCGCCTCGCGGCGCAGGCGCGCACGCAGCGGCCGTGGGACTGGTGGCGCGATGCCCGACGCTGCGCCGCCAGCACCGCCGCCGCGCACGACGCGGCCACGCGCACCGGCCTCACGGCGCTGCTGGAGCGGCCGGCAGGGCTGCTCAGCCACGGCCAGAAACGCCAGCTCGAGATCGCGATGTGCCTGGCCACCGCGCCCCAGGTGCTGCTGCTCGACGAACCGCTGGCCGGCATGGGCGCCGAGGAGACCGAGCGCATGCTGGCGCTGCTCGAACAACTGCGCGCCAGCCACGCCATCCTGCTCGTCGAGCACGACATGGACGCGGTGTTCCGCATCGCCGACCGCATCACCGTGATGGTGAACGGCGCGGTGATCGCTTCGGACACGCCGGCCGCGGTGCGGGCGAGCCCGCAGGTGCAGGCGGCCTATCTGGGTGGGCATTGAGATGCAGGCGACGTCGGAAGTGATCCTCGAGGCGCGTGGCCTGCACGCATGGTACGGCTCGAGCCACGTGCTGCACGGCGTGGACCTGTGCATGGCGCGCGGCCAGACTCTCGGCCTGCTCGGGCGCAACGGCATGGGCAAGAGCACGCTGATCCGCACGCTGCTCGGCCACGTGCGGCAGCGCGAAGGGCAGATCGCCATGTTCGGCCAGGACGTCTCGCATGCCTGGCCGCACCAGGTGGCGCGCCTGGGCGTGGCCTACGTGCCCGAGGGGCGCGGCGTGTTCCCCAACCTCAGCGTGCGCGAGAACCTGCTGATGGCCGCGCGGCTCGGTCGCGACGGCCGCCGCGACTGGAGCTTCGAGCGCGTGCTCGACACCTTCCCGCGGCTGCAGGAGCGCCTGGCCCACCTCGGCGCGCAACTCTCGGGTGGCGAACAGCAGATGCTGTCGATCGGCCGGGCGCTGATGACGCACCCCGAGTTGATCATCCTCGACGAAGCCACCGAGGGCCTGGCACCGATGATCGTGGACGACATCTGGCGCGTGATCGGCGAGATCCGCGCCAGCGGCATCGCCACGCTGATCGTCGACCGCAACTACCGCAAGGTGCTGGCGCGCAGCGACCGCGCGTTGGTGCTGCAAAAGGGCCAGGTGGTGCTCGAAGGCACCGCCGACGCGGTGGCCGCGAGCCCGCTGCTGGGCTCGTACCTCGGGGTGTGAACC
>JAGWTP010000031.1 GCA_028868895.1 Burkholderiales bacterium
TGGGCATCGAATCGTCGTGCGACGAGACCGGCGTGGCCTGGGTCGAGGCGACCGGCGCCGCGACGCCACGGCTGCGCGCGCACGCGCTGCACAGCCAGATCGACATGCACCAGGCCTACGGCGGCGTGGTGCCCGAGCTGGCCTCGCGCGACCACATCCGGCGCGTGCTGCCGCTGGCGCGCCAGGTCATGGCCGAGGCCGGCGCCACGCTGGCCGAGATCGACGTCGTCGCCTACACGCGCGGCCCGGGGCTGGCCGGGGCGTTGCTCGTCGGCGCCGGCGTGGCCTGCGCGCTGGCCGCCGCGCTGGGGCGGCCGGCCTTCGGCGTGCACCACCTCGAAGGGCACCTGCTGTCGCCATTCCTGTCGCAAGACCCGCCCGAGTTTCCGTTCGTTGCGCTGCTGGTGTCGGGGGGCCACACGCAGTTGATGCGCGTGGACGATGTCGGACGCTACACGCTGCTCGGCGAGACCATCGACGACGCCGCCGGCGAGGCGTTCGACAAGTCGGCCAAGCTGCTCGGCCTGGGCTACCCCGGCGGCCCGGCGCTGGCGCGGCTGGCCGAGTTCGGCGATGCGACCACGTTCGCGCTGCCACGCCCGCTGCTGCACAGCGGCAACCTCGACTTCTCGTTCGCCGGCCTGAAGACGGCGGTGCGCACGCAGGTGCTCAAGCTCGGCTCCAACGTGTGCGAGCAGGACAAGGCGCACCTGGCGGCGTCGACCCAGCAGGCGATCGTCGACGTGCTGGTGCGCAAGTCGCTGCAGGCGCTGCGCGAGACCGGCTGCCGGCGCATCGTCGTCGCCGGCGGCGTGGGCGCCAACGCGCGCCTGCGCGAACAGTTGAACGCCGAATGCGCGCCGCGCCAGGTCCGGGTGCACTACCCCGAACTCGCGCTGTGCACCGACAACGGCGCGATGATCGCGCTCGCCGCGGCGATGCGCCTGCAGCGCGGCCGTGGCGCCGCCTCGACCGACTACGCCTTCAACGTGCTGCCGCGCTGGCCGCTCGCGGCCGTTTGAGCGGCGGGTGCGGTGAGTTGCGCCGCGACAATGGCGGTTCGGGACTTTCGGCTTCGACTCGAGCACGGCACCTCACAGGGCGCCTGCGAGGCCGCACCGCCGACCTGCTTCCAGATGCAACACCCACGAAGGAACGACGATGAAGGAACAGCGATGAGAGCGGTGATCGACCGACTGCCGGGCTCGAAGATCCGCGAGGTCGCCAACGCCGGCCTGGGGCGCGCAGACGTGCTGCCGTTCTGGTTCGGCGAGAGCGACGAGCCGACGCCGGCGTTCATTCGCGACGCCGCGGTGCGCTCGCTGAACTCGGGCGAGACGTTCTACTCCCACAACCTGGGCTTGCCGGAGTTGCGCGAGGCGCTGTCGGCCTACATCGGCAGCTTGCATCCACCGGTGGGAGCGCAGCGCATCGCCGTCACGTCGTCGGGTGTCAACGCGCTGATGCTGGCGATGCAGGCGCTCGCCGGGCCCGGTGACGAAGTGGTCGCGGTGGTGCCGGTGTGGCCCAACCTGACGGCTCAGCCGGCGATCCTCGGCGCGAGCGTCAAGCGCGTCTCGCTGACCGTGCGCGGTGGCGCCTGGCGGCTCGACATGGCAGCACTGCTCGACGCCGTCACGCCGAACACCAGCGTGCTGCTGGTCAACGCGCCGAACAACCCGACCGGCTGGACCTTGAGCCGTGCCGAGCAGCAGGCGATCCTGGCGCATTGCCGGCGCACCGGCACCTGGATCGTCGCCGACGAGGTCTACGAGCGGGTCTACTTCAAGCCCGGCGCCGCCTGCGCGCCGAGCTTTCTGGACATTGCCGCGGCGGACGATCGGCTGGTCGTGGCGCACAGCTTCTCCAAAAGTTTCCTGATGACCGGCTGGCGGCTCGGCTGGCTGGTCATGCCGGACGATCTGGTGCCGGCGGTGGGCAAGCTGATCGAGTTCAACACTTCGTGCGCGCCGGTGTTCGTGCAACGCGCCGGCCTGGCGGCACTGGCCGGAGCGGCGGATTTCGTGCCCGGCCTCGTGCAGCGGCTGCAGCGCTGCCGCGACACCTTGCTGCCGCAGTTGGCGGCGCTGCCCGGTGTGCAGGTCGCCACGCCCGAGGGCGGCATGTACGCGTTCTTTCGGGTCGACGGGCAGGACGATTCGCTCGCCTTCGCCAAGCGCCTCGTCATCGAGGCGGGCCTGGGCCTGGCGCCGGGTGCGGCCTTCGGCGACGAGGCCGAGGGCTGGCTGCGCTGGTGCTTCGCTTCCAACGAACCCGAGCGGCTGGTGCGCGGCGTCGAGCGGCTGCGCAGGTTCCTCGGTCTATAATCTGCCGGTTTCGCGCCGGGCGGGTGACCGCCGGGCGGGCATGACGTCAAAGCGGACGTCAATGCAGATGTCGCGGTGAACGTCACCGCGAACGTCAGAGCAAGCAAGGCACGCCACTGGTCGGTTTCACCGGTGTGCGCAAGTGGAGTCCCACCTCGCAAGAGGGCGGGGCGCAAATCGGAACCGTGGCGATCCTGGAGCCGTCGATTCGACGGTGGGGCGACTCGGTTTCATTCAACTGGAAACGAGAAATGTCCAACGCCACCATCGACAAGGCCGAGATCGTCAAGGCCAATGCGCGCAGCGCCCACGACACCGGCTCGCCGGAAGTGCAGGTCGCGATCCTCACGGCCCGCATCAACGACCTCACGCCGCACTTCAAGACCCACGTCAAGGACCATCACGGCCGCCGCGGCCTGCTGAAGATGGTCAACCAGCGCAAGAGCCTGCTGGCCTACCTGAAAGACCGCGACGCGGCGCGCTACACGGCATTGATCCAGAAGCTGGGCCTGCGCAAGTAATCGAAGACCCTGGGAGACAGCCTGTCTGGCGATCACCAGCACAGGCTTTTCGTTTTTTCCGTCGAACTTTTCGACCGCCGTTCCACACCACTCGATAGGGGCAAGAGCAGCCGGCGCCGCTGTGTCATTCCACCGATGTTCCGTGCATGAAGCGCGAGCCCCGCTGGAATGGCATCCCGCCCCCTGTTTCTGTGTTCCGGGTCCGACGTGCCGCCCCGAAGGCACACGACAACCACCGGAGAGACACGCATGAGCATGTTCAATAAAGTCACCAAGACGTTCCAATGGGGCCCGCACACCGTCACGCTCGAGACCGGTGAGATCGCCCGCCAGTCCGGCGGCGCCGTGATCGTCAGCATCGAAGACACCGTGGTGCTGGCCACCGTGGTCGCGGCCAAGAACCCGAAGCCGGGGCAGGATTTCTTCCCGCTGACCGTCGACTACATCGAGAAGACGTACGCCGCCGGAAAGATCCCCGGCAGCTTCTTCAAGCGCGAAGGCCGCCCGAGCGAACTCGAGACGCTGACCTCGCGCCTGATCGACCGCCCGCTGCGCCCGCTGTTTCCCGAGGGCTTCTACAACGAAGTCCAGGTCGTCGTGCATGTGCTGTCGCTGAACCCGGAAGTCTCGGCCGACATCGCCGCGCTGATCGGCTCGAGCGCCGCGCTGGCGATCTCGGGCATCCCGTTCAACGGCCCGATCGGTGCCGCGCGCGTGGGCTACATCAACGGCCAGTACGTGCTGAACCCGGGCAAGACGCAGCTGCTCGAGTCGAAGATGGACCTGATCGTCGCCGGCACCGAAGCCGCCGTGCTGATGGTCGAAAGCGAAGCGCAGCAGCTCAGCGAGGAAGTCATGCTGGGCGGCATCATGTTCGGCCACGAGCAGGGCAACATCGCCATCAACGCGATCCACGAGCTGGTGCGTGATGCCGGCAAGCCGGCGTGGGACTGGGCGCCCGCGGCGAAAGACGAGCCGTTCATCGCCAAGGTCACGGCACTCGCCGAAGGCCCGCTGCGCGAGGCCTACCAGATCCGCTCGAAGCAGGCCCGCACCCAGGCCACCCGCGCGGTGACCGCGGCCACCGTCGCGTCGCTGCAAGGCGAGGGCGTGGTTTTCGACAAGGTCCACCTCGACAACGTGCTGTTCGACATCGAGGCGCGCATCGTGCGCAGCCAGATCCTGGCCGGCGAGCCGCGCATCGACGGGCGCGACACCCGCACCGTGCGCCAGATCGAGATTCGCAGCGGCGTGCTGCCGCGCGTGCACGGCTCTGCGTTGTTCACGCGCGGCGAGACGCAGGCGCTGGTAGCGGCCACGCTGGGCACCGCACGCGACGCGCAGCGCATCGACGCGCTGGCCGGTGAGTTCACCGAGCACTTCATGCTGCACTACAACATGCCGCCGTTCGCAACCGGCGAAACCGGCCGCGTCGGCACGCCCAAGCGGCGCGAGATCGGCCACGGCCGGCTGGCCAAGCGCGCGCTCGTCGCGGTGCTGCCGAGCCAGGCCGAATTCCCGTACTCGATGCGCCTGGTCTCCGAGATCACCGAGTCGAACGGCTCGTCGTCGATGGCCTCGGTGTGCGGCGGCTGCCTGGCGCTGATGGACGCCGGTGTGCCGCTCACGGCGCACGTGGCCGGCATCGCCATGGGCCTGATCAAGGACGGCAACCGCTTCGCGGTGCTGACCGACATCCTGGGTGACGAAGATCACCTCGGCGACATGGACTTCAAGGTCGCCGGCACCACCGCCGGCGTGACCGCGCTGCAGATGGACATCAAGATCCAGGGCATCACCAAGGAGATCATGCAGGTCGCTCTGGCGCAGGCCAAGGAAGCACGCCTGCACATCCTGTCCAAGATGCTCGAAGCCATGGGCGGCGCCAAGACCGAGGTCTCGCAGTTCGCCCCGCGCCTGTACACCATGAAGATCAACCCGGAGAAGATCCGCGACATCATCGGCAAGGGCGGCGCGACGATCCGCGCGTTGACCGAAGAGACCGGCTGCACGATCGACATCGGCGAAGACGGCACGATCACGATCGCCTCGACCGACGCCGACAAGGCCGACCACGCCAAGAAGCGCATCGCCGAAATCACCGCCGAAGTCGAAGTGGGCAAGGTCTACGAAGGCCCGATCGTCAAGCTCCTCGATTTTGGTGCGTTGGTGAACCTGATGCCGGGCAAGGACGGCCTGCTGCACATCAGCCAGATCGCGCACCAGCGCGTCGAGAAGGTCACCGATTTCCTCAAGGAAGGCCAGATCGTGCGCGTCAAGGTGCTCGAGACCGACGAGAAGGGCCGCGTCAAGTTGTCGATGAAGGCGCTGCTCGACCGCGACGCACAGCCCGCGCACCAGGAGTGACGCGACGATCGCCATCGAGTCCGGCAAGGAGATCCGCATGAAGGCCATCGAGATCACGTCTTACGGAGCCCCCGAGGTGCTGCGCGCCACCGAGCGCGTGGCGCCGATCGCCGGTGTCGGCGAAGTGTTGATTCGCGTCGCTGCCTCCGGTGTGAACCGGCCCGACGTGCTGCAGCGCAAGGGGCTGTACCCGGTGCCGCCGGGTGCCTCGGATCTGCCGGGGCTGGAGGTCGCGGGGGTCATTGAAAGCGGCGACACCGCGGCGATGAACGAGGCCGGTCTGAAGGTCGGCGACCGTGTCTGTGCCTTGGTGGCAGGTGGCGGCTACGCGCAGCTGTGCACCGCCCCGGTCGGCCAGTGCCTGCCGGTGCCCGAGGGCCTGAGCGACATCGAAGCCGCGAGCCTGCCCGAGACCTTCTTCACCGTTTGGTCGAACGTGTTCGACCGCGCACGGTTGCAGGCGGGCGAGACCTTGCTGATCCAGGGCGGCACCAGCGGCATCGGCGTGACCGCGATCCAGCTCGCCAAGGCCGCCGGCGCCACCGTGATCGCCACCGCCGGCAGCGACGACAAGTGCGCCGCGTGCCTGCGGCTCGGTGCCGACCACGCGATCAACTACCGCAGCAGCGATTTCGTCGCCGAAGTCGCACGCATCACGAACGGCCGCGGCGTCGACGTGATTCTCGACATGGTGGCCGGCGCCTACGTGGCACGCGAGCTGAAGTGCCTGGCCGAGGACGGCCGGCTCGTGTTCATCGCGGTGCAGGGCGGAGTCGAGGCCCAGATCGACGCGGGCCTGGTGCTGCGCCGGCGCCTGACGATCACCGGCTCGACGCTGCGTCCGCGCCCGGTCGCGTTCAAGGCGGCGATCGCGCGCGCACTGCGCACGACGGTGTGGCCGTGGATCGAAGCCGGGAGCGTGAGGCCCGTGATCCACCAGGTGTTCCCGGCCGAGCAGGCCGCTGCGGCCCACACGCTGATGGAGTCGAACCAACACATCGGCAAGCTGGTGCTGGTGTGGTGACAGCAGGTCAACGGGAGGCTGCAGCCATGCGTCGCAAACTGGTCGTCGGCAACTGGAAGATGAACGGCAACCGCGCCGCGAATGCGGAGTTGCTGGCGGCGTTGAAGGCCGCCGGACCGTGGGCCGCCGAGGTCGCGGTGTGCGTGCCCAGCCCGTACCTGGGCGACGTCGCGTTGTCGTTGCAGGGCGATGGCATCGGCTGGGGCGCGCAGGACTGCTCGGCGTTCGAGTCGGGCGCATACACCGGCGAGGTGTCGGCGCTGATGCTGGCCGAGTTCGGGTGCCGCTACGTGCTGGTCGGCCACTCGGAGCGCCGCGCGTACCACGCCGAAAGCGACCAGCTCGTCGCCGACAAGGCCAAGACCGCGCTTGCGCACCGCATCACGCCGATCGTCTGCGTCGGCGAGACGCTGGCCGAGCGCGAGGCGGGGCACACCGACGCGGTTGTCAAGCGCCAGCTGTCGGCGGTCATCCACACCCTGGCGCACTGCATCTCGCAGATCGTCGTGGCCTATGAGCCGGTCTGGGCGATCGGCACCGGCAAGACCGCCACACCCGAGCAGGCGCAGGCGGTGCACGCACTGTTGCGCGCGCAACTCGGTGCCGCGACCGCGCATGCGGGCGAAATGAAGATTCTGTACGGCGGCAGCGCCAAGGCCGACAACGCGGCGGCGCTGTTTGCACAACCCGACATCGACGGCGGGCTGGTCGGCGGCGCGTCGTTGAAGGCGGCTGAGTTTGCTGCGATCTGTCGCGCGGCGGGTTGACGCCTCGACCTGGCGCCCCATTGAATCCCTGGAGTTGGACGAATGAACTTGATCCTGAACGTGGTGGTGGTGCTGCAGATCCTGGCGGCGCTGGTGATGATCGGCCTGGTGCTCATCCAGCACGGCAAAGGCGCCGACATGGGCGCTTCGTTCGGCAGCGGCGCGTCGGGCAGCCTGTTCGGTGCCACCGGCAGCGCGAACTTCATGTCGCGCTCCACGGCCGTGTGCGCAGCGATCTTCTTCGCCTGCACGCTGGCGCTGGCGTACTACGCGAACGACCGCGCCCGCCCGGCGACCGGCGGCAGCGTGCTCGACCGGCCGGCCATCACTGCGCCTGCGGCGAGTGCTGCGCTGACCGGCGCGGCGCAGATTCCGGGCGCCGCGAGTGCGGTTGCATTGCCGGCAGCGCCGCCCGCGCCGGCTGCCGCCGCGTCGGGCGCCGGAGCGGTTCCGACCAAGTGATGAAGCGGCCGCGCGGCGAGGCTGCGCGGGCCTCTGCGGCGTTGCTGCACTGCAGCGCAGGCCTCGGTCATGTGTCGCTTTGAGGTTAGAATGCGCAGCTGTTTGAACGGCCCTTCCTCATGCCGTTCGGGCTCTGGTTCCGAGTCGATCTAGTACCCTGCCGACGTGGTGAAATTGGTAGACACGCTATCTTGAGGGGGTAGTGGCGAAAGCTGTGCGAGTTCGAGTCTCGCCGTCGGCACCATGTGTTCTTTTGGCCCTCCCGCCGCGTGCGACGAGGCTGTTTCGCGCCAGCCGAAGCAGGGTTTCGCGACCCTGCACTGACCATGAATCTGGAACCTTACCTGCCCGTCATCCTGTTCATCCTCATCGGTGCAGCGGTCGGCGTGGTGCCCCAGGTGCTCGGATTCCTGCTCGGCCCGAACCGGCCCGACAAGGCCAAGAACTCCCCGTACGAATGCGGCTTCGAGGCCTTCGAAGATGCGCGCATGAAGTTCGACGTGCGCTACTACCTTGTCGCCATCCTGTTCATCCTGTTCGACCTCGAGATCGCCTTCCTGTTTCCTTGGGCGGTGTCGCTGCGCGAGATTGGCGCGACCGGCTTCTGGTCGATGATGGTGTTCCTCGCAATCCTCGTGGTGGGCTTCGCCTACGAGTGGAAGAAGGGCGCTCTCGATTGGGAGTGAGCCCGCCATGACGACACCAACAGCGATCAAGCGAACGACGAAAGCGCGCAATGGGCATTGAAGGCGTACTCAAGGAAGGTTTCGTCACCACCAGTGTCGACACCTTGCTGAACTGGTCAAAGACCGGCTCGCTGTGGCCGATGACCTTCGGCCTGGCGTGCTGCGCGGTCGAGATGATGCATGCGGGTGCCGCCCGGTACGACATCGACCGCTTCGGCATGCTGTTTCGCCCCAGCCCGCGCCAGAGCGACCTGATGATCGTCGCCGGCACGCTGTGCAACAAGATGGCACCGGCATTGCGCAAGGTCTACGACCAGATGGCCGAGCCGCGCTGGGTGATCTCGATGGGCTCGTGCGCGAATGGCGGCGGCTACTACCACTACAGCTACTCGGTGGTGCGCGGTTGCGACCGCATCGTGCCGGTCGATGTGTACGTTCCCGGTTGCCCGCCCACCGCGGAGGCGCTTTTGTACGGCGTGCTGCAACTGCAGGCGAAGATTCGCCGCGAGAACACGATCGCGCGCGCATGAGCAAGCTCGATACCCTCCAGGCGGCGCTCGAATCCGCACTCGGCGCACGGCTGAGCACTCTGGTGCGCGACCGCGGTGAACTCACGGTGACGGTGGCCGCGGCCGACTACGTCGATGCCGCGCTGGTCCTGCGCGACCACGCCGACCTCAAGTTCGAGCAGTTGATCGATCTGTGTGGAGTCGATTACTCGAGCTACCAGGACCGGCCATGGCAAGGGCCGCGCTACTGCGTGGTCTCGCACCTGCTGTCGGTGTCTAAGAACTGGCGCGTGCGCCTGAAGGTGTTCTGCCCTGACGACGATATGCCCGTTGCGCCGTCGCTCACCGAAGTCTGGAGTTCGTGCAGCTGGTTCGAACGCGAAGCCTTCGATCTTTTCGGTGTGATCTTCGAGGGCCACCTCGACCTGCGCCGCATCCTGACCGACTACGGCTTCATCGGCCACCCTTTCCGCAAGGATTTCCCGACCACCGGGCACGTCGAGATGCGCTACGACGACGAGCAAAAGCGCGTCGTCTACCAGCCGGTGACGATCGAGCCGCGCGAGATCACGCCGCGCATCATTCGTGAAGACAACTACGGCGGCTTGCACTGAACCGGCGCGCAGCGCGAGCAACATTCATGGCCGACATCAAGAACTACACGCTCAATTTCGGGCCGCAGCACCCGGCCGCGCACGGTGTGCTGCGCCTCGTGCTCGAACTCGACGGCGAAGTGATCCAGCGCGCCGACCCGCACATCGGCTTGCTGCACCGCGCTACCGAAAAGCTTGCCGAGAGCAAGACCTTCATCCAGTCGCTGCCCTACATGGACCGACTCGACTACGTGTCGATGATGTGCAACGAGCACGCCTACTGCCTGGCGATCGAGAAGTTGCTGGGTGTCGATGTGCCGGTGCGCGCGCAGTACATCCGCGTCATGTTCAGCGAGATCACGCGGCTGCTGAACCACCTGTTGTGGTTGGGCACGCACGGCCTGGACATCGGCGCGATGAACATCTTCATCTATGCCTTCCGCGAGCGCGAAGACCTGTTCGACATGTACGAGGCCGCGTCCGGTGCCCGCATGCACGCGGCCTACTTCCGCCCGGGCGGCGTGTACCGCGACCTGCCCGACGCGATGCCGCAGTACCGGGCCTCGAAGATCCGCAATGCCAAGGCGATCTCGGCGCTGAACGAAAACCGCCGGGGTTCGCTGCTGGACTTCATCGACGACTTTGCCGCGCGCTTCCCGAAGTGCGTCGACGATTACGAGACCTTGCTCACCGACAACCGCATCTGGAAGCAGCGCACCGTGGGCATCGGCGTGGTCACACCCGAACGAGCACTGAACCTGGGCTTCACCGGCCCAATGCTGCGCGGCTCGGGCGTGCTGTGGGACCTGCGCAAGCACCAGCCCTACGACGTCTACGAGCACATGGATTTCGACGTGCCGCTGGGCGTGAACGGCGACACCTACGACCGCTACCTCGTGCGCGTGGAAGAGATGCGCCAGGCCAACCGCATCATCAAGCAGTGCGTCGACTGGTTGCGTGCCAACCCGGGCCCGGTGATCACCACGAACCACAAGGTCGCGCCGCCGTCACGCCTGGACATGAAGTCGGGCATGGAAGACCTGATCCACCACTTCAAGCTCTTCACCGAAGGCTTCCACGTGCCCGAAGGCGAGGCGTATGCCGCGGTCGAACACCCGAAGGGCGAGTTCGGCATCTACATCGTCAGCGATGGTGCGAACAAGCCATACCGCCTGAAGATTCGACCGCCAGGCTTTGCCCATCTGGCCGCCTTCGACGAAATGACGCGTGGGCACATGCTGGCCGACGCGGTCGCGGTGATCGGCACCATGGACATCGTTTTTGGAGAGATCGACCGGTGAGCACGCAACCGATGAGTTCGACCGCGCCCGCGTGGGCGCCGTCCGCGGCCACGCTGGAGCGCTTCGCGCGCGAGGTCGCCAAGTACCCGGCCGACCAGAAGCAATCGGCCGTGATGGCGTGCCTGGCGATCGTGCAGCTGGAACTGGGCTGCGTTTCGGGTGCGAGCGAGAAGGTCGTGGCCGACTACCTCGGCATGCCGCCGATCGCGGTGCACGAGGTCACGACCTTCTACAACATGTACAACCAGCAGCCGGTGGGGCAGTTCAAGCTCAACGTCTGCACGAATCTGCCGTGCCAGTTGCGCGACGGCCAGCACGCGCTCGAACATCTGTGCCACAGGCTCGGCGTGGATGAGGGCGGCACCACGACCGACGGGCTGTTCACGGTGCAGAAGAGCGAATGTCTGGGCGCCTGCGCCGACGCGCCGGTGATGCTGGTCAATGACCGACAGATGGTCAGCTTCATGACCGACGCGCGGATCGACGAAATGCTCGAAACGCTGAAGGCGAACAAGGCATGAAGCCGACGTTGGACTTGTCGGCGTTTCAGGCCACCGGCACCGAGACCTGCTTCCACGACCGCCACATCAGCGCGCAGATCTATGCCGGCCTGGACGGCACGAACTGGCGCCTCAGGGACTACGAGACGCGCGGCGGCTATCAGGCGCTGCGCAAGATACTCGAACTCGGCGAAGTCGATGGAAAGCCCAGGGGCATGACATCGGATCAGGTCATTGCGGAGGTCAAGGCATCGGGCCTGCGCGGCCGCGGCGGCGCGGGTTTCCCGACGGGCCTGAAGTGGAGCTTCATGCCGCGCCAGTTCCCGGGCGCGAAGTACCTGGTGTGCAACTCCGACGAAGGCGAGCCGGGCACCTGCAAGGACCGCGACATCCTGATGTTCAACCCGCACATCGTCATCGAAGGCATGGCGATCGCGGCGTACGCGATGGGCGTCAAGGTCGCCTACAACTACATTCACGGCGAGATCTTCGAGGTCTACGAGCGCTTCGAGGCGGCGCTCGAAGAAGCGCGCGCCGCCGGCTACCTCGGCGACAACCTGCTGGGCTCCACGTTCAGCTTCCAGTTGCATGCGGTTCACGGTTTCGGCGCCTACATCTGCGGCGAAGAGACGGCGCTGCTCGAGTCGATCGAAGGCAAGAAGGGCCAGCCGCGCTTCAAGCCGCCGTTCCCGGCCAGCTACGGCCTGTACGGCAAGCCGACGACGATCAACAACACCGAGACCTTCGCGGCGGTGCCGTGGATCATTCGCAACGGCAGTGCACCGTACCTGGCGATCGGCAAGCCGAACAACGGCGGCACCAAAATCTTCTCGGTCGTCGGCGACGTGCAGCGGCCGGGCAACTACGAAGTGCCGCTGGGCACTCCGTTCGCCACGCTGCTCGAGTTGGCGGGCGGGGTGCGCCCCGGCCGCACGCTGAAGGCGGTGATCCCGGGCGGTTCGTCGGCGCCGGTGCTGCCGGCGGCGATCATGAACGAGCTGACGATGGACTACGACGCCATCGCCAAGGCCGGCTCGATGCTCGGCTCGGGCGCGGTGATCGTGATGGACGACACCCGCTGCATGGTCAAGAGCCTGCTGCGCCTGTCGTACTTCTACATGCACGAGAGCTGCGGCCAGTGCACGCCATGTCGCGAAGGCACGGGTTGGCTGTTCCGCATGGTCGATCGCATCGCCAAGGGCGAAGGTCGCATCGGCGACATCGACCTGCTGAACTCGGTGGCCGACAACATCCAGGGCCGCACCATCTGCGCGCTCGGCGACGCCGCGGCGATGCCGGTGCGGGCGATGATCAAGCACTTTCGCGACGAGTTCGTGTATCTCATCGAGCACAAGACGGCCAAGGTCGCGGCGGCTCGCCCCCATCCCGGCCTTCCCCCCGCAGGGGAAGGGGCAGTCGGAGCCGCCGAGCGGCAAGTCGCATGATTGAAATCGAACTCGACGGCCAGAAGGTGGAGGTTGCCGAAGGCAGCATGGTGATGCATGCCGCCGACAAGGCCGGCACCTACATCCCGCACTTCTGCTATCACAAGAAGCTCAGCATCGCAGCCAACTGCCGCATGTGCCTGGTCGATATCGACAAGGCTCCCAAGCCGATGCCGGCCTGCGCCACGCCGGTCACGCAGGGCATGGTCGTGCGCACCAAGAGCGCCAAGGCCTTGCAGGCGCAGCAGGGCGTGATGGAGTTCCTGCTCATCAATCACCCGCTCGATTGCCCGATCTGCGACCAAGGCGGCGAGTGCCAGTTGCAGGACCTGGCGGTGGGCTATGGCGGCTCCGCGTCGCGCTACTCCGAAGAAAAGCGCGTCGTGCTCCACAAGGACGTCGGCCCGCTGGTCGCGATGGAGGAGATGAGCCGCTGCATCCACTGCACCCGCTGCGTGCGCTTCGGCCAGGAGGTGGCCGGCGTGATGGAGCTCGGCATGATCCACCGCGGCGAGCACTCCGAGATCACGACCATCGTCGGCGAGACGATCGACTCCGAGCTGTCGGGCAACATGATCGACATCTGCCCGGTCGGCGCGCTCACCAGCAAGCCGTTCCGCTACAGCGCACGCACCTGGGAGCTTTCGCGCCGCAAGTCGGTGAGCCCGCACGACAGCACCGGCACCAACCTGATCGTGCAGGTCAAGAACCACCGCGTGATGCGGGTCGTGCCGCTCGAGAACGAAGACGTCAACGAGTGCTGGATCGCCGACCGCGATCGTTACTCGTATGAAGCGCTGAACGGCACCGACCGCCTGACTGCGCCGATGATCAAGCATGGCGGCGTCTGGACGACGGTCGACTGGGCGACCGCGCTCGACTATGTCAGCCGCGGCCTGACCCAGGTGTCGGTCGACCACGGCGCCACCAGCATCGGCGCGCTCGGCTCGGCCCACAGCACGGTCGAAGAACTGCATTTGCTCGCCAAGCTGGTGCGCGGCCTGGGCAGCGAGAACATCGACTTCCGCACCCGCCATGCCGACTTCACGGTGAACGGCGGTGGCGCTGCCGGCGCGACCACGGCGCGCTGGCTCGGCACCTCGATTGCCTCACTGTCGACCCTGCAGCGCGTGCTGGTGGTCGGCTCGTTCCTGCGCAAGGACCATCCGCTGTTCGCGCAGCGCATTCGCCAGGCGGCCCGCAAGGGAGCCCAGGTCCACAGCATCAACGCGGCCCACGACGACTGGCTGATGCCGATGGCCGCGCAATGCAGCGTCGCGCCGAGCGGCTGGGTGCAGGCACTGGCCGACGTGGCGGTGGCGATCGGCGCAAGCACTGGCGCCGCGGCGCCGCTGGCGGGTCATGCCACCGACGCGGCGAAGCTCATCGCGGCGTCGCTGCTCAGCGGCGAGCGCAAGGCCGTGCTGCTCGGCAATGCCGCCGCCCAGCACCCGCAGGCGAGTGTGCTGTTGGCCGTGGCCCAGTGGATCGGCGCCCAAGCCGGCGCCAGCGTGGGCTACCTGGTCGAGGCTGCCAACAGCGTCGGTGCACAACTCGTCGGCGCGGTGCCACGCAACGGCGGGCTCAACGCCGGCCAGATGCTCGGTGCTGCCGGCGGCGCGCCGCTGAAGGCGTGCGTGCTGCTGAACGTCGAACCGGCACTCGACGCTGCCAACGCAGCCGCCGCCTCCGCGGCGATGCACGCCGCCGAGATGGTCGTGGTGCTGAGCCCGTTCAAGAACAGCGCCCACGACGTCGCCGACGTGCTGCTGCCGATCGCGCCGTTCACCGAGACCTCGGGCACCTTCGTCAATGCCGAGGGCCGCGTCCAGGGCTTCCACGGTGTCGTCCGGCCGCTCGGCGAGACGCGCCCGGCCTGGAAGGTCCTGCGCGTGCTGGGCAACATGCTCGGCTTGCCGGGTTTCGACTTCGAGACCGCCGAAGAAGTGCGGGCCGAGGCGCTCGGCGACGAGGCGACCATCGCCGCCCGACTGGACAACCACTGCCCGGTGGCCGCGGCCGCTCCTGGCGCGGCGCGCGGTGTCGAGCGTGTGGCCGACGTGCCGATCTACGCCACCGACGCGCTGGTGCGCCGTGCCACATCGCTGCAACTCACGGCCGACGCGCGCGCGCCGATGGCCAGCCTGCCACCGGCACTGTGGGCACAACTCGGCCTGAACGCTGGCGACAAGGTGCGGGTGTCACAAGGGGCCGCACACGCCGTGCTGCCGGCGCGCCTGGATGCCACGCTCGCTGCGGACACCGTGCGCGTGCCCGCCGGGCACCCCGACACCGCCGCGCTGGGCGCGATGTTCGGCGCCATCGCGGTCGAGAAAATCTGAGGCCCGGCATGCTCGATACCGTCACCTCCTTCGGCAGTGCAACGCTCGGTGCGGTTTGGCCGGTCGTCTGGTCGATCGTCAAGATCGTCGCGCTGATCATCCCGCTGATGCTGTGCGTGGCCTACCTGACGCTGTGGGAACGCAAGGCGATCGGCTGGAGCCAGATTCGTCCGGGTCCGAATCGCGTCGGGCCGCGTGGCCTGCTGCAGCCGATCGCCGACGCGGTGAAGCTGCTGTTCAAGGAAATCATCGTCCCGACCGCAGCCAACAAGCCGCTGTTCTTCCTCGGGCCGGTGATGACCATCATGCCGGCGTTGGCGGCCTGGGCGGTCATTCCGTTCGGCCCCGACGTGGCGCTGGCCAACGTCAACGCCGGGCTGCTGTTCCTGATGGCGATCACCTCGATGGAGGTTTACGGCGTGATCATCGCCGGCTGGGCCTCGAACTCGAAGTACGCCTTCCTCGGCGCGCTGCGCGCGTCGGCCCAGATGGTCAGCTACGAGATCGCGATGGGCTTCGCGATGGTCGTGGTGCTGATGGTCTCGGGCAGCCTGAACATGACCGAGATCGTGACGGGCCAGGGCCGGGGCATGCTGGCCGACCGCGGCCTGACTTTCCTGTCGTGGAACTGGCTGCCGCTGCTGCCGATCTTCGTCGTCTACTTCATCTCGGGCCTGGCCGAGACCAACCGGCACCCGTTCGACGTGGTCGAGGGCGAATCCGAGATCGTCGCTGGCCACATGGTCGAGTACTCGGGCATGGCGTTCGCGATGTTCTTCCTTGCCGAATACGCGAACATGATCCTGATCAGCACGCTGACGGTCATCATGTTCCTCGGCGGCTGGCTGCCGCCGCTGGACGTGGCGCCACTGAACTGGATCCCGGGCTGGATCTGGATGGGCATCAAGACCTTCATGGTCGTGACCGTGTTCCTGTGGGTGCGCGCGAGCTTCCCGCGTTTTCGCTACGACCAGATCATGAGGCTGGGCTGGAAGATATTCATTCCGGTCACGCTGGTGTGGCTGGTCGTGGTGGGGCTGTGGATCCAGTCCCCGTGGAACATCTGGAAGTGAAGGGCGCACCGATGGCCAGCACCGCAACCCCCGTCAAAGACTTCTTCTCGAGCTTCTTGCTGACCGAGTTGTTCAAGGGCCTGGCGCTGACCGGCCGGCACTTCTGGTCGCGCAAGATCACGATCCAGTTCCCCGAAGAAAAGACGCCGTTGAGCCCGCGCTTTCGGGGCCTGCATGCACTGCGCCGCTATGAGAACGGCGAAGAGCGCTGCATTGCCTGCAAGCTGTGCGAGGCGGTGTGCCCGGCGCTGGCCATCACCATCGAAAGCGAAGTGCGCGACGACGGCTCGCGCCGTACCACGCGCTACGACATCGACCTGACCAAGTGCATCTTCTGCGGTTTCTGCGAGGAGAGCTGCCCGGTCGACTCGATCGTCGAGACCCATATCTTCGAATACCACGGTGAAAAGCGCGGTGACCTGTATTTCACCAAGGACATGCTGCTCGCCGTCGGTGACCGCTTCGAGCCCGAAATCGCCAAAGCCAGGGAGGCGGACGCCAAATACCGCTGAGCACCCCGGCTCGGCGTGTTGGCCGCGGAGCCCGCTGCTCCGCGCAAGAACAACATGAACCTCAACACCGCGCTCTTCTACATCTTTTCGGCAGTTCTGCTGTTCGCCTCGTTTCGCGTGATCACCGCGCGCAGCCCGGTGTACGCGGCGCTGTTTCTCGTCCTCGCCTTCTTCACCGCCGCTTGCGTCTGGATGCTGCTGCGCGCCGAGTTCCTCGCGATCGTGCTGGTGCTCGTTTACGTGGGCGCCGTGATGGTGTTGTTCCTGTTCGTGGTGATGATGCTCGACGTCGGTTCCGAGGCAGTGCGAGAAAGCTTCTGGACCCACTTTCCGGTGGCGGCGCTGGTCGGTGTGGTGATCGCGCTCGAAATGGCGGCGGTACTGCTGCCAGGCTTCAATGTTCACGATGCGCCGGTGGGTGACGCCGCCTCGCTGCGCCTGGGCAACTCCAAGATGCTGGGCATCGAGGTCTACACCCGCTACCTGTACCCGCTGCAGATCGCCGCGGTGCTGCTGCTGGTGGCGATCATCGCGGCGATCGCGCTGACGTTGCGCCGCCGCAAGGACTCGAAGTACCAGAACCCCTCGGATCAGGTGAGGGTGCGCGCCGCCGATCGCGTGCGGCTCGTGCAGATGAAGGCCGAAGTCGAGGCGCCGCCACCGGCACTGGCCACCCCAGCCACGGCGGCGCCGGCCGCGGGAGTCAAGCCATGAGCCTGGGCACCATCACGCTCGGCCACTACCTGTCGCTCGGCGCCATCCTGTTCGCGATGTCGGTGATCGGCATCTTCCTGAACCGCAAGAACCTGATCGTGCTGCTGATGGCGATCGAGCTGATGCTGCTCGCGGTCAACCTGAACTTCGTCGCCTTCTCGCACTACCTGCCGCTCGAATCCAATCGCATGGCCGGGCAGGTCTTCGTGTTCTTCATTCTCACCGTCGCGGCGGCCGAGTCGGCCATCGGCCTGGCGATTTTGGTCGTGCTGTTCCGCAATCGCGCCACGATCAACGTCGACGAACTCGACTCACTCAAGGGCTGATCGAGCATGTCGGCAACTCTCTCCCCCAACCTGCTGCTCGCGGTGCCGCTGGCGCCGCTGGTCGGCGCCATCGCGGCCGGGCTGTTCGGCCGGTTCGTCGGGCGACGCGGCGCGCACTGGATCACCTGCATCGGGGTGGCGGTCTCGCTGGCGATCTCGGTGCAGACCTTGCTGGCGGTGCTGGACGGGGCGCGCTTCAACGCCACGATCTACGAGTGGATGCAGCTCGGCGGGCTGAAGATGGAGATCGGCTTCCTCGTCGACGGCCTGACCGCGATGATGATGTGCGTGGTGAGCTTCGTGTCGCTGATGGTGCACATCTACACCATCGGCTACATGGAAGACGACCCCGGCTACCAGCGCTTCTTCGCCTACATCTCGCTGTTCACCTTCTCGATGCTGATGCTCGTGATGAGCAACAACTTCCTGCAGCTGTTCTTCGGCTGGGAGGCGGTGGGCCTGGTGTCGTACCTGCTAATCGGCTTCTGGTTCACCCGGCCGACCGCGGTCTTCGCCAACATGAAGGCGTTCATCGTCAACCGGGTCGGTGACTTCGGCTTCATCCTGGGCATCGGCCTGATCGTTGCGTACGCCAACACGCTGAACTACGGTGAGGCCTTCGCGCAGGGTCCGGCGCTGGCCAGGCTCGCGTTCCCGCTGCCGTTGTTCGGTGGCCAATGGATGCTGATCACGGTGACCTGCATCTGCCTGTTCGTCGGTGCGATGGGCAAGAGCGCGCAGTTCCCGCTGCACGTGTGGCTGCCCGACTCGATGGAAGGCCCGACACCCATCTCGGCGCTGATCCACGCCGCGACGATGGTCACGGCCGGCATCTTCATGGTCGCGCGCATGTCGCCGCTGTTCGAGCTGTCCGACACCGCGCTGAGCTTCGTGATGGTGATCGGCGCGATCACTGCGCTGTTCATGGGTTTCCTGGGCATCATCCAGAACGACATCAAGCGCGTGGTCGCGTACTCCACGCTCAGCCAGCTCGGCTACATGACGGTGGCGCTGGGCGCGTCGGCGTATTCGGTCGCGGTGTTCCACCTGATGACGCACGCGTTCTTCAAGGCGCTGCTGTTCCTGGCCGCCGGCTCGGTGATCATCGGCATGCACCACGACCAGGACATCCGCAACATGGGCGGCCTGCGCAAGTACATGCCGATCACCTGGCTCACCGCGCTGATCGGTTCGCTGGCACTGATCGGCACGCCGTTCTTCTCCGGCTTCTACTCGAAAGACAGCATCATCGAGGCGGTCCACGCGAGCCCGCTGTGGGGCTCCGGGTTCGCCTACTTCGCGGTCGCGGCCGGTGTCTTCGTCACCGCGCTCTACACGTTCCGGATGTACTTCCTGGTCTTCCACGGCAAGGAGCGCTTCCGCCACAAGCCGTTCCCGGGAGTGGATGATCATCACGACAACCACAATGCCGACCATGAAGTCCATGTCCCGCACGAGTCGCGTTGGGTCGTGACGCTGCCGTTGATCGCACTGGCGATCCCGTCAGTGGTGATCGGCTACTTCACGATCGCGCCGATGTTGTTCGGCGGCTTCTTCAACGGCGCAATCGTCGTCGACGCCGAACGGCACCCGGCGATGGAAGAACTGGCGAAGTCGTTCCACGGCGCGGCAGCGATGGGCGTGCACGCGCTGAGCTCGGTGCCGTTCTGGCTCGCGCTCGCCGGCGTTGTCATTGCCTACGTGTTCTATGTCGTCCAGCCGGCCATTCCGGCCGCGATCAAGGCACGCTCGGGCTTCATCTACCGATTACTCGAGAACAAGTACTACCTCGACTGGTTCAACGAGAACGTGCTCGCACGGCTGGCGCGCGGCCTGGGCACGGGGCTGTGGAAGGGCGGCGACGAAGGCCTGATCGACGGCGTGTTGATCGATGGTTCGGCCAGTGCGGTGGGTGGCCTTGCCGCAATCGGGCGGCGCCTGCAGAGCGGCTACCTCTACTTCTACGCGCTCGTGATGATCGTGGGCGTGGTCGGGCTGATGACCTGGCAGCTGTGGCCCTTCCTGACCACCTCGGTCGGCAGGTAGCGCACGCGGAGAACAAAAAAAATGGGTTTGCTGAGTTTTGCCATCTGGCTGCCGATCCTGTCGGGCATTGCGCTGCTCGCGCTGGGCCGTGAGCGCAGTGCCGGGCTGGTGCGCTGGCTGGCGCTCGTCGCCTCGATCGCCAGCTTCGTTGTCACGCTGCCGCTGATCAGCGGCTTCGACACCGGCACTGCGGCCATGCAGTTCCAGGAGAAGTTCAACTGGATCGAGCGCTTCAACGTTCACTACCACCTGGGTGTCGACGGCCTGTCGCTGTGGTTCGTGCCGCTCACCGCGTTCATCACCGTGATCGTCGTGATCTCGGCGTGGGAGGTGATCACCGAACGCGTCAACCAGTACATGGGCGCGTTCCTGATCCTGTCGGGATTGATGGTGGGCGTGTTCGCCGCGCTCGACGGCCTGCTGTTCTACGTTTTCTTCGAGGCCACGCTGATCCCGATGTACCTGATCATCGGCGTGTGGGGCGGCCCCAGGCGCGTCTACGCGGCGTTCAAGTTCTTCCTGTACACGCTCGCCGGCTCGCTGCTGATGCTGGTCGCGCTGATCTACCTGTACTACAAGTCCGGTGGCAGCTTCGACATCCTCGCCTGGCAGGCGCTGCCGCTGGGCATGACCGCGCAGACGCTGCTGTTCTTCGCGTTCTTCCTCGCCTTCGCGGTCAAGGTGCCGATGTGGCCGGTGCACACCTGGTTGCCCGACGCCCACGTCGAGGCGCCCACTGGCGGCTCGGTGGTGCTGGCGGCGATCATGCTCAAGCTCGGCGCGTACGGCTTCCTGCGCTTTTCGCTGCCGATCACGCCCGACGCCAGCCACCGCTGGGCCGGCTTCATGATCGCGCTGTCGCTGATCGCGGTGGTCTACATCGGCTTCGTCGCGCTGGTGCAGAAAGACATGAAGAAGCTGGTCGCCTATTCGTCGATCGCGCACATGGGCTTCGTGACCTTCGGCTTCTTCATCTTCAACGAGCTCGGCATGTCGGGCGGCATCGTGCAGATGGTCTCGCACGGCTTCGTCTCGGGGGCGATGTTCCTGTGCATCGGCGTGCTCTACGACCGCGTCCACTCGCGCGAGATCTCGGCCTACGGCGGCGTGGCCAACACGATGCCCAGGTTCGCGTCGTTCGCGGTGTTGTTCGCGATGGCCAACTGCGGCTTGCCCGGTACCGCCGGGTTCGTCGGCGAGTGGATGGTGATCCTGGGGGCGGTGCGGGCCAACTTCTGGCTCGGCTTCGTCGCCGCGACCGCGCTGATCTCGGGCGCGGCCTACACCTTGTGGATGGTCAAGCGGGTCTACTTCGGGCCGGTCGCCAACACCCATGTGGGGGCGCTGAAGGACCTCGACGCGCGCGAGTTCGGCATGCTCGGCCTGCTCGCCGTGGCCGTGCTCGCGATGGGCGTGTACCCGAAGCCGTTCACCGACGTGATGAACGTCTCGGTGGCCGAACTGCTCAAGCACGTGGCTGTCAGCAAGCTCCCGCCCCTTTGATCCGGCATCGAGCCGACCCCGAACCCGCCATGAACACTCCATGAACCAGATGAACTGGCCTGCCGTCTACCCCGAGATCGTCCTGCTCGTGATGGCCTGCGTCGTCGCGATGGTCGACCTGTGGGTCACGCACCCGCGTCGGGCGCCGACCTACTGGCTCACGCAGGCTTCGCTCGCGGTGGTCGCCATCATGCAATGGGCCGCGTTCATCGACGGCGGAACCGTCTACGCGATGCAGCGCATGGTGGTGGCCGACCCGATGGGCCAGCTGCTCGGCCTGTTCGCCACGCTGGCGGTGATGGTGTCGCTGGTCTACGCCCGCCCTTACGCGGCCGAGCGCGACATGCTCAAGGGCGAGCTGTTCACGCTCAGCCTGTTTTCGCTGCTGGGCATCGGCGTGATGCTGTCGGCCAACAACTTCCTGGTGGTCTATCTCGGCCTGGAGCTGATGTCGCTGAGCCTGTACGCGCTGGTCGCGATGCGCCGCGACCACGCCGATTCGACCGAAGCGGCGATGAAGTACTTCGTGCTCGGCGCGCTCGCCAGCGGCTTCCTGCTCTATGGCCTGTCGATGATGTACGGCGCCACCGGCTCGCTCGACATCAACGAGGTGTTCAAGGCCATCGGCACCGGCCAGATCAACAAGTCGGTGATGATCCTGGGCGTGGTCTTCATCGTCGCCGGGCTGGGCTTCAAGCTCGGTGCGGTGCCGTTCCACATGTGGGTGCCCGATGTCTACCAGGGCGCACCGACCGCGATCACGCTGCTGATCGGCGCGGCCCCCAAGCTCGCGGCGTTCGCGATCACGATCCGCCTGCTCGTCGAAGGCATGCTGGGCATGGCGGTCGACTGGCAGCAGATGCTGGTCGTGCTGTCGGTCGGCTCGATGCTGCTGGGCAACCTGGTGGCGATCGCGCAGACCAACCTCAAGCGCATGCTGGCCTACTCGACCATCGCGCAGATGGGCTTCGTGCTGCTCGGGCTGTGCTCCGGCGTGGTCTACGGCAACACCGTCTCGGCCGGCAACTCGTATGCCTCGTCGATGTTCTACATCGTCACCTACGTGCTCACCACGCTGGGCAGCTTCGGCATGATCATGCTGCTGTCGCGCCAGGGGTTCGAGTCCGAGCAGATCGACGACCTGAAAGGCCTGTCCCGGCGCAGCCCGTGGTTCGCACTGGTGATGACGATCTTCATGCTCTCGCTGGCCGGCCTGCCGCCCACGGTGGGCTTCTACGCCAAGCTGTCGGTGCTGCAGTCGCTGGTGTCGACCAACGTCGAAGGCTACCTGTGGCTGGCGATCGCCGCGGTCGTGCTGTCGCTGGTCGGTGCGTACTACTACCTGCGCGTCATCAAGGTCATGTGGTTCGACGAGCCGCGCGACATGCGCCCGATCGTCAGCACCGCCGACGTGCGGGCGGTGATGTCGTTGAACGGCATCGCGGTGCTGGCCTTCGGCATCCTGCCCGGGGGCCTGATGACGCTGTGCGTGCGCGCCATCGTCAAGACCCTGGCCACCTGAGCGCGGCGCGGCACTCGATGGAGTCCTCTGCGGCCGTCTGGCTGGTGTTGTTCGTGGCGGTGGCGGGGGCCAACCTGCCGTTCGTCAACGAGCGTCTGTTCGTCGTCGGCCCGCTGCGTGCGCCCAAGTCGATCGGCTGGCGGCTGATCGAGCTGGTCGTGATGTGGGGCGTGACGCTGGCCATCGGCTTCGGTCTGGAAGCCCGCGCCGGGCAGATCCAGGCCCAGGGCTGGGAGTTCTACGCGGCGATGGGCTTCCTGTTCCTGACCCTGGCGTTCCCCGGTTTCGTGTGGCGTTACCTCAGGCGCGGGCGTTGAGCGACGCCGCGCCCGTGCCGCCCGACGCGCACCTGCGCGAGCAGCCGCTGCACTCGGAGCAGGTCTATCGCGGCAACTTTCTCGACGTGCGCCGTGACCAGGTCCGGCTGCCCGACGGCGCCACTGCGCAGCGCGAATACATCGTCCACCCGGGCGCGGTGATGGTCGTGCCGCTGCTCGACGACGGCCGGCTGGTCGTCGAGCGCCAGTGGCGTCACCCACTCGCCCGCGTGATGCTCGAGTTCCCTGCCGGCAAGCTCGAGCCGGGCGAGCCGCCACTGCAGTGCGCGATTCGCGAGCTGTTCGAGGAAACCGGCTATCGCGCTGCCGAGTGGGCGCGCGCCGGCGTCCTGCACAACGCGATCGCGTACTCGAGCGAAGCCATCGAGGTCTGGTTCGCACGCGGCCTCACCGCGGGCCAACGTCAGCTCGACGCGGGCGAGTTCCTCGATGTCGACATCGCCAGCGCCGACCGGCTCGACGAGCTGGCGCGTCGCGGCGAGCTCACCGACGCCAAGACGCTGATCGGCCTGTTGTGGTTGCAGAATTGGCGCGCCGGGCGGTGGCCGCTGGCGTGGCGGCCGGCACCCTGACCCGCGCGCCGTGATAATTGGGCCATGAAGGTCCTGAACCTGCGCTGCGCACTCGACCACCGCTTCGAAGGCTGGTTCGCGTCGGACGACGACTTCCGCACCCAAGGCGAACGCGGCCTGGTGGCCTGCCCGCTGTGCGACGACAAGACCATCAGCCGGCTGCCGAGCGCGCCGCGTCTGAACATGTCCCGTCAGCGCGACGAAGGTACGCCGCTGCCTGCCGCCGAGATCGCCCAAGCGCGGGCCCAGGGCCAGTGGCTGCGTGCGGTGCGCGAGATGATCCGCACCACCGAAGACGTCGGCGACCGCTTTCCCGAGGAAGCGCGCCGCATCCACTACGGCGAGGCGCAGGAGCGCGGCATCCGTGGCCACGCGACGCCCGCCGATGCGCACGCGCTGCGCGAAGAAGGCATCGAGGTCGTGTCGGTGGCGGTGCCCGAGCCGCTGAAGGGCTCGATGCAGTGAGCCGGGCGCGCCGCGCTCGGCGCGCCGGTTCGAGGTGGTCGCGCACGTCGGCTACAACAGCCGGCCGGGGTTCATCAGGCCTTGCGGATCGAGCGCCTGCTTGATCGCACGCATCATCGCCAGCGCCACCTTCGACTTGCGCCGCACCAGCTCATCGCGCTTGAGCGCGCCGATGCCGTGCTCGGCCGAAATCGAACCACCATGCGCACCGACCGCGTCGTAGACCAGCGTGTTCACGGCCGGCTCGAACTCGCGCAGGAAGGCCGCCGCATCGACGCCCGCGGGCGGCTGCACGTTGTAGTGCAGGTTGCCGTCGCCGAGGTGGCCGAAGTCGACCATCTGCACGCCCGGGAACGCTCGCGCCAGCGCGGCATCGGTGCCGGCGACGAAGCGCGGGATTGAGGAGACCGGCAGCGCGATGTCGTGCTTGATGTTCGGGCCTTCGGCGGCCTGGGCCATCGGGATCGACTCGCGCAGATGCCACATTGCGCGTGATTGCTCCAGGCTGCCGGCCACCGCCGCGTCGCCGATCAGGCCCTGTTCGAGCGCCGCTTCCAGCAAGGCCTCGAACAACGCCCGCGCGTGCGCCTCACCCTCGTTGTCGGACTGTTCGAGCAGCACCGTCCAGTTAGCCGGCGGCAGCGGCTGCGCGAGCTGCGGGAAGTGGGTTCGCACCAGCCCGAGCGCATGGCGGCCCATCACCTCGAAGCCGGTCAGGCCCGCGCCCAACCGCGCCCGCGCCAGTTGCAGCAGGCCCACAGCGGCGTCGAGCGTGGGCACGGCGGCCAGCGCGGTGCCCATGGCGGCGGGCTGCGGGTGCAGCTTCAGCGTGGCGCCGGTGATCACGCCGAGCGTGCCTTCACTGCCGATGAACAAGTCGCGCAGGTCGTAGCCGGTGTTGTCCTTGCGCAAGCCGGTCAGGCCATCCCACACCTCGCCGGCGGCATTCACCACCTCCAGGCCCAGGCACAGGTCGCGCGCGTTGCCGTAGCGCAGCACCTGCGTGCCGCCGGCGTTGGTGGCCAGGTTGCCGCCGATCGTGCAACTGCCTTCGGCCGCCAGGCTCAGTGCGAAGAGCAGGGCGTGCGCCGCGGCGGCCTGCTGCACCGCCTGCAGCACGCAGCCGGCATCGACGGTCATCGTCAGGTTCGCCGCGTCGATCGAGCGCACCCGGTTCATCCGCGCCAGGCTGAGCAGTACCTGCGTGCCGCTCGCGTCGGGGGTCGACGCGCCGACCAGCCCGGTGTTGCCGCCCTGCGTGACGATCGGCACACCGTGCGCGGCGCAGGCCCGCACCGCTGCCGCCACCTCGGGCGTGCTGGCGGGCCGAACCACCGCCAGCGCGCGGCCGTGATAGCGCTTGCGCCAGTCGATCTCGTACGCGGCCAGATCGCCGTCGGTGAGCACGTGGGCGGCGCCGACCGCGCCGCGCAAGGCATCGATCACGCTCACGCGGCGGGCTCCCTCGCGCTGCGCAGCCGCCAACGCACGTGCGCCGCACAGGCGCCGAACAGTAGCAGGCACAGCACGACCTCGATCGCACCCAGCGTCGCGCCGAGGCCGCGGTCGCTGGTGGCGCGCACCACGCCTTCGGTGAAATACAGCCACACCATCAGGCTGAGCCAGCGGTAGGTGTACATGCGGTTGCGCAGCAGGCCGGCGAGCGGCAGCACCAGCGGCAGCACCTTCAGGGCCAGCGTGCGGTTGCCGGTGGGCGCCAGCCACAGTTCCCAGGCCAGGCCGAGGACGATCAGCGCGATCAGGCTGGACACCGCGATCGCGCGGGTCCAGACGACGGGGGCGGGCAGGGTGCGCGGGTGGGTGTGGGGGGTGGTCATCGCTGGCTATGATGCCAGCAATGACCCTGTCCACGACGCTCAAGGCTGCGCTGCGCGACCAGTTGCCCAACCTGGTCCAGACGCTGCAGACCTGGCCCTGGCTCGACACGCTGCGCACGCTGCGCATCCGCTTTCGCGAAGACCGCCTCGGCCTGACCGCCAGCAGCCTGACGTTCACGACGCTGATCTCGCTGGTGCCGCTGGTCACGGTGACGCTTGCGGTGTTCTCGGCGTTCCCGATGTTCTCGACCTTCCAGGATGCATTGCAGAAGTACTTTCTGCAGACCTTGGTGCCCGAGAGCATCGCCCGCGAGGTGATGACGGCGCTGACCCAGTTCGCCAGCAAGGCCAAGGGGGTCGGGAGCGTCGGCGTGATCCTGTTGTTCCTCGCTGCACTCGCGTTGATGCTGACGATCGACCGCACGCTCAACGGCATCTGGCGCGTGCGCACGCCGCGGCCGATCGCGCAGCGCGTGCTCGTCTACTGGACCGCCGCCACGCTCGGCCCGCTGGTGCTGGGCGTGAGCCTGAGCGTGACCTCGTATGCGATCTCGGCCTCGAAGGGGTTCGTCGGCGCGCTGCCGGGCGGCGTGAGCCTGTTGCTCCAGGTGCTCGAATTCACCTTGCTGGTGGCCAGCCTCGCCGGGCTGTTCCACTACGTGCCCAACACCCACGTGCGCGCTCGCCATGCGCTGGCGGGGGCGGTGTTCAGCGCGGCGGGCATCGAATTGGCCAAGAAGATGCTCGGCTGGTACTTTGCGATGGTGCCGACCTACCCGATGGTCTACGGTGCGTTCGCGACCGTGCCGATCTTCCTGATCTGGGTCTACCTCGCCTGGGTGATCGTGCTGTTCGGCGCGGTGATTGCCGCCTACGCGCCGAGCCTGCAGATGCGCGTCAAGCGCTGGCCCGATGGCCCGGGTGCGCGCCTGCAACTCGCGATCGCGGTGCTGCGCGAACTGGCGAAGGTGCGCGCACTCGGCGAGCGTGGCGCGAGCGGCAGCCAGCTGGCCGAGGCGCTGCGCACCGATCCGCTGCAGACCGAGCCGATCCTGGAAGCCCTGGTCGCGTTCGACTGGGTCGGCCGGCTCGACGAGCCCGACGACCCGCGTTTCGTGCTGCTGTGCGAGCCGGCCCGCACACCGGCGCAGCCGCTGCTGTCGCAACTGCTGCTCGAGCCTTCACCGGCCTCACGCGGGCTGTGGCGGCGTGCCGGTTTCGACACGATGACGCTGCAGGAATTGCTCGACGCGTGATGCGGCGCGCGGCGCGGCCGGGCTCTCGAGCAAATGTGGCTTTGCCACTTTGCTTGACCCCTGGGGGCGGGAATGTCGAAGACATTTCCTGGGGGCGCTCAGAACCGGATGCGTCCGCTCCAGAGGTCGCGGTACATCACCCAGTCGCCCATGAAGCTGTAGAGCGGGCGCTTGAACGACGCCGGCCGGTTCTTCTCGAAGCCGAAGTGGCCCACCCACGCGAAGCCGTAGCCGCACAGCAGTGCGCCGAGCGCGTAGCCGGGCCGGCCGGTGTAGATCAGCAGCGCGAGGCAGGCGAGCGCCAGGCTGGAACCGACGAAATGCAGGCGCCGGCAGGTGCGGTTGGCGTGCTCCTTCAGGTACAGCGGGTAGAACTCGGCGAAGGTCTTGATCGACTTCAGATCGGCAGTGGTGGTGTTCATCGCAAGGTCTCCTGGTGTCATGAGATCAGGCCAGCGCGCCGCGCAATGCGGCAAGCACGGCATCGGGCGCTTCGGTCATCAAGGCGTGGCCGGCGTCCAGCGTGTGCACGCGCGCCTTCAGCGCCTGCGCGAGGTCGCGGCTCTGATGCGGGCGGGTCATCTGGTCGTGCGCGCCGAGGACCAGGCTGACGGGGCATTGCACTTTCGCCGCGGCCTGCAGGCCGCCCGCATAGTGGTCGCAGACGCCGAAGTCGTGGTGGAACAGGTTGACCGCCGTCTGGCCGGCCTGCACGCGCCGCATCAGCGCGCGGTTGGTGCCGTGCAGCCAAGTGCCCGGGCCGGGATGCGATGGCTTCGCGGCCATGCCCGAATGCGAGTACGCGTTGACCATGTCGATCGCCAGCAGCGGCGCATCGAGCGCGGTGCCCAGCAGCGCCTCGGACACCTTCATCGGGTACGCGGTGCCGATCATCACCAGCCGCGAAACGCGCTCAGGAGCACGTGCCGCCGCTTCGAGCGCGATCAGCGACCCCATGCTGTGGCCGACCAGCGCGGCCCGCGCCACACCGGCCGCGTCGAGCAGCGCGAGCACCCAGTCGGCCAGCGCTTCGACGCCGGGCAGCGGCGCTCCGGTACTGCGACCGTGGCCTGGCAGGTCGACCGCGAGCACGCCGTGGCCGTGGTGGGCGAACCAGCGGGCCAGCAGCGTCCAGACGCTGTGGTCGTGCAGCGCGCCGTGGATGAACACGATGCAGGGCTGCGCGGCGTCGAACGACTTGCCGCCGGTGTAGGCATAGGCCTTCGCGGGGGCCGCGCTGCCTTGCGGGGGTTGTACGGTCAGTTCCATCACGCCCCCGCCTTGTCCGCGACCTTGAGCGCGCGCTTCAGGTCGTCGATCAGGTCGTCGGCATCCTCCAGCCCGATCGACAGCCGGATCGTCCCGGGGGTGATGCCGGCCTGCAGCAGCGCCGCATCGTCCATGCGAAAGTGCGTCGTCGAGGCCGGGTGGATCACCAGCGAGCGGCAATCGCCCACGTTCGCCAGGTGCGAGAAGATCTGCAGCGCCTCGATGAACGCCACACCCTGTTTGCGCGAGCCGCGCAGGTCGAAGCTGAACACCGAACCGCAGCCGCGTGGCAGCAGCCGCTTGGCCAGCGTGTGGCTCGGGTGGCCTTCGAGTTCGGGGTAGCCCACGCGCCCGACCATCGCGTGCGCGGCAAGAAAGGCGACGACCTTGCGCGTGTTCTCCACATGCCGCGCCATGCGCAGCGGCAGCGTCTCGATGCCCTGCAGGATCAGCCACGCGGTGTGCGGGCTCATGCAGGCGCCGAAGTCGCGCAGGCCTTCGCGGCGTGCGCGCAGCAGGAACGCGCCGACGCTGCTTTCCTCGCTGAACACCATGCCGTGAAAGCCGTCGTAGGGTTCCACCAGTTCACCGAATCGGCCGTGCGTCGCGTGCGCGGCGTCCCAGTCGAACTGGCCGCTGTCGACCAGCACGCCGCCGATCACCGTGCCGTGGCCCGAGAGGAACTTGGTGGCCGAGTGAAACACCAGGTCGGCGCCGTGGTCGAAAGGCTTCATCAGCCACGGCGTCGTGAAGGTCGAGTCGACCAGCAGCGGCAGGCCATGCGCGTGGGCGAGTGCGGCGACGGTCGGGACATCCAGCACGTCGAGCCCGGGGTTGCCGAGCGTCTCGCCGAACAGCAGCTTGGTGTTCGGGCGGATCGCCGCGCGCCAGCCGTCGATGTCGCCGGGTTTCACGAACGTGGTCTCGATGCCGAAGCGCGCCAGCGTGTAGTGCAGCAGGTTGTGCGAGCCGCCGTACAGCGCGCTCGAACTCACGATGTGCGAGCCTGCGCCCGCCAGCGTGGCCACCGCCAGGTGCAGCGCGGCCTGGCCGCTGGCCGTGGCGATCGCGCCGGCACCGCCTTCGAGTGCTGCGACCCGCTCTTCGAGCACCGCGTTGGTCGGGTTCGAGATCCGGCTGTAGACGTGGCCGGCGCGTTCCATGTTGAACAGCGACGCCGCGTGTTCGCTGCTTTCGAACACGAACGAGGTCGTCAAGTGGATCGGCACGGCGCGCGCGCCGGTGGCGGGGTCGGGCACGGCGCCGGCGTGCAGCGCGAGCGTGTCGAAACCGGGGTCGGATGGGCCGGGCATGCTGTCTCCAAGGGTTGCCTGCCGGCCGGCGTTCGCGCGCCCCGGCGGCGACGGCGGCAGACTGGGATTCTCTGGGTGTTGCCGGCTGGAATTGTGGGCTATATTGAGTTCACACCATCTCCCTGCGGGAGCGCCCCATGAAAGTCAGCGACATACTCCGGGTCAAGGGCGGCACGCTGTTCACCGTGTCACCCGATCAGCCGTTGCAGGAAGCGGTGAACACGATGTCGGAGCGCGACATCGGCTCGCTGGTCGTGATGGACCACGGCGAGCTCACCGGCATGCTCACCTTCCGCGAAGTCATCCAGGCCATCGTCAAGAACGGCGGCGCGCTCGGCAACACGCTGGTGCGCAGCGTGATGGACGACCACCCGCTGACCTGCACCCCTGAAACCGAGATCGACGAAGTCCGCCGCATGATGCTCGGCCGCCACGCGCGCTACATGCCGGTGATGAGCCAGCGCACGCTGATGGGCGTGATCTCGTTCTACGACGTCGCCAAGGCGGTGGTCGACGGCCAGGACTTCGAGAACCGCATGCTCAAGGCCTACATCCGCGACTGGCCGGTCGAGGAGCCACGCGACGAGCAGACGCTGTAGCCCTGCCGCTCTAGAATCGAAGCCCGTGCTGCCACCGCCTTCGGGCGGTGGTTGCGTTTGTGGCCCCCCAAAACTGCGCTCACGATGTCCGGCAGCACCCTCGGCGAACTCTTTCGCGTCACCAATTTCGGTGAAAGCCACGGCCCGGCGATCGGCTGCGTGATCGACGGCTGCCCGCCGGGCATGGCGCTCAGCGAGGCCGACATCCAGCCCGAGCTCGACCGGCGCCGCCCCGGCACCTCGCGCCACGTGACCCAGCGCAACGAGCCCGACGCGGTCGAGATCCTGTCGGGCGTGTTCGAGGGCGTGACCACCGGCACGCCGATCTGCCTGCTGATCCGCAACACCGACCAGCGCAGCAAGGACTACGGCAACCTGCTCAACACGTTCCGGCCCGGCCACGCCGACTACACCTACCTGCACAAGTACGGTGTGCGCGACCCGCGCGGCGGTGGCCGTGCCTCGGCGCGCCTGACCGCGCCGATGGTGGGCGCCGGTGCGGTCGCACGCAAGTGGCTGCGGCTGAAGTACGGCACCACCTTCGTCGGCCACATGACGCAGATCGGCGAGATCGAGATCCCGTTCGAGTCGCTCGACCACATTCCGAACAACCCGTTCTTCGCCGCCAACGCGACCGACATCGCGCGCCTGGAGGCCTACATGGACGAGTTGCGCAAGGCCGGCGACAGCTGCGGTGCGCGCATCCACGTGATGGCACGCGACGTGCCGGTCGGCCTGGGCGAGCCGCTGTTCGACAAGCTCGATGCGGCCATCGCCCACGCGATGATGGGCATCAACGCCGTCAAGGGCGTGGAGATCGGCGCCGGCTTTGCGAGCGTCGCGCAGCGCGGCACCACCCACGGCGACGAGCTGTCGCCCGAGGGGTTTCGCAGCAACAACGCCGGCGGTGTGCTCGGCGGCATCTCGACCGGGCAGGACATCACGGTGAGTCTGGCGATCAAGCCGACCAGCTCGATCCGCAGCCCGCGCCGTTCGATCGACCTGGCGGGGGCTCCCGCCACCGTCGAGACCTTCGGCCGCCACGACCCGTGCGTGGGCATCCGCGCCACGCCGATCGCCGAGGCGATGCTGGCGCTGGTCCTGATGGACCACGCGCTGCGGCATCGCGCGCAGTGCGGCGACGTGGTCGTGGCGACGCCGCCGATCCCCGCGCGGTCGCCGGGCTGAACGCCCGCGGGCGCCTGACCCCGCGGTGCAGCGGTGGCCCGGATGCGGCGCGCCGCGGCCTGCCGCGCGGTGCGGCATTCCGGCCTGCCCGATCTGCGGCTTGTCGCACTTGGGGTTGCCGCCTCGGTACCGCTGCCTACACTCTCCGCCGAGAACAGACCAACCCAGGAAAGGAAGCCCCATGCGCAAGCGGTGGCTGATCGGCGGGAGCGTGGCGATGATCGTCGCCGCCACCGCCATCGCGGTGGTGTCGCGTGCCAAAAGCAGCGACGGCGCCGGCGACAAGGACAACAAGCCCGTGGTGACGCTCGAGTTCACCCCGGCCGAAGTGGTCAGGCCACAACGCCTCTCGATGCCCGAGCAGATCGAGTTCTCGGGCCCGTTGACGGCGCCGCGCACGGCGGTCGTGCGCGCCAAGGCGGCGGGCACGCTGCTGAGCCTGTCGGTGGCCGAGGGCAGCCGTGTCAAGGCCGGCCAGCCGCTCGGCTCGATCGACCTGTCGGACCTGCGCAGCCGCGCCGCCGAGCGCACCGCCGGAGTCGATTCGGCGCGCGCGCGGCTCGACGAGGCCGAGCGCACGTATCGGTCCAACATCGACCTGGCGAACCAGAAGTTCATCTCCGCGAACGCGCTCGAAAGCTCGCGTGCCGCGCTCGAGGCCGCGCGCGCGCAGCTCAAGTCGGCGCAGGCCCAGCTCGACACCTCGATGCTGGGCATCCGCGAGGCCGCGCTCACTGCGCCGATCGGCGGTGTGGTCGGCAAGCGCAGCGTGCTGCCGGGCGAGAAGGTCAGCGCCGAGCAGGAACTGCTCACCGTCGTCGACCTGTCGACGCTCGAACTCGCCGGCGTGGTCGACACGCGCCAGGTCTCGATGCTCGTGCCCGGGCAGCCGCTCGCGGTGCGGGTCGAAGGGGCCGGCGCGGCGGTGCCGGCGCGCATCGACCGCATCGCGCCGATGGCCGATGCCGGCACACGCGGCATCCGTGTGGTCGTGGTGCTGGCCAACCCCGGCGAGGTGTTTCGCGCCGGCCAGTACGCGAGCGCGGTCGTGACCGTTGCCGACCCGGCGCAGCGCCTCACGCTGCCGATCGGCGCGGTGGGCCAGGCCTCGGGGCAGGACTACGTCTGGACGCTGGAGCACGGCACGCTGGTGCGCCGCCTCGTGATCACCGGGCGACGCGACGCCTTGATCGGCCGGGTCGAGGTGACGCAGGGGCTCGACGCCAATGCGCAGGTGCTGGCGGTGCGTTTCGACACCCTGAAGGAGGGCGCCCCGGCGCGGGTCGTCGCGAAGGGCGCGGCATCGAGCCTGCCGGCGGCGAGCGCCGGCACCACCTCCGCGAAGGCCTCCTGACATGTGGTTCACCCGCGTCTCGATCAACAACCCGGTCTTCGCCACGATGGTGATGGCGGCGCTGTGCGTGCTGGGTTTGTTCTCGTACAGCCAGCTTCGCGTCGAGCGGCTGCCCGACATCGCGCCGCCGATCGTGTTCGTCAGCGTCGCCTACCCCGGCGCGTCGCCCGAGGCGGTCGAGACCGAACTGACGCGGCCGATCGAGCTCGGCCTGAACGGCATCGCGGGCGTGAAGATGATCCGCTCCAACAGCCTCGAAGGCAGCAGCGAAACGGTGGTCGAGTTCCAGCTCGGGGCCGACATGGGCCGCGCGGTGCAGGACGTGCGCGACAAGGTCTCGGCGCTGCAGCCGTCGTTCCCGCGCGATGCCAAGCCGCCGTTCATTTCGCGCTTCGATGGTGACAACGCGCAGCCGACCGTCTACCTCGCGCTGATCGCGCCCGACCGCAGCGCGCGCGAGCTGTCGCTGCTGGCCGACCAGGTGGTGCGCAAGCGCCTGGAGCGCGTGGGCGGCGTGGCGCGCGTCGACGTGGGCGGCCTGACGACGCGGCAGGTGCGCATCGACCTCGATCCGCAGCGCCTGCGTGCCTTCCAACTCACCCCGGGCGACGTGTCGGCGGCGCTGCAGCGCGCCAACGCCGATGTGCCGGTGGGGCTGCTCAGCAGCGCCAACGAAGACGCGCTGGTGCGCGTCGAGGGCAAGGTGCTCGACCCGAAGGCGTTCGCCGACGTGGTGGTTGCCAACCGCGGCAACCAGGTCGTGCGCATTGCCGACCTCGGCACGCTGGTCGAGCGCGAGCGCGAACCGACCTCGATCGCGCGCGTCGACGGCACGCCGTCGATCTCGTTCCAGGTCTACAAGCAGCAAGACGCCAACATCGTCGAGACCGGTGACGGCATCAAGGCCGCGACCGACGAGCTGCGCAAGTCGCTGCCGCCGGGCGTGGAGCTGCGCCTGGTGTACGCCGACAGCGACTGGGTCAAGGACTCGCTGCGCGGCGTCAAGCGCACGCTGATCGAGGGCGCATTGCTGACGATCGCGATCGTGTTCCTGTTCCTGCACAGCTGGCGCAGCACCATCATCACCGGCCTGACGCTGCCGATCGCGGTGATCTCCGCCTTCATCGCGGTCTACGCGTTCGGCTTCACGCTGAACTTCATGACGATGATGGCGCTGAGCCTGTGCATCGGCTTGCTGATCGACGACGCCATCGTGGTGCGCGAAAACATCGTGCGCCACATCCACATGGGCAAGAGCCACGCCGCGGCGGCGCGCGAAGGCACCGAAGAGATCGGCATGGCGGTGATGGCCACCACGTTCGCGATCTGCGCGGTGTTCGTGCCGGTCGCGTTCATGAAGGGCATCATCGGCAAGTTCTTCTTCCCGTTCGGCATCACGGTGGCGGTGGCGGTGCTGGTGAGCCTGTTCGTCAGCTTCACGCTCGACCCGATGCTGTCGAGCCGCTGGAAAGACCCGCCGACGAACCGCCTGATCGGGCTGTGGGGCATCGGCCACCTGATGCGCGCCACCGATCGCCTGCTCGACGCGATGCACGGCCTCTACGAGCGGCTGATCCACTGGGTGTTCGCCGGCCGGCGCTACCGGATCCTGGTGCCGCCGATCCCGGCCTACGGCCGGCCGTTCGGCGTCACCGGCCGGCGCGATGCCACCCAGCCGCGGCGCCTGCGCTTCGCAACGCTGACGCCACGCGGCATCGTGGTCTGGGCGGGCGCGGCGAGCTTCGTCGGCGCGCTCGCGCTGGCGCCGCTGGTGGGCACCGAGTTCATCCCCGATGCCGACAACAGCTACATCTCGATGAACGTGCGCATGCCGGTGGGCACGAGCCTGACGCGCGGCAGCGACAAGATGAAGGAAGTCGAGGCGCGCGTGCGCGCCCTGCCCGAGGTGCGCATGGTCTCGACCCAGGTGGGCGACATCGACGGCAACCGCAACGTCGCCAGCATGAGCATCCAGCTCGTCAAGCCCGGCGAACGCAGGCGCACGCAAAAGCAGGTCGAAGAGGCGATCCGCACCGCGCTGGCGCCGATCCCGGGTGCCGACGTGTCGCTCGGCGACCGGCCGATCTTCATCTCGCTGCTCGGCCCCGATCCGAAGGTGCTCGACGCGCAGGTGCTGCGCCTGGCCGAGCAGATCGGCAGGCTCAAGGGCATCACCGACCTCGAAACCTCGGTGAAACCCGGGCTGCCCGCGTACGCGGTGCGCCTGAAGCCCGATGCGGTGCGCGAACTCGGCCTGACGCCGACGGCGCTCGCGGCGAGCCTGCGCAGCTTCGTCAACGGCGACGTCGCGACTTACTGGACCGCACCCGACGGCGAGCAGGTGGAGGTCGAGGTGCGCCTGCCGCAGCTGCTGCGCGAGAACGTCGCCCAGCTCGACGACCTGCCGGTCGCGTACGCGAAAGACGGCATCCCGATCGCACTCTCGCGGGTGGCCAATGTGGTCTCGGTCAGCAACCCCGAGGTCATCAAGCGCCAGGACCTGCAGCGCCGCCAGGCGATCTTCGCCGGCGTGACCGGGCGGCCCAGCGGCGACGTCGGCAACGAGGTGCGCAAGCTGGTCGACGCGACGCAGCTGCCGCCGGGCTACCGCTTCGACATGGGCGGGCAGACGAAGGACCAGGCCGAGGCGTTCCAGGGCATCCTGCTGGCACTGGCAGCGGCGGTGATCTTCATCTACATCGTGCTGGCGTCGCAGTTCGGCAGCTTCCTGCAGCCGTTCGCGATCATGGCGTCGCTGCCGCTGGCGCTGATCGGCGTGATGCTGGCGCTGCTCGTCACGCACTCGACGCTGAACCTGTTCTCGATGATCGGCCTGGTGATGCTGATGGGGCTGGTGACGAAGAACGCGATCCTGCTGGTCGACTTCACGAACCACGCGCGCAGGTCCGGCAAGAGCACCGCGGAGGCTTTGCTGCAGGCCGGCCTGGTGCGCATGCGCCCGATCATGATGACGACCGCGGCGATGGTCTTCGGCATGTTGCCGCTGGCGCTGGCGCTCAACGACGGCGGCGAGCTCCAGGCGCCGATGGGCCGCGCGATCATCGGCGGCGTGATCACCTCGACCCTGCTGACGCTGATCGTGGTGCCGGTGGTCTACAGCTACCTCGACCAGCTGGCGGCGTGGACACGGCGCGGGTTTGGCGCGCAGACCCACGCGCTGCCGGAGCAGCTCGGCGCGGGCGGCGGTGCGGCGAGCGCGCAGATGCCGGCGTCCAAAGACTGACGGTCAGCGCTCAGGCGCGGCAACAGGCCATGCGGTCGGCCGCGGCGGGCCGACGCGCGCTCAGCACTCGACGATGTTGACCGCCAGGCCGCCGCGTGCCGTTTCCTTGTACTTGGTCATCATGTCGGCGCCGGTCTCGCGCATCGTCTTGATGACCTGGTCGAGGCTGACGAAGTGGCTGCCGTCGCCGCGCAGCGCCATGCGCGCGGCGTTGATCGCCTTCACCGACGCGATCGCATTGCGCTCGATGCACGGGATCTGCACCAGCCCGCCCACCGGGTCGCAGGTCAGGCCCAGGTGGTGCTCCATGCCGATCTCGGCGGCGTTCTCGACCTGCTCGGGCGAGCCGCCGAGCACCGCGCACAGCGCGCCTGCGGCCATCGAGCAGGCCACGCCCACTTCGCCCTGGCAGCCGACCTCGGCGCCCGAGATCGACGCGTTTTCCTTGTAGAGCATGCCGATCGCCGCAGCGGTGAGCAGGAAGTCGATCACACCGCGGTCGGTGGCTCCCGGCACGAAGCGCGCGTAGTAGTGCAGCACGGCCGGCACGATGCCGGCAGCACCGTTGGTCGGCGCGGTGACGACGCGCCCGCCGGCCGCGTTTTCTTCGTTGACGGCCAACGCGTACAGGTTGACCCAGTCGAGCACCTGCAGCGGGTCACGCAGGGCCGCTTCGGGGTTTGCGCAAAGCTGGCGGTGCAAGTCGGCGGCGCGGCGCTTGACCTTGAAGCCGCCAGGCAGCACGCCATCGGTCTTGCAGCCGCGCACCACGCAGGCCTGCATCACAGCCCAGATCCTGAGCAGGCCGGCATCGATCTCGGCGTCGCTGCGCCCGCCCGTGCCGAGGCAGCGTTCGTTGCGGCGCATCAGCTCGGCGATGCTGCAACCCTCTCGCTTGGCCAGCAGCAGCAGGTCGTCGCCGCTGTGAAACGGGTGCGCCAGCACCGTGGTGTCGGGCGCGATCACCTTGTGCTTGCTGCAGTCGTGCGCGACTTCGTCGCTGACGACGAAACCACCGCCGACCGAGTAGTAGATGCGCGTCGCAAGCTCCGCGCCGCTCGCGTCGAAGGCGGTGTAGCGCATGCCGTTGGAATGGAACGGCAGGGCCTCGCGGCGGTGGAAGACCAGGTCGGTCTTCTCGTTGAACCCGATCTCGTGCGTGCCGAGCAGCGCCAGGCGCTGCGCCTCGCGGATGCGCCTGAGCTGCACGCCGATGCCGTCGACATCGACCGTGTCGGGCGCCTCGCCGCACCACCCCAGCAGCACCGCCTTGTCGGTGCCGTGGCCCTTGCCGGTGGCGCCGAGCGAGCCGTACAGCTGCGCGCGCACGCGCCGCGTGGCGGCGAGTTGGCTGTCGTGCTGCAACCGCAGCGCAAACAGGCGTGCCGCGCGCATCGGCCCGACCGTGTGCGAGCTGCTCGGGCCGATGCCGATCTTGAACAGGTCGAAGACGGAGACGGCCATCGCGCAGCGTTCGAGGGCTTCAGCCCTCGTAGTCGGACAGCGGCGGGCAGGCGCAGAACAGGTTGCGATCGCCGTAGACGTTGTCGACCCGGCCCACCGGCGACCAGTACTTGCCGCGACGCAACGACGCCACCGGGTAGGCCGCCTCCTCGCGCGAGTAGGCGTGCGGCCAGTCGGGGCGAAGCAGCGC
>JAGWTP010000032.1 GCA_028868895.1 Burkholderiales bacterium
TTCAACGGCCTGAACCAGCGCGTGCGCCTGGTCATGCACCAGCTCGAACGCATCAAGGTGATCCTGGCCAACCGCGTCTATCCGCACTACCGGCCGGGCGGTGTGCACGCCGGCGGCCGGCCGAAGGCGGCCGCGGCGCCCGCACCGATCAACGCCGCCCCGGTGGTGCACAGCCTGCAGCGCCACGCCTGACACCCGAGAGGGCTTGTTGCCGCATCGCGCAGGCCCTCCCGACCTTCATCCGACCCATGAAATATTTCGAATCCCGCAAGGCCCGCATCGAGATCATTCCGATGATCGACATCATGTTCTTCCTGCTGGTGTTCTTCGTCATGACCACCCTGCACATGATCCCCGACGCCGGCATCGCCTCGCGGCTGCCCACCAGCGCCACCGCACAGACGCTGCCCAAGCCGCAGCTCACGCTGGCCGTCGATGCCCAGGGGCTGATCCACCTGAAGCAGCAGACCCTGAGTGCGGCCGAACTCGAAGCGCAGTTGCGCGCCCAGCCGCACCCGGACGAACTGCAGGTCACGATCGCCGGCGACGGCGAGGTCGCGCTGCAAAAGCTGATCGTGGTGATGGACGCCTGCCGCGCCGCCGGGGTCACCCACATCGGCCTGGCAGCGCGGCCTGCCGGCGGCGCATGAGGCCGCATCGCCTGCGCGCCGAGCTTGCATTCGGCCGCACGAGGGCCGCAACGTGAGCGCGGTACTGGCTCCGCGGCCGAGCCCGCTGGCGGCCGCGCTTGCGACCCCGCGCAGCGAGCGCGATCGCTGGCTCGCGGCGCTGGCGATCGCGCTGCTGCTCGAGCTTGCACTGCTGGCCGGGCTGCTCTGGTGGTCGACCCATCGAGTCGTGCCGGTGCCGCCGGCGCCAGTGGACATCGTGCTGGCGCCGAGCCCGGCGCCGACGGTGCAGGCCCCTCCCGCGCCACCCGCGCCGAAGCCGCCGCCGCCCAAGGTGGTGGAGCCACCGCGCCCGCATCCGCCGGTCCACGCCGCACCGCGCCCGATGCCTACGCCGGCTCCCCCCCCGCCGCCGGCACCGACACCGACCGCGGTGGCCGCACCCCCGCCTGCGCCCGACACCCGACCGGCGATGCCGGTTGCCGCAGCACCCCCCGCGCCACCACCGCCGGCTCCGGCGGCGACCGACACCGGCGCGCGCCGCGCGGCGTTCGAGGCCCAGTTGCGCGCCGCGGTCCAGGCCGCGGTGCATTACCCCGCGGCGGCCAAGCTGATGCGACTGCACGGCAAGACGCTCGTCGCGTTCGACTACCAGGACCGCCGCGTCGGCCAGGTGCGCGTGGCGCAGTCCAGCGGCTCGGCCGAACTCGACCGGGCCGCGCAGGCCGCCGTGCAGGGCGCCGAGTTCCCGCCACCGCCTGCAGAACTCGCAGGCCGCACGCTGCACTTCGATGTCTGGGTGCGCTTCTTCCTGCAGGACGAAGCGGACTGACGCCGCAGCGAACCTCGCACCGATCACCGCACCGACCGAATTCCATTCCGATGAAAAACAATCCTGCCTCTCGCGCGCTTCGACTTGCCGCCACCTGCGCCGCACTCTGCCTCGCATCGAGCGTGGGCGCGGCGCCACCCGCCGACGCCACCGCACCCAAGGCGATGCCCGGCCCGATGCAGCACGTGCTGCTGATCAGCGTCGACGCGCTGCACGCCTTCGACCTGCAGCGCTTCGTGCGCACCCATCCGCAGTCCGCGCTGGCGCAACTGGCGGCGCACGGCATCGACTACACCGACGCCCGCACGCCCGCACCGGCCGACTCGTTCCCGGGCCTGATGGCGCTGCTCACCGGCGGCACGCCGGCGCAGACCGGGATCTACTACGACGTGACCTACAACCGCCGGCTCGCGGCGCCGGGCAGCGACTGCCGCAGCACCGGCGCGGTGGTGCGCTTCGACGAAGACCTGGACCTGCCGGGCGCCCCGGTCGGCGCCCCCGCGCTGGACACGGCCAAGCTGCCGCGCGACCCGGCACGCGCCTGCGCCCCGGTGTGGCCGCACGAGTACCTGCGCGTCAACACCGTCTTCGACGTCGTGCGTACAGCCGGCGGCTACACCGCGTGGGCCGACAAGCACCCGGTCTACGAGATCGTCATGGGGCCGGCCGGCCACGGTGTCGACGACCTGTACACGCCCGAGATCGGCAACAACTTCCGCGGCCCGGCCGACACCACGGCCGACAAGACCACCGCCTCGGTCGAACGCACCGCCGCCTACGACCGCTTCAAGGCGCAGGCGGTGCTGCACCAGATCGCCGGGCGCGACCACGACGGCCAGCGCGCGGCGCCAGTGCCCACGCTGTTCGGCCTGAACCTGCAGGCGGTCAGCGTCGGCCAGAAGCGCGGCGGCTACCTCGATCGCGCCGGGCGGCCGAGCCCGGCGCTGGCCCTGGCGCTGCGCGACAGCGACGCGTTGATCGCCGACCTGGTCGGCGCGTTGCGCGCGCAGCACCTGCTCGACTCGACGCTCGTCATCGTGACGGCCAAGCACGGCAACAGCCCGGTCGATCCGGCCCGCCTGCGACACGTCGCGCGCGCCGATCTGCAGAAGGTGGTTCGGCAGGCGGCAGGCGGGCAGCTGGCGCGGATCACCTCCGACGACGTCGCGCTGGTGTGGCTGAAAGCCGCCGACCCGGCGCTCACCCGGCGCATCGCCGGTGCGCTGCAGCGTGATGCGGCCCGCCTGGGCATCGACAAGGTGCTGTGGGGCGAACGACTTGCGCAACAGATGCCCGGTGCCGACCACGACCCACGCAGCCCCGATCTCGTGGTGGTGCCGCGTGAAGGCGTGATCTACACCGAGCCGGGCGACGACAAGCGCGCCGAGCACGGCGGCTTCAACGCCGACGACCGTCACGTCGCGCTGCTGCTGTCCAACCCGGTGCTGTTTGCGCAACCGCGGCGCAGCGGCCAGCGGGTCGACACCACGCAGGTGGCGCCGACCCTGCTCGACGCGCTCGGGCTCGACCCGAACGCGCTGCAGGCGGTGCGCGCGCGGCATGTGCGGACGCTGCCGCAGCTGGGCTGGCGCTGACCCGGACGGCACCTGCCAGCGGCGTGTCATTGCCCGGTCACGCCGCCTTCATGCGGGTGTCACCACGCGGCGCGAACATCACGCCAACCCAGCCACGGAGAGTGCCGATGCGCGACCTGCCCCTGCCGACCTTCCCGATCGCCGACCTCGGTGCGCCCGTCGCGCCACGGAGGTCACTTCGACGAAGCGGTGCCGTCGAACCCGCCGTGGAGCTGGATGTGGTTTGGGCCCGCGATGAAGAAGAGGTTCGCCAGGCGCAGCAGTTGCGATACCGCGTCTTTGCCGACGAGATGGGAGCAAGCCTGACGGTGCCGAAGGGCTCGCCCCCGGGGCACGATATCGACATCTTCGATCCGTTTTGCGAGCACCTGCTGGTGCGTGCCGGCGCCGCGGACGGCGAGCCCGGTCCGGTGATCGGCACCTATCGGGTGCTGACGCCCGCCAACGCACAGCGCGTGGGCGGCCTGTACAGCGACGGCGAGTTCGACCTGACGCGCCTGCGGCCGCTGCGCCCGAAGATGGTCGAACTCGGCCGCTCGTGCGTGCACCCCGACTGGCGCTCCGGCGGGGTCATCCTGGCGCTGTGGGCGGCGCTGGCCGAGTTCATGCAGCGCAACCAACTCGACACGATGATCGGCTGCGCCAGCGTCAGCATGCGCGACGGCGGACACTTCGCCGCGAGCCTGTGGGAGCGGCTGCGTCACAGCCATTTGGCGCCCACCCACCGGCAGGTGACGCCCCGGTTGGCCTTGCCCATCGATGAATTGCAAAGCGACCTGCCGGCGGAGGCGCCGGCGCTGATCAAGGGCTATCTGCGCTGCGGTGCAAAGGTGCTGGGCCCGCCGGCCTGGGACCCGGATTTCAACACCGCCGACCTGCCGCTGTTGCTGCACATCGAAGACCTGCCAGCACGCTACCGCAAGCATTTCTTCTGATCACCCCCAGGAAATGCCGCCGACATTCACGCGCCCGGGGGCCAGGCAAAGTGGCACAGCCACCCGTGCCTGAGCGCGCCGCGAGCCGCGTCGGCAGCTCGGCGCGACGATGCTGAACTTACGCGCCGCGGCGGTGCGCCGGCACGCCGCGGGCGCGGCTCAAGCGCAGCGACCAGCGCGAGCGCGCCAGTGCGATGACCTCGACCGCGCCCCACAGCAGCGCGGTCGCCAATGCGGCCAGGGTGGCGACGGGGCGGTGTCGACGGGGCTGATGCATGGCGTGGCTCCCAACGGTGCAAGGTGTTCAGGTACGGTAGCGTGAGCCTGTGACACCTTCGTGTCGCACGCGGTCCCGCGCACACACTCCCCATCGGCAACCCGTGACGCTCCCCTACCCGCCCGAACTGCTTGCACTGGATGAACTGGTCAGCCTGGCCGGCCCGCAGCTTGAACGGCGGCTGCTGTGCGAGGTGCCGCTGGACGGGCAATGCCTGCCGGTACACGCCTTCATGCTGGGCAGCGACAAGCTCGACGCCCCCGTGGTGGGGATCTTCGGCGGTGTGCACGGCCTGGAGCGCATTGGCGCCGAGGTGGTCATCGCCTACCTGCGCAGCCTCGTGATGCGCCTGCGCTGGGACGAGACGCTGCATCGCCAGCTCGAGACGATGCGGCTGGTCCTGGTGCCGGTCATCAACCCGGGCGGGCTGGTTCGCGGGACGCGTGCCAATCCGAACGGCGTCGACCTGATGCGCAACGCCCCGGTCGATGCCGGCGAACCGGTGCCGTACCTGATCGGTGGCCAGCGCATCAGCGCGTCGCTGCCCTGGTATCGGGGCGTGCGCGGTGCACCGATGGAGCCCGAAAGCGATGCGCTGTGCCGCATCGTCACCGACGAACTGCTGCGGCGGCCGTTCAGCATTGCCGTCGATTGCCATTCGGGCTTCGGTCTGAACGACCGCGTCTGGTACCCGTTCGCGCACACGGCGCGACCGATCGAGCACCTGCCGGAGATCCATGCGCTGTGCGAGACGATGGACGAAACGCTGCTTCATCACCGCTACGTTGTCGAGCCCCAGAGCCGCCACTATCTGGCCCACGGCGATCTGTGGGATCACCTCTATCTCGGCGCGCCGCCGGGGCATGTCTTCCTGCCGCTGACGTTGGAGATGGGCTCGTGGCTGTGGGTGCGGAAGAATCCGCGCCAGCTTTTCTCGCGGCACGGACTGTTCAATCCGATCATCGGGCACCGCCAGCAGCGCGTGCTGCGCCGGCACATCGGCTGGCTCGACTTCATCACCCGGGCGGCCTGCAGCCACGGGCGCTGGCTCCCGACGGGCGCGCGCCGAGCGCACCACCGCGCTCTTGCACTGGCACGCTGGTACGGCGGGCCGGATCGATGACGACCTGGATCCTGCTGCGTGGCCTCACCCGCGAGAGCGGCCACTGGGGCGCGTTCGCGGCGCTGCTTCAACACCGCCACCCCGAATCGCGCGTCGTGGCACTCGACCTGCCCGGCAACGGGTCGTTCAATCACCAGCCGAGCCCGACCCGCATCGAAGCCATGTCGCGGTGGTGCCGCGACCACCTGCGCTCGCAAGGCATTGCGCCGCCGTACCGGTTGCTGGCCATGTCGATGGGCGCGATGGTCGCGGTGGACTGGGTTGCCAGCGCACCGAACCAGATCCTTGGCTGCGTGCTCATCAACACCAGCCTGCGTCCCGTCAGTCGGTGGTACCGACGCCTGCGCCCACGGAACTACGCCGCATTGCTCGCGCTCGCGCTGACTCCCGATGCCGGCGGTGGCCACGAACGCACGATCCTGCGGCTGACGAGTCGCAATCCGGTCGCCGCCGCGGCGGTGCTGGACGAATGGACGCGCCTGCGCAGCGCCAGACCGGTGTCCACGGCGAACGCGCTGCGCCAGTTGCTGGCCGCGTCGCGCTATCGGGCCCCGACGACAGTTCCAGCGGCTCCACTGCTGCTGTTGACCAGCCGTCGCGACGCGCTGGTGGACTGGCGCTGTTCTCAAGCGCTGGCACAACGCTGGCACACCGACATCGCGATCCATCAGACTGCCGGACACGACCTGACACTGGACGACGCAGCGTGGGTCGTCGATCAGATCGAACGGTGGTTGGCAGCAGGTCGCTCGGGCACCGGACTCGGAGTCACACGAGCGCCTGGGCGGCAGGGGGAGGTTTGAGCCTTGTCAAGAAAAAGGGCCCGCTCACCGGCGGGCCCTTACGTATGTTGGTGGAGAGGAGGAGGATCGAACTCCCGACCTTCGCATTGCGAACGCGACGCTCTCCCAGCTGAGCTACCCCCCCAACGCCCGGCTATTTTAACCACAGCGGCCCACTAAGGCAGCGATGTGCACGGGTTCGAACGGAGCCCGAAAGCCGTCAGGTGGACCCGACGGCGCCGGCCGCACCGCCCCATTCGGGAATCGACGGCACGCGAATATTTTCGACTTGCGGCAGGTCGAATCCGAAGTGTTCGTTCAGCAGCGCACGCAGCGCCGTTCGATCGGCGAGTCGCAGGGTGTGCACTGCGCCGTCGCGCCACACGTTGACGTCGCGGTTCATGACCGAGACGCGACCGCGCGGCGTCAGGGCGCGCATCATGATGCGGTTGACGAACGCCGAGTTGGGGTGGGTCGAGGTGTAGTGGTTGCCCAGTTCGAAGTCCACGAGGTTCTCCGCCTCCAGAGTCGAAACCCAGGCGTCGACGGGCTTGTCGCCGACCTGCGCACGCAGCACCCAGTGCGGCCCGTCGCGAACCATCCAGTGCGTCTCGCCGGCGGCAGCGGCCGGCACGCCGTCGACGAGCGGAACCGGGACGCGCGGCGCCAGCGCGCCGAAGCCCGGATCGACGACGAATGTCCCTTCGGGCACGGACACGGTGAGGAACATGTGGGTTCGCGGCGACGCCGTGCGCGGGGCCATCAGCACCACCCGCGCGGTGTGACGTACCGGCTCGAAGCCGATGCTCTCGAGCATGGCGGCAAACAGCGTCGCGTGCTCGAAGCAGTAGCCGCCACGGCGTGCTTCGACCAGCTTGCGCTGGACGCTTTCAAGGTCCAACCGCACCGGGTGGCCAAGCAGTACGTCGAGGTTCTCGAACGGGATGTTCAACATGTGGGCTTGCAGCAGCCCGGCCAGGGTGTCGAAGTTGCGTCGAACCGCACCGCGCCACTGGATGCGCTCGAGATACTCATCCAGACCGAAGGATGCCGTCATGGTCGTGCCTCCCGCGAAGCCGCGGGCTCACTCGCCATCGCGCCCGCCATCGTTGATTTTCGGCCGCATGTCGAGCCGATTCAAGCGCGCACGCTGCCCGCGGCAGCGGGCCTCAGGTCGCCGTCAACAACTGCGTGGCCGACTTCTCGTTCGCGTCGGCGGTCTGGATCATCTTCATCTGCGCTTCGAACTGGCGCGCGGCCGAGATCATCGCGACCATCGAGCCGACCGCGCTGACGTTCGAGCCTTCGAGCGCGCCGTCTTGCACGCGTGCGTTCGGATCGGCGCTCAGGCCGTTGCCGTCGGCGGCGCGAAACAGGCCGTCTTCGCCGCGCAGCAGCGGCACCTCGGGCGTGACCAGCTTGAGCTTGCCGATGGCGGTGGTCTTGCCATCGGTACCCTTGGCGCTGACGGTGCCGTCGGCACCGATGCTCACTGCCGTGTTGGGCGGCACCTGCAACGGGCCACCGTCACCCAGCACCGGCAGGCCGCTGCGGGTGGTGAGCGTGCCGTCGCTCGACACGTCGAGGGCTCCGCCGCGGGTGTAGGCCTCGGTGCCGTCGAGTGCCTGCACCGTCAACCAGCTGTTGCCGCTCACGGCCACGTCGAGGTTGCGCCCGGTGGCGGTGATGGCGCCGGGGCTCATGTCGTAGCCGGTGGTGGTCTCCAGCGTGTAGACGCGCGTGCTCGCACCGCTGCCTTGCACCGGCACCGCGCGAAACGCTTCCATCTCGGCGCGAAAGCCCGGCGTGGAGACGTTGGCCAGGTTGTTGGCGAGTGCGTCCTGGCGCTGCATCGACGCCTTCGCGCCCGACATCGACAGGAAGATCATGCGGTCCATGGCGGCCCCTCAATGAGTCTGGCGCGGTGTGGCGATTGCTGCTTCACGGTCAACGCAGGTTGACCAGCGTCTGCAGCACCTGGTCCTGTGTCTTGATCGTCTGCGCGTTGGCCTGGTAGACACGCTGCGCGGTGATCATGTCGACCAGCTCGCCGGTCAGGTCGGTGTTCGACTGCTCGAGCGCACCGGCCTGCAACGAGCCGATGTTGCCGCTGGTGGGCGTGCCCACGGTCGGGTCGCCCGAAGCGTAGCTGCGCGCCCAGAGGTTGCCGCCCAGCGGGCTCAGGCCCTGCGGGTTGCGGAAGGTGGCGAGTTCGAGCTGGCCGGCCGGCTTGGACTGGCCGTTCGAGTAGGTCGCCATCACGATGCCGGTCTTCTCGATCGACACGCCGGTGAGCTGGCCGGCGGTGTAGCCGTCCTGCACCATGCTGGTCACGCCGAAGCCCGAGCCGAACTGCGTTGCGCCGGTCAGGTCGAGCGCCACCGGGGTGATCGCCAGCGTGGTGGCGCCGGCGGCGTTGGTCGTCGACGGAATGGTGATCGGCACCGGGCCCGCGGGCGAGGTCGGCTTGCCGCCGTTGGCCGGGAAGTTGATCGTCGTGGCCGGCAGCGGGTTGCCCGATGCGTCGACATTGATCGACTTGCCGTTGGCCGTGGCGTAGACGTTCCAGGTGTCGGTGGCAGCCTTCTGGAAGAAGTAGGTCAGCGCCACGTCCTGGCCCTTGGCGTCGAACGCGGTGACCGAGGTCGCGTCGTTGTAGGTCGCGGCGTTGCTGAAGTCGATCTGCGGCGTGGTCAGCGGCAAGGTGACGGCCTTGCGCGCGTCGAGGTTCATCTCGATCGTGATCTTGCTGGTCGGGTTGGGGGCGACGCCGGCGGTGGGCAGTTGCAGCGGCAGCGCGGCGCCGGGCTGGATCGTGCCGTCCTTGGCGGCCGGGTAGCCCACCAGCTTCAGACCGGCGTTGCTGGTGATGTAGCCGTCCTTGTTGGCCTGGAACTGGCCGTTGCGTGTGTACAGCGTCTGGTTGCCGTTGCTGACCTCGAAGAAGCCGCTGCCGTTGATCGCCAGATCGAGCGGGTTGCTGGTGGTAGTGATGTTGCCCTGCGTGAACTGCTGCGTCACCGCCTGCAGGTTCACGCCGATGCCGATGCCGCTGCCGTTGATGGCGCTGGCGTACATGTCGCCGAACTCGGCGCGCGAGGTCTTGGCACCCACGGTGTTGGCGTTGGCGACGTTATTGCCGATGACCTCGAGTTGCTTGCTCGATGCGTTCAGACCCGACAGGCCTTGCTGGAAGCTCATGGGTGTTCCTTGGTTGCTTCGTTGGGGTGAGCGATTCAGTTGATCGACGTGATGCTGCTGTAGGGCACGGTGCCGGCGTTTTGCAACTGCAGCATCAGTGCGCCGCCCGAGGTGCTCACCGCGGTGACGGTGTCGCGCATCAGGGCGGTGCTGGTCAGCGGCGTGGCGCCGCTCGTGGCGGTGACGCGGAAGGTCAGGCCGCTGGTGTTGTCGTAGGTGCCCGCGGCCCAGCCGAAGCTGTGCGTGCCGCTGCTTTGCGCGCCCAGGTTCATGGTGTCGACGACGCGCCCTGCGGGGTTCAGCACCTCGACCTTGACGGCATCGGCCGCGCTCGTCAGCGAGAAGCCGCCCTGCCCGGTGCCGTTGGCGATGTCGAGCGTGCTGCCGGGCACGATCACGTTCTTGCCCACCAACGCGGCGCCCTGCAGCGACTGCATCTGCAGGAACTGGCTCGACAGCCCCTGCACGCTGGTGTTGAGCGTGGCGATGCCGCTGACGGTGTTGATCTGCGCGATCTGGCTGGTGAGCTGCGCGTTGTCCATCGGGCTGAGCGGATCCTGGTTCTGCAGCTGCGTGACGAGCAGCTTCAGGAAGCGGTCCTGGCTGCCGGCATCGCTCGCGCTGGCGATCGACGACGGTGCAGGAATCGGCGCGGCAGCGGCGATGGTGGTGGCGGCAATCGTCATGGGGTGTCCTCGGAGCGGGCCGCGTTACTGGCCCATTTGCAGGGTCTTGAGCATCAGGCTCTTGGCCGTGTTCATGACCTGGATGTTGTTCTCGTACGCCCGCGAGGCCGAGATCATGTTGACCATCTCGTCGACCGCGTTCACGTTGCTGTAGGTCACGTAGCCATCGGCGTCGGCGCTCGGGTTGGCCGGGTCGTGCACGCGCCGCCCGGCGCTCTGGTCTTCGGTGACGCTGCTGACGACCACCCCCGCGGCCGTCGGGTCGTTGGCGTTGGCGCCCATCAGCTGGGTCTGGAACGTGACCTGGCGCGCCTTGTAGGCCTGCCCGTTCGGCCCGGCGACGGTGTCGGCGTTGGCCAGGTTGCTCGCCACCACGTTCAGGCGCTGGCTCTGCGCGCTCGCGGCGCTGCCGGAGACGCTGAAGATGTTCATCAACGACATATCGAACTCCTGTGGCCCGGGTCGGCCTACTGGCCGGTGATCGCGCTCAATGTGGTGCGCACGTCGGCGCCGATGAAGCGCAGCGCGGCTTCGTACTTCACGGTGTTGTCGGCGAAGCTGGCGCGCTCGCGGTCCAGGTCGACGGTGTTGCGGTCCAGGTTGGTCTGGCTCGGCGAGGCATACATCAGCGTGCTGACGGTTGCGCCCTGAATCGCGCCGCCGCCAATGTGACCGGGCTGGTCGGCCGCGAGCGTGACCGCCGGCTGGCCCGCGCCGGTGGCCATGCGCAAGGCCTGCGCGAAGTTCATTTCGCGGGCCACGTAGCCCGGTGTGTCGGCATTGGCGATGTTGCTGGCGATCAGGCGCTGACGATCCGAACGCAGGTTCAGCGCCTGGGCCTGGAAGTCGAGCGTATCGGTGAGTCGGTTCAGCATGGCGGCCTCGGTCGGTGGGGGCGATGTGAACGGATTGTGGGCAGCGCAGCCCTCAACATAAGCGCGATAAGCGGCGGGTTCACGGGCCAGTTCGCACCATCGCATCGACGCCACCGGCCCTACAGTGACGCCATGGACATCCGCCGCGCACCTGCTTATCGCACCGCCCTCGTCCGCGCCTGGCGAGGCGGCGCACGGGTGGTCGCCGCGCTGTGGCTGATCGCGACGGCTCCCGGCGTGCTGGCGCAGGCGGCACCGCCCGCCGACGCCGGCAGCACCCTGGGCGCGAGCCTGGAACAACAAGTGCGCCAGCTCGCACTCGGCGACAACCATGCCGCCGCACCCGGCACGCCGCGCGTCGAGGTCAGCGTCGGCCGGCTCGACCCGCGGCTGCGCCTGGCGCCGTGCCAGCATGTCGAACCGTACATTCCCGAAGGCACTCGCCTGTGGGGCAGGAGCCGCATCGGCCTGCGCTGCACCGAGGGCGCGGTGAAATGGAATGTCTACCTGCCGATCACCGTGAAGGTCTTCGGCACCGCGCTGGTCGCCACCAGCGGCCTGCCGGCCGGCAGCGTGCTGACCGCGGCCGACCTGACGCCGGCCGAGGTCGATCTGGCCGAGGACACTTCGCCGCCGGTGGCGGACCCCGCTGTGGCGGTGGGCCGCACCCTGGCGCGGGTGCTTGCGCCCGGCCAGAGCCTGCGGCTGTCGAGCCTGAAGGTCCGCCAGTGGTTCTCGGCGGGCGAAACCGTGACGGTCATCGCGCAGGGCAACGGCTTCAGCGTGGCCGGCGAGGCCCAGGCACTGAACAACGGCATCGAGGGCCAGCCTGTGCGGGTGCGCACCGACGGCGGGCGGGTTCTGATCGGCCAGCCGGTCGGCGAGCGGCGGGTGGAGTTGCCGTTGTGAACCGCCCCGCCGGCGCGATCTCAAAAATCCCTAAAGTCGCCCGACAGCGGGCCGATACTCCGTGCACATTGATCGGTCGGGGCGTTGAACTCGGCCGTTGGAGAGCACCATGAAGATCGGCAACCCTGCAGAAAAACCCGCTCCGGCGGTGGTCACGAACGGCGCGCCCGCCGCGAACGGCAACGCCCAGGCGGTGGCGGCCCCGGCGATCCCGGCGATCCCGGAAAAGGCCGATGCGAGCGCGCAGATCGAACTGTCGAACACGGCTTCGACGCTGCTCACCGGCTCGACAAGCGCCGAATTCGATGCTGCCAAGGTGGCCCGCATCTCGGAGGCGATCGACAGCGGCACGTTCAAGATCAACCCCGGCGCCATCGCCGACAAACTGATCGCGAACGCGCAAGAGTTGCTGAGCAAGGCCCACCCCTGAATCCCGATCGACCCGAGCCCGCCCCGCAATGACCCCGACCGCCGAGGCACCGCCAGACTCCGAACTCGAAGCCGCACTGGCTGCCGTGGAGCTGCGGCTGTCAGCGCTGGGCAACGCGCTGCGCGAGCGCGACAGCGCCGCGATCGATCGCCACGCCACCGAGTTGCACCGCGCGCTGTCGGCCGCCGTGGACCGCTTTGCCGCGGCCGCGCGCAGCGGCGCCGTGCCGCGCTCGCTGCGCCACCGCCTGGCCCACGCCGGTGGCGAGGTGGCAGCGCAGCGCGAATCGCTGGCACGCGCCACGGCGGCACTCGACCGCGCCATCGACGTGTTGATCCCGCGCGAAAACGCGGCCCTGTACTCGACCTTCGGCGGTGTCGATCGCGACACCCGCAGCGGTTCGGTGCTGGCCTGAGCGTACCGACCTGAACACCCTGCCCTGACCTCGGCGCGCGCCGGCGCACCTCAAGGCAACGCGGACTGGCCGAGCCAAAGATCCTTGGCCAGGCGCACACCGGCTTCGCGCCCCTGGTAGTACCCCGGCAACGTCTGCAGCTCGCGGTAGCCCAGGCGCCGGTAGAACGCGCGCGCGGCGTCGTTCGACGAGCGCGCCTCCAGCACCACCTGGCCGATGCCGGCAACCAATGCCGAGCGCTCCAGCCACGCCAGCAGCGCCGTGCCCACGCCGCGCCGGCACGATGACGAGCGCACGGCGAGCAGCAGCAGGTGAGCGTCGTCGTCACGGTACTTCATGATGCCGAAGCCGAGCATTTGCGCCGCCTCGCGCGCGACCACCACGTTGGTCTGCGGGTCAAGAATGCTGCGCAGCACGCGCGGCGCGGTCCAGCTCCAGCCCAGGCCCTGTTCGATGCGGTCGCGCGACAGGCGGGCGATGGCGGGCGCGTCGGCGCGGCCGGCCAGGCGCAGCGTCAAGTCGCGGATCATGGTCCGGCTCGGCCCCGTGGCGACGCTACTTGACCGTGACCCGATAGGTCACGGTCTGCGCGGCGGGCCCGACACGGTGCGGCCGCCGCAACTCGAAGGTCAGGGTCACCGTGCCGGCCGCCTGCGGCACGAAGCGCCAGACCGCGGTGCCGACGTACTCGTCGCCGAGCGGCCGGGGTGCGGCGTTCTCGAACGTCGAACGCTGCAGCGCGAGCACGCCGGGCTGCAGGTCGATCAACGCCCAGTCGCGCACCGAGGTCACGTCGTTGGGGAGCTTGACCACCAGCGCCTGCGTGGGTTCCAGCACCACCGAGGCGCCCGATTGCCGCTCCGACACGGTGACGACAGCCTGCCCCGGGCTGCTCACCACCGCCGGCACCGCCGCCGGCGCGGCTTTCTGGGTGGTGCCGCAGGCGGCCAGCAGCGCAACGCACAAGGACAGCGACAGGGGCAGCCACACCGGCCGCGCCACCGACGCGGCGGAGATGGTTCGGCGCGCGGCGCACGAGCGGCGGGCCAGGGGATCTTTCGGGTCGGTGCGGTGCGGCTTGTTCATCGGCACAGGGTATCAAAGATCGCAGCACGCGCGCGTTATCCTTGGCGCCCCGCGGCGCAGCAGCAGCATGCCCTCCATCCACATCACCGACATCGAATCGGCCATCAACTGGTGGCGGCAGCGATCGCCCTCGCCCGACGGCATCACGGCCTGCGCCGAGGTGCGCGCGCTGGGCACGGTGTACGCGCTGATGGTGTACGACCACGAACTCGATTGCGACGAAGCGTCGATGCCGGCACCGGCCCGTGACGCCTGGCTCGCGTGGTACGCGAGCACGCCCGACGCACCGTGCATCGCGATCTGCTCGACCAGCCAGGGCGATGACGTCTGCAAGGGCTGCGGGCGCACCTTCGACGAGGTTCAGCACTGGCCGGTGATGACGCCGGCCGAGAAGCGCGTCACCTGGCGGCGCATCACGATGCAAGGCACGGCCTGGCGCTTCAACAAGTACGCCGAGCGGGCCCGCGAGTGCCCGGCCCCGGCGGCGCCCGACACCGACACCGACATCGACACCCGCGGAGCCGCCGCCTAGTGCTGGCGCCGTTGCGGGCGCTGCTACGCGCACTGGCTCCGGCCCTGCTGCGTGCCCCGCTGCTGGGCAGCGCCCGGCGCATCGCGCCGCTGGCCTGGCCGGTGTTCGTCGGCCAGCTCGCGGTGCTGGCCTTCGCCACCATCGACACGATCATGGTGGCGCGCTACACCGCCATCGACCTGGCGGCGCTGGCGATCGGCGGCGCGGCCTACGTCACGGTGTTCGTCGGCCTGATGGGCATGGTGCTGGCGGTGGCGCCGATCGCCGGCCACCTGTTCGGCGCCGGCCGCCACAAGGAATGCGGCCGGCAATTGCACCAGGCGATGTGGCTGGCGCTGGTGCTGTCGGTCGTCGGCAATGCGGCGTTGCTGTTCCCGCAGCCCTTCCTGAGCCTGTCGCAGGCCGGGCCCGAAGTGTCGGCCAAGGCGCGCGGCTACCTCGCCGCGCTGGCGTTCGCGTTGCCACCGGCCTTGCTCTTCACTGCCTTTCGCGGCTTCAACACCGCGGTGTCGCGGCCCAAGGTCGTGATGGCGCTGCAGCTCGCGGCCCTGTTGCTGAAGGTGCCGCTGACCGCGCTGCTGGTGTTCGGCGCCACGCTGCCGGCGTCGCTCGGCGGCGGCCACCTGCATGCGCTGGGCACGCCGGGTTGCGGCGTCGCCACCGCGGTCGTGATGACGCTGCAGATGCTCGCCGCGCTGTGGGTGCTGCGGCGCGACCCGTTCTACGCCCGCTTCGAACTCGGCCGGCGCCCGCAGGCCGTCGATCGTGCGAGCCAGCGCGCGCTGCTGCGCCTGGGTGTGCCGATGGGCTTGTCGATCGCGATCGAGGTGAGCGGCTTCACCTTCATGGCGTTCTTCATTTCACGCCTGGGCGCCACGCCGGTGGCCGGGCACCAGATCGCGCTGAATCTGGTGTCGATGATGTTCATGCTGCCGCTGGCGATCGGCAACGCCGCAAGCGCGCTGGTGGCCCAGCGCCTCGGTGCCGGCGACCCGTCCGACGCGCGCCGCCTCGGCTGGCACGGGCTGGAGCTCGGCGTGTCGATCGCCGCCAGCGTCAGCACGGTGGTGTACCTGGCGCGCGCGCCGATCCTGAACCTGTACACCCACGACGCCGTCATCGTCGACGCCGCGCTGCCGCTGTTGGCCTGGGTGGTGGTGTTCCATGTCGCCGACGCCGCACAAACGGTGTCGGCGTTCGTGCTGCGCGCCTACCGCGTCGCGACCGCGCCGATGGTGATCTACGCGATTGCGATCTGGGGCGTGGGCCTGGGCGGTGGCTACGCGGTGGCGTTCGACACCACCGGGTTGAGCCCCGCGTGGCTGCAAGGCGCGCAGGGTTTCTGGTCGGCCGCGACGGTCGGCCTGGTGGTTGCGGCGCTCGGCTTGAGCGGTTTCCTGCGCTGGATGTTGCATCAGCAGCCAACGACGCGCCCGCTTCACAACGGGCGCTGACGACGCGTCGTGGTCAGGCCGCCGTCGGTCGGGCGAATGGCAGCGTCAGCACGAAGCAGCTGCCGCCGCCGCTGCGCCCTTCGCAACGCACGCTGCCGCCGTGGCGCTGCGCGATCTGCTTGACCAGGCTCAGGCCGAGACCGACGCCCCCGGCCTGCTCGGCATGGCCGGGCAGGCGGAAGAACGCCTCGAAGATGCGCTCGCGCATCGCCTCGGGAACGCCCGGGCCGCGGTCGCAAACGCGCAGCACCGCCTGGCCCGCGCCCGACTCGACGAACACCTCGACCTCGCTGCCGCCATAGCGGCGCGCATTCTCGAGCAGGTTGCGCAGCGCACGGCGCAGCAGGCGCTCCTCACCGACCACGGTGACCGGCGCGCCGTCGACCGACGCATCGACCCGCGCGGCCTCTTCGGCGGCGACGCCAAGCAACTCGACCGGCTCGTGGCGTTCGGGGGTCGGCGCCGCGTCGAGCCGGCTGGCGAGCAGCACCTCTTCGACCAGTGCATCGAGCTCGGCCACGTTGGTGTCGATCTCGCGCTTGAGCTTGTCGCGCTGCGGCGGCGCGGCGTCTTCGAGCATCGACACCGCCATCTTCATGCGCGCCAGCGGCGAGCGCAATTCGTGGCTGGCATTGGCCAGCAGCGACTGGTGCGATCGAACGAGTGTTTCGACGCGGGCGGCGGCCACGTTGAAGCTCGAAGCCACCGCGGCAACCTCGTCGTGCCCGCTGACCTCGACGCGGTGGCCGAGCTCGCCGGCGCCGAACTGCTCGACGCCCTGCTTGAGCGCTTCGAGGCGGCGCGTCAGGCGTCGCACCACCGGGTAGGCGCCGGCGGCCACGGCAATGAACAGCATCACCAGCACGATCACCAGCCCCAGGCCCTGCTGCAGCGCGCGCGGAAAAAACGGCCAGATCGGCGGGCCGTCGTCGGCGTCGCCACGGCGCGCACCCGGCGCCTCACGCCCAAGCTCGAGGCGCGCGCGCTCGGCGGCCTGGCGCGCCGCCCACGGACGCATGATCCACAGCGTACGGCCGTCGTCGAGCCGCACCGCCAGCCCGTGTACGACGCCCTCTTCCTGGCGCCGCGCGAACGATTGGGATTGGGCGATGCGCGCGCCGCCCGCGCTGTCCAGCGCCAGCGGCAGTCGCAGCCGGAACGACCAATCGAGCAGCGCCGCCGCCTGGTCGGCCGCCGGCGCGTCGCCGCCGGGCAGTGAATGCTGGATCAGCTCGGCCCACGCCCCCATGCGCTCGGTGAGCAGGTGCTCGGCATGCGCGCGCTCCTGCTCCATGTGGCGCTGGAACACCCAGCCCGAGCCGGCCGCGAACAGCAGCAGCACCACCACCACGGTGATGTAGATGCGCAGGTACAGGCTTTTCATGCCGGCATCATGCCGCGCGCTGCGTCACTCGTTCGTGGCGTCGGCATCCTGCTTGCGCGCGAACATGTAGCCCGCGCCGCGCACCGTGAGCACCCGGCGCGGCAGCTTCGGGTCGTCTTCGATGACGGCGCGGATGCGCGAGATGTGCACGTCGATCGAACGGTCGTAGGCCTCGAGCGGGTGGCCCTTCAGCGCGTCCATGATCTGGTCGCGCGAGAGCACGCGGCCAGGGCTTTGCGCGAGCACCACGAGCAGGTCGAACTGGTGGCCGGTGAGGTCGCAGATCGCCCCTTCGAGCCGCGCCACGCGCGCACCGAGGTCGACCTCGAGGCGGCCGAAGCGCAGCACGTCGTCGCCGGCCGGCTGCGGCGTGGCGCGCCGCAGCAGCGCCTTGACCCGCGCAAGCAGCTCGCGCGGCTCGAACGGCTTGGGCAGGTAGTCGTCGGCGCCGAGTTCGAGGCCGATGATGCGGTCCATCGGCTCGCCGCGCGCCGTCAGCATCAGCAGCGGCAGGTGGCGGTGGCGGGCTTCGGCGCGCAGTGCGCGGCACAGGTCGAGGCCGTCGCCGTCGGGCAGCATCAGGTCGAGCACCAGCGCGTCGAAGGTCTGCGCCGCGAGGCGCTCGCGGCCTGCGGCGAGCGAGCCGGCGATCTCGACGTCGAAGCCGGCATTGCGCAGGTACTCACCCACCATTGATGACAGTCGCGCGTCGTCGTCGATCAGCAGCAGGCGGGCAGTCATGGCGTGGGCAGCGTTGGTGGCGGGAGCGGTGGAGGATACCGCCGCGCCTTGCGACGCCAGCGCGCTCAGACCGGTGTGGGATGTCAGCATGGGTGGCAATCGCATCACTGCTTCGGACGTTCGTGGTGCTCGCGCTGCATGCGCTCGTGCATCATCGCCTCGTGCCGCTTCATCCGTTCACCGAGCGCGGCGCGCTGTTCGGGCGTGAGCACCTTGCTCACGTCGAGCATGGCCTGCAGCACCCGCTTGCTCGCCTGGTCGTGCTGCGCCAGCATTTGCTGGCGCAGTGCCTCGGCGGCACCGGCATCGACGGTCGGCGCCATGAAGACCGCCAGCCACTTCTCGTGCAGGGCGCGTCCGGCGTCGCGTTGCGCCTTCAGGTCGGCCGCCGCGGCGATCACGATCTGCTTGATTTGGTCGCGCTGGGCCCCGGTGGCGTTCAGGCCGTCGAGCATGCGATCGACGCTGCTGCCGATGCGCTGCGGCGTGCCGCCGAACATCATCATGCCGGCGGGGCCGCCGCCCATGCCACCGCCGCCGGCCGCGTGATGGCCTTGCGCATGCGCCGAAAGCGCGAAGCTGGTCGCTGCCACCAGCACCACGCTGCCGAGGATCAGCCGCACCGTGAGCGCGGAACGGCGCCGCGCCACGCTTGCCATCGTCACTTCACGCATCGCCATCTCCGCACATCGGGACCGAGCGCCCGCCAGCGCACTGTGGCCGGCCCCGGTCAACCCGGCTTGGCTGGGCAGTAAAGATGTGTGAAGGCGTGCGGCGTGACCGAGTGAACCCGGTCAGCCGCGCAGCAGCGGTGCCAGCTTGGCCAACGCGTAGGCGCCCAGCGCCAGCACGACCACGCAAGCCAGCAGCAAGGTCTTGAAGCCGAACCGGCTGCGCTGTCGCGTTGCGAGCTGCGGGCGCAGCGGCTCGTCGATCGGGTGGTAGCCCGACAACACCGAGTAGCTCGTCGACACCATGAACTCCGACGGGCGCTCGTCGACCGGTTCCTCATCCCAACCGAAAACATGCGTTTGCTTTGCCATGGACGAATTGTGCTGACGCGGCGCCCGAGCCTCCAACCCGCGACTCAGGGGGTGACACTCGCGCCGGCGCGTCACCCGTGACGAATTGCCGCATGCACCGCATTCGCGCGTGGGTGCGCCGGCAAGCTGGCACACTGTTCGGGTTCGTTCACGGTAGAACCCGACCACGCGAATCGCGTTCACCAGGCACGCGGCTCGAGCATGTCGGGCGCGAGCCGGCCCCCCCATGTCGCCCGACCCGATTGAAAGTCGCGTGACCGCAGCAGGAATCACACATGTCGAAAATCGCAGCCTCGTTCCTGATCGCGTGCCTCATCGCCGGTTGTGCCAGTGAGGCGCCACCCGCCGGCCATGCGGTGGTGCGGTCGGCCCCGCCACGCAACCATGTCTCGGCGATCACGAACTACTTCGACGCCACCATTCGCGGCGTCGATCCGAACCGCGAAATCGTGATCGGCACACCGCAACGAGGCGCGTGCCCGATGGGTGGCAGCACCGGTGGCTATGTCGGTTGGGTCGTGCCGGTGGAGTACAAGACCCGCACCAAGGACAGCAGCGTGGTCACGATCACGAACTACTTCTTCTGGTTCAGCGACGAGGTGATCCGCGGCGTGACGCGGCGCATGGAAGTCTGCCCTTGACGGCAGCGCTGCGGGGCGAAGCTGGAACGGTGCGGCACCGTGGTGAAGGGATGTCGTCCGGGAGCGGAGTTCACCATCACGGCTCCGGAGTTGGCCGCGGCAGCCGACGTGCGGTACCGGGATCACGATGCGTTGCTCGGCCTGGGTGAGCGCCTTGCGCCGGCAGGGCCCGGCAGACCAACGAGCTTTTGCGCGCCCCTCGATGGAGGTCGACATCTCCCAATCGGAGAAGCCGTTGTCTCACCACAGCCCGTTCAAGCGCCTTGCGACGCGATGGGCGAGACGGTGGGCACCAAGGAAAACGGGCCGATAAGGCCCGTCAATGCTTGCGTGTTGGTGGAGAGGGTGGGATTCGAACCCACGTCACGGCATAACCGTGAACCGGATTTCGAGTCCGGCGCATTCGACCACTCTGCCACCTCTCCGGTAACCCCGGGGCCGCGATCTCACGATCTTGGCCACCCACTCGGCGGGTCTGAGCCGAGCCGCAAATTCTAACCCACGGCCCCGCGCCGGTCAGGGCCGCAGTACCGCGGTGCCGCCCATGTAGGGTCGCAGCGCCTGCGGCACGGTGATCGATCCGTCGGCGTTCTGACCATTCTCGAGCACCGCGACGAGCGCCCGGCCCACCGCCACGCCCGAGCCGTTGAGCGTGTGGACGAACTCGTTCTTGCCCTGGGCGTTCTTGAAGCGCGCCTGCATGCGGCGCGCCTGGAAGGCTTCGCAGTTCGAGCACGAGCTGATCTCGCGATAGGTGTTCTGCGCCGGCACCCAGACCTCGAGGTCGTAGGTCCGCGCCGCGCCGAATCCCATGTCGCCGGTGCCGAGCAACATGACGCGGTACGGCAGGCCGAGTTGTTGCAGCACGGCCTCGGCGTGGCCGACCATCTCTTCGAGTGCGGCGTCGCTGTGGTCCGGGTGCGTGATCTGCACCATCTCGACCTTGTCGAACTGGTGCTGGCGGATCATGCCGCGCGTGTCGCGCCCGGCGCTGCCAGCCTCGGAGCGAAAGCACGGGCTGTGCGCCGTGAGCTTGATCGGCAGGTCGCTCGCCGCGAGCACGGACTGGCGCACGCTGTTGGTCAGCGAGATCTCCGAGGTCGAGATCAGGTATTGCTCCGGTTGCGATTCGTCACCGCCGCGACTGACCCAGAACATGTCGTCCTTGAACTTGGGCAACTGGCCCGTGCCTTCCAGAATCTCGCGGTTGACGATGTACGGCGTGTAGCACTCGGTGTAGCCATGCTGCTGGGTCTGCACGTCGAGCATGAACTGCGCGAGCGCGCGGTGCAGACGCGCGATCGGCCCGCGCAGAAAGCTGAAGCGCGAACCCGAGAGCCGGGCGCCGAGGTCCAGATCCAGGCCGAGCGGCGCGCCGAGGTCGACATGGTCCTTCGGCGCAAAGTCGAATGCGCGCGGCGTGCCCCAGCGGCGCACCTCGAGATTGGCGGCCTCGTCGGGGCCGACCGGCACGCCCTCTTGCGGCAGGTTCGGCACCGCCATCAGCAAGGCCCACAGTTCGCTCTGGATGCCGTCGAGCCGCTCGGCCGACGCCTTCAGCTCGTCACCGATGCCGCTCACCTCGACCATCGCTGTCGCCGTGTCTTCGCCCTTGGCCTTGAGCTGACCGATCTGCCTGGACAGGCTGTTTCGCCGCGCCTGCAGTTCTTCGGTGCGGGTCTGGATCGTCCGGCGTTCCGACTCCAACGCGCTGAACCGCTCGACGTCCAGAAACGGCTGCGGTGACTTGCGCTTGTCGAGTCGGCTGACGACATGCGCCAGGTCCTTGCGCAGCAGGGTGATGTCGAGCATGGCGAAGACCGCGCTGGCGCGCAGCCCTGGGGAGTCCGTGGAGCGCGAATTGTAGGCAGCGCAGGCGGGACCGACGCTGCGACAAATGGATCCGCCGTAGTTCACGGAGCGATGGCGTACGACGCGACGCCCGCCCGATTCGGGGGTTGTGGTCGTCGTAGCGTCTTTCTACATTTGCCGGGCACATCCGAATCGACGTGCGCCATGCATCGAATCTCAAAGGAATCCAATGTTCAAGTTCAAAGCCCTGGTACTGGCCGCCGCGCTGGCAACTCCGCTGGTCGCATCCGCCGCTCAGTACACCTTCGTCGGCTCCTGGCAAGTGGATCAAGGGCCGTCGTGGCGCACGAATCCGCCGGTCTATTCGGGCCAGGAAGCCGCGGCCCTGCTGTTCGGCGGCAGTTTCAGCGACTACGCGATCTCTATCGATGCGAATCCGGCGAATGTCACCCACACGGCCTGGTACGACGGCTGGGGCGTGCATGACAGCAACGGCACGGGTGTTGACAACATCTTCGCCGACAACTTCCACAAGGACACTGGCGGGACCGGGTACAACTCCGCTCCGGGGACCGGCAGCGCCTTTTCCAGCTACGTCAGCGACGGTCTGTTTGGTGCCAAGTACACCAACTACGCCTATCGCGTGGCTGCCGTTCCCGAGCCGCAAACCTATGCGCTGATGGGCTTGGGTCTTGCCGCGGTGGCTATGGCCCGACGGCGCAACAAGTCCGTCGCTTGATCTCGCAAGTCAACAACCTGCCGATTGCGGCATCGTGACGCGAGTTGAGCTTGCTCGGCGCCCCGATTTATCGGGGTGCCCCGCCGAGCGATTTCCCCCCCTCAATGGTCTGAGTCAAGGCAGCAGCACGCTGCACCCGGTCGTCTTGCGCGCTTCCAGGTCGCGGTGCGCGCGGGCCACATCGGCGAGCGGGTAGCGCTGCTCGATGTGGATCTTGACCTTGCCGCTGGTCACCATCGCGAACAGGTCGTCGGCCATCGCTTGCGTCGCTTCGCGGGTGGCGATGTGGGTGAACAGCGTGGCGCGGGTCAGGTAGAGCGACCCCTTCGCGCCGAGGATGCCTGGCGCGATCGGCGGCACGACGCCCGAGGCGTTGCCGAAGCTGGCCATCAGCCCGAACGGGCGCAGGCAGTCGAGCGACTTCTCGAAGGTGTCCTTGCCGACCGAGTCGTAGACCACCTTCACGCCCTTGCCGCCGGTGATCTCCTTGACGCGGGCGACGAAGTCTTCGGTGCGGTAGTTGATCGTGAAGGCGGCGCCGTTGGCGCGCGCCAGCGCGCACTTCTCGTCGGAGCCTGCCGTGCCGATCAGCTGCAGGCCGAGCGCCTTGGCCCACTGGCAGGCGATCAGGCCGACGCCACCGGCCGCGGCGTGGAACAGCACGAAATCGCCGCTCTGCAGGCCTTCCTGCGGCAGCGTCTTGCGCAGCAGGTATTGCGCCGTGAGGCCCTTGAGCATCATCGCCGCACCGGTCTCGAACGAGATCGCGTCGGGCAGCTTCACGACGGTCTTGGCGGGCATCACGCGCAGCGTGCAGTAGCTGCCGGGCGGGTTGCTGGCGTAGGCGGCGCGGTCGCCGGCCTTCAGGTGCGTCACGCCCGCACCCACCGCTTCGACCACGCCGGCGGCCTCCATGCCGAGCGAGAGCGGCATCGGCAACTGGTAGACGCCCGAGCGCTGGTACACATCGATGAAGTTCAGGCCGCAGGCATGGTGGCGGATGCGGATCTCGCCCGGGCCGGGGTCGCCGACCGGCAGGTCGACGAGGTGCATCGCTTCGGGGCCGCCGTGCTGGTCGACGCGGATCGTGGGGCTGGTTTGTGTGGTCATGGAAGTCTCCGTGGGTGGGTCCGTTGCACGCTGGCAAGGTGCGCTATCGTGCCAGCACTGCCCCGAACGCGCACGCCCGCAACGCCAATCCATGAAGCGCCTGACCACGGCCCCCAATCTCGCGCTGGCCACCCTGTGGGCCGACATGCTGTGCCAGGCCGGCGTGCCCACCACGGTGCAGCGCCAGTACGCCAGCAGCATCGCCGGCGAGGTGCCGCCCGACCAGACGCTGCCCGAGCTCTGGGTGCAGGACGCCGGGCAGTTCGAACAGGCGCGCACGCTGCTGCACCAGTTGCGCCACCCGGTCCACCGCCGCTGGGCTTGCCCGGGCTGTCGCGAGCTCATCGACGGGCCGTTCGAGCAATGCTGGAACTGCGGTACCGCGATGCCGGCATGAGGCATGCCTGCATAAAACCAGGCTGCGCGGGCCGCACGCGTGACCGGGCGGCGCCGAAGGTGAGCCCTTGACCACGCGCATCGGTCCGCGCATCGCGCTGCTGCTGACCCTGCCGCCGCTGCTGTGGGCCGGCAACGCGGTCGTCGGCCGCCTGCTGGTGGGCACCGTGCCACCGCTGGCATTGAACGCGATGCGCTGGTCGCTCGCCCTGGTGCTGTTGCTGCCGCTGGGCTGGACGGTGTTCAAGCGCCCCGGTGTGATCGCGCGGCGCTGGAAGCATCTGGCGCTGCTCGGCCTGCTCGGTGTGGGCAGCTACAACGCGCTGCAGTACCTGGCGGTGCAGACCTCCACGCCGCTGAACGTGACCCTCATCGCCGCCAGCCTGCCGGTCTGGATGCTCGCCTTCGGCGCCCTGCTGTACCGCGAGTCGCCGAGCCGCGCGCAAGGGGTCGGCGCGGCGCTGTCGTTGGTCGGCGTGGCGCTGGTGATCTCGCGTGGCCGCTGGCACACGCTGGTGCACATCCACTTCGTTGCCGGTGACCTGTACATGCTGCTGGCGGTGGTGCTGTGGGCGCTGTACAGCTGGATGCTGGCACGCCCGCCCGCCGACATGCGCGGCGAGCAGCGCCCGCCCTGGAACTGGGCCGAGGCACTGCTGGTGCAGATCCTGTTCGGCACCGTCTGGGCCGGTGCCGGTGCCGGGCTCGAAGCCTGGGCTGGGGCCGCGCCGATCCACTGGTCGGCGGGGGTGGTCGCGGCGCTGGTCTACGTGGCGGTGGGTCCGGCGCTGATCGCCTACCGGTGCTGGGGCCTGGGCGTGGCCACGGTGGGCCCGGCGCTGGCGGCCTTCTTCGGCAACCTGACGCCGGTGTTCGCCGCGGTGCTGTCGGCCACGCTGCTGGGCGAGTGGCCGCACTGGTACCACGCGGTGGCGTTCATCCTGATCGCGGCCGGGATCGCGGTGTCGTCGCGGCGGCCCGTCGCCACGGCGCCGGACGTTGCCGCGACAACCGCCGATCCGGCCGCCGCGCGGCCGGCCGACCCGCACCGACCTTAGAACGTCCCCGGATAGGCGCCGCCATCGAGCAGGATGTTCTGCCCGGTCAGGTAGCCCGCGTGCACGCTGCACAGGAACGCGCAGGTGGCGCCGAACTCTGCCGTGGTGCCGAAGCGCTGGGTCGGGTTGAGTTGGCGGCGGGCGTCGAGCACCGCCTCCACGGTCTGCCCGCTCTTGAGCGCCGCACCCGCCGCCATGCCGCGCACGCGGTCGGTGTCGAACGGGCCGGGCAACAGGTTGTTGAGCGTGACGTTGCGGCTGGCCAGCGCGCGCTGCCGTGCGACGCCGGCGACGAAGCCGGTCAGGCCGCTGCGCGCGCCGTTGCTCAGGCCCAGCACGTCGATCGGCGCCTTCACCGCCGCCGAGGTGATGTTGACGATGCGCCCGAAGCCGCGTTCGGCCATCGCGTCGATGGTGGCCTTGATGAGCTCGATCGGCGTCAGCATGTTGGCGTCGAGCGCCTTGATCCACGCCTCGCGGTCCCAGTCGCGAAAATCGCCGGGCGGCGGGCCGCCGGCGTTGTTGACGAGGATGTCGACCTGCGGGCACGCCGCCAGCGCCGCCGTGCGACCCTCGGCGGTGGTGATGTCACCGGCAACCGCGCGCACCTCGCCGCCCTTGAATGCACGCAGCTCGGCGGCCGTTGCCTCCAGCGCCTCGGCGCCGCGCGCGGTGATCACCACGTTCACGCCCTCGCGCACCAGCGCGCTCGCGCAGCCCTTGCCGAGGCCCTTGCTCGCGGCGCACACCAGCGCCCACTTGCCTGTCAGTCCCAAGTCCATCGCCTACCTCCATTTCGCCAGCAACCAGATCCCCGTCAGCACCAGCAGCGTGCCGGCGGCGATCCACAACGTGAACGGCTCGCCCAGGATCAGCACGCTCATCAGGATCGTCGACAACGGCCCGATCATGCCGGTTTGCGCGGCCAGCCCGGCGCCGATGCGCTCGATCGCCATCATCACCATCAGCACCGGCGCAAAGGTGCACAGCGTGGCGTTGAGCACCGACAACCAGATCACCTCGGGCGCGACCGCCAGCGCGCTCAGCGGCCGCAACACCAGGAACTGGCCGATGCACAGCACGCAGGCCACCGTGGTCGCCAGCCCCGTCAGGCGCAGCGCACCGAGGCGCCGGACCTCCTCGCCGCTGTAGACGAGGTAGGTCGCGTAGCTGATGGTGCTCGCGAACACCAGCGCCGCGCCCAGGGCCACATGCGCACCGGCCAGCGTGACCTCGTGGCCGAACACCAGCAGCACGCCGCCGTAGCTCACGCCGAGCGCGATCAGCTGCCGGGCGGTGACGCGACGCCCGAACAGCACCGCGCCCATCGCCAGCACCAGCGTGGGCGTGAGGTACAGGATCAGCCGTTCCAGGCTGGCGCTGATGTAGGCCAGCCCGGCGAAGTCGAGAAAGCTCGCGAGGTAGTAGCCGGCAAATCCCAGCCCGAGCACCGCGAGCCGGTCGCGCCGCGTCAAGGCCGGCTTGCCGCGGCCGGCCCACCACGCCAGCAGCACGAACAGCGGCAGCGCGAACAGCATGCGGTACATGATCAGCGTGACCGCGTCCACGCCGTGGCGGTAGGCCAGCTTGACGATGATCGCCTTGCCCGAAAACGCGATCGCGCCGAGCGTGGCGAGCACCAGGCCGGGCCAGGCGGCGCGCGAATCGGTGCTGGTGGGAGGGCCCGCAGCGGAGGTGCTGGTGGCAGCGGCGAGCGGTGCGGACATCGGGGCCGATTCTACGGAGCACGTCGCGGCGTCGCCGGTCGTTCAGCAGCTCGCCGCATCGGGCCGGCGCTCGATCTGCCAGGTCGTTGCGCCACGTCGAAATCCGAGCGACTCGTACAGGCCGATCGCGACATCGTCGGGGTCGGCCACGATCACCAGCGTGCCCAGCTTCATCGCGTCGAAACCGTGGCGGCACACGGCGTGGATCAGCGCGCGGCACAGGCCGCGGCGGCGCCAGGCCGGGTGCGTGGAGACGAACTGGAAGCGGCCGAGCGCCTGCGCGCCGGGGCCATCGCGGAACAGGCCGCAGCCGGCAACGAGTTGTTCGCCCTGCGCGGTCAGCGCAAACACCCCGAACCAATGCCCCAGGCCGGCCCGCTGCATCGCTGCGTAGCGCTGCATCTGGCGCTCGCGGAACACGCGGTAGGCGCTGACCGGCTGGTGCTCACCCGCATCGGCGGCGACCTGCTGCTCGACGGCGGCACCGGCCTGTGCGGGCAGGTCGAGCGTGGCCATGCGAAAGCCGCCGGCCAACGCGACCGGCGGGGGTCGCAACCCGTCACGCCGCATCGTCAGCACCGTGCCGGCGTGGCGGCTGAAGCCGGCGCGCAGCAGCTCGTCCGGCAGCTCGAAGGGCTCCTCGGTGTCGACACCGAACGCGATGTGGCGCGACTCGGGTTGCCGGCAGGCAATCTCGGCCTCGAAACTCGCGAGCCAGCGCGCGGCCTCGCCCGGCGCCGGGGCATGGTCGAACAGCAAGAAGTTGCCCCACCAGAACGTCGGGTTGTGCGCGGTGCGCACCACGACACAATCGGGCCCGGCGATCACCTCGGCGTCGAAGCGCGCGAAGATCAGCTCGGTGCGCCAGCCCAGCGAAAGCTGGTCGAGCGGCTTCAAAACGCGACGGCCTGGCCGTCGCGGCGCGGGTCGCTGGCGGCCACGTAGCCTTCGGTCGCCGGGTCGCCCAGGCGCCAGATGAACTGGCCGGCACCGAAGTCCTGGTAGCTGTCTTCGATGACCCCGATGCGGTGGCCGAGCGCGCGCAGATCGGCCACCGTGGCCGGGTTCATCGCCGCCTCGACGTTGATCTCGAGCCCCTGGTTGAAGCGCCAGCGCGGCGCGTCGCAGGCGGCCTGCGGGTGCTGCGCGTGGTCGAGCATGCGCACCAGCGTTTGCAGGTGGCCTTGCGGCTGCATGTTCGCGCCCATCACACCGAAACTCATCACGGCGTCCAGGCCCGCGTTGCGGGTCAGGAAGGCCGGGATGATGGTGTGGAACGGCCGCTTGCCCGGTGCGACGAGGTTCGGGCTGTGCGGGTCGAGGCTGAAGCCGTGGCCGCGGTTCTGCATCGACAGCCCGTAGCCCGGCACGACGATGCCCGAGCCGAAGCCCATGTAGTTGCTCTGGATGAAGCTCACCATCATGCCGCTCTCGTCGGCGGTGCTGAGGTAGATCGTGCCGCCGCGCCGGTGCGGATCGTTCGGGTCGCCGGCCGGGAAGACCTGCGCGCGCTTGGGGTCGATCAGCTTCGCGCGCGACGCGAGGTAGTCCGGGTCGAGCAGCTGCGCCACGCTCGTGGCCATGCTCGCGGGCTCGGCGATGTAGCGGTACACGTCGGCGAACGCGAGCTTCATCGCCTCGATCTGCAGGTGCTGCGACGCGGCACTGTCGACCGCGAGCGCGGCGAGGTCGAAGTGCTTGACGATGCCCAGCGCGATCAGCGCGGCGATGCCCTGCCCGTTCGGCGGGATCTCGTGCAGCGTGTAGCGCTCGTGGTCCTTGCCGGGGTAGTCCATGCCGATCGGCGCGACCCATTCGGGCCGGTAGGCGGCGAAGTCTTCGACCGTCATCGAGCCGCCGTGGTCGCGTGCGTGGCGCGCCGCGGCCTGCGCGATCTCGCCGCCGTAGTAGGCCTGCCCGCGGCTCTGCGCGATCAGCCGCAGCGAGCGCGCCGCGTCGGCGAAGCGGAACAGCTCGCCGACCTGCGGCGCGCGCCCGCGCGGCATGAAGGCCTCGCGATAGCCGGGTTGGCCGTCGAGCACCGGCACCGCCGCGGCCCATTTCTGCTGCACCACGACCGGCACCGCATAGCCGCGCTCGGCGATCCCGATCGCGGGCTCGAGCAGGTCGGCGAACGGCAGCTTGCCGAAGCGCTCGCTCATCGCAACCCAACCCGCCACGGCGCCGGGCACGGTCGCGCTGTCCCAGCCGCGCTGCGGCGGGGCCGTGGCGGCGGTGCCGTGCTTGCGCCTGAAGTAGTCGGGCGTCCACGACTGCGGCGCGCAGCCCGAGGCGTTCAGCCCGTGCAGCGCGGTGCCGTCCCACAGCAGGCAGAACGCGTCCGAGCCCAGGCCGTTGCTGACCGGCTCGACGATCGTCATCGCCGCCGCCGTGGCGATCGCCGCGTCGACCGCGTTGCCGCCGCGCGCGAGCATGCGCAGCCCGGCCTGCGCCGCCAGCGGGTGCGAGGTGGCGACCACGTTGCGGCCGAAGATCGGCAGCCGCTGGCTCGGGTAGCCGGTGCGCCAGTCGAAGGGGTGGGTCATGGTTGCGGTCTCCGGGCGATTCGATTCAGTTGGCGGCGGCCTGCGCGCTTCGGTGCAGCCGGCGGATGCCGAGCCACACCGCGAAGGCAATCAGCGGAATGCTGACCGCCACGGCGAGGTCGGGCGCGAGGTTCGCGCCGGCCGCCTTGGCGCCCTTGGCGAGGTAGCCGACCAGGCCTGCACCGTAGTAGGTGACCGCCGCGACCGACAGGCCCTCGACGGCGGTCTGCAACAGCAGCTGCGCCTTCTGACGCCGGTTCATCGCTTCGAGCAGCTCCTGGCTGCTTTGCTGCTGCTCGATCTCCACGCGCGTGCGCAGCAGGTTGCTGGTGCGCGAGATGCGCTCGCTCAGCGCCTGCTGGCGCCGCGCGGCCCAGGCGCAGGTCTGCATCGCCGGGGCCAGGCGCCGGTCCATGAAGTCACCCAGGGTCTGCAGCGTCTCGACGCGCCGCTCGCGCAGCTCGGTGATGCGCCGCTGCACCAGCTCGAAGTACGCGGCACTGGCCGAAAAGCGGGCGTGGGTGCGCGCGTACAGGCTCTCGACCTCGCCGGCGAGCTGGGTGAGCTGGCGCAGCAGCTCGGGCTCCTCGTCGCGCCGGGCGCTGCGGATCTGCCCGGCGACCACGGCCAGGTCGCGCTCGGCGTGCACCAGCGAGGCGCCCACCTCGCGCGCCATCGGCAGGCCCAGCAAGGCCATCATGCGGTAGGTCTCGACCTCGAGCAGGCGCTGCACCGCGCGCCCCAGGCGGCGCGGGTTCATGCCGTCGGTGGCGAGCACGACGCGCGCAAAGCCGTCGGCGCGCAGCCGGAAGTCGGTGTAGACCTGGGCGTCGCCGTCCATCACGTTGGCGCCGACCAGGCTGTCTTCCTGCAGGCTCGCGCCGACCAGCCGGCGCAACGGCGGCGACATCACCAGGCCGGCCTGCTTCAGGCCCGGCTCGTCGAGCACCAGCATGTGCAGGCCGACCAGCCACTGTCCGGGCAGCGTGGCGAGCCAGTCGGGCGGCATCTCGGCGATGGCGGTGGACTCGAACGCCTGCGGTGCCTCGCCCAGCGGCCTCCAGAACGTGCAGGTGTGGAACTCGGTGTGACGTTCCCAACGCAGGTGCACGCCGCCGAGATCGGCACTGAGGTGGTTCGCGTCGGCGGCCGGCAGCGGCAGGTGCCGCTTGCGCAGCAACTCGACGATGTGCCCGTAGGCCGCCTCGGCCGGGGCGCCCACCAGCGCCACATGCGACAGCGTCAGCGGCGCCTTCAGGCGCTCGTAGGGTCGCGCATGGACTTCGTTGTGCAGCGCTTCGCGCAAGGGGTGGCTGGGCAGCATGCGTCGGGGTCTCCTCGGACGATTATCGGGCGCCGACGTCGTCGATTGCCGCCTGCCCGCAACCCTCGATCCGGACCGGGTTCGAACCCGGCCCCCGCGCCGCCGCGGCCGCTGCGTTCAGCGCAGCCAGCGACCGAAGAAGCTGAAGCTGCGGTCCCAGGCCTGCTGCGCCCAGACCGGGTCGTACTGGGTGACGGCGATGCGCCCCGGACCGACCGCGGTCTCGTTGGCGAAGCCGTGGCGCGCGAGGTAGCGGTGGAAGTCGAACTTCACGCCGGCTTCGCGCAGCTTGTCCTGCAGCGAGTCGACCGTGGCGATCGGGAAGACCTCGTCCTGCGTGGCCCAGTGCGCCTGCAGCGGCACCTTGATGCGCGAGGCGTCGATGTATTCCAGCGGCGGGCAGCCGTACCAGACCACGGCCGCGTCGACCTCGGGCGCATGGCACAGCGCGAGCAGCGTCAGCGCGCCGCCCATGCAAAAGCCGGTGACGCCGACCTTGCCGCCGCGCTGCTTCAGGAACTGCACCGCGCCGCGGATGTCCTGCGAAGCGGCATCGCCGAAGTTCAGGCCGGTCATCAGGTGGTGCGCCTCCTCGGCCTCGACCGTCGACTTGCCGCGGTACAGGTCGGGCACGAGCGCGACGTAGCCCGCGCTTGCGAGCCGATCGGCCACGCCGCGGATCTGATCGTTGATGCCCCACCACTCCTGGATCACGACGACCGCGGGCGCGCCCGCCGCAATCGCCGGCTCGGCCAGGTAGCCGTGCACCGCTTGCCCGTCGGGGCGCTGGAATGTGACCTGGGTTCCCATTTGCAAACTCCTGCTGGTGAATGACGACGCCGGCGCGAGATCGACATGATCAACGCGGGCCGATGGCATCGGTCGCGCAGCGTACCCGAGTGGCGCTGCCCCGACATGCCATGTGGCAACGCCGGTTCGCCGGCGCGAACACGGTCAATCCTCCTGGAAGGTCGCCTCGCGCTTCTTGCCGATCGACGGCAGCATCACGATCACGATCATCAGCGCCGCGGCGGCGAGCAGGCCGGCCGACAGCGGACGCGTGACGAACGCGCTCCAGTCGCCGCGCGACAGCAGCAGCGCGCGACGCAGGTTTTCTTCCATCATCGGCCCGAGGATGAAGCCCAGCAGCAGCGGCGCGGCCTCGCAGCCGAGCTTGTAGAACACATAGCCGATCAGCGCGAACACGGCGGTGAGGTAGACGTCGAAGGTGTTGTTGTTGAGCGTGTACACGCCGATGCAGCAGAACAGCGTGATCGCCGGGAACAGGAACCGGTACGGCACCGTCAGCAGCTTGATCCAGATGCCGATCAGCGGCAGGTTCAGGATCACCAGCATCGCGTTGCCGACCCACATCGAGGCGATCAGGCCCCAGAAGAGCTGCGGGTTGCTGGTCATCACTTGCGGCCCGGGCTGGATGCCCTTGATCGTCATCGCGCCCACCATCAGCGCCATCACCGCGTTGGGCGGGATGCCCAGCGTGAGCATCGGGATGAACGAGGTCTGCGCGCCGGCGTTGTTGGCGCTCTCGGGCCCGGCCACGCCGCGGATGTTGCCCTTGCCGAACGGCACCTGGCCGGCCCGGCCGGGAAACTTCTTCTCGACCGTGTAGGAGGCGAACGACGCCAGCAGCGCCCCGCCGCCCGGCAGCACGCCGAGCAGCGAGCCGAGCGCGGTACCGCGCACGACGGCGGGCCACGCGTCCTTGAAGTCCTGCTTCGTCGGCCACAGGCCCTTCACGTCCTTGGTGAACACCTCGCGGTGCTCGGCCGGCTGGCCGAGGTTGGCGATGATCTCGCCGAAGCCGAACACGCCCATCGCGATGACGACGAAGCCGATGCCGTCGGTGAGCTCCGGGATGTCGAAGCTGTAGCGCGCAGTGCCGGAGATCACGTCGGTGTTGATCTGCGCCAGCAGCAGCCCCAGGATGATCATCGAGATCGCCTTGATCAGCGAGCCCGAGGCCAGCACCACCGCGCCGATCAGGCCCAGCACCATCAGCGAAAAGTATTCGGCCGGGCCGAACCTGAACGCCAGTTCGGTCAGCGGCGGCGCGAACGCGGCGATGATGACCGTGCCGACGCAGCCGGCGAAGAACGAACCCAGGCCGGCCGCCGCGAGCGCCGGGCCGGCACGGCCCTGGCGCGCCATCTGGTAGCCGTCGATCGCGGTCACCACCGAGCTCGATTCGCCCGGCACGTTGATCAGGATCGCGGTGGTCGAGCCGCCGTACTGGGCACCGTAGTAGATGCCGGCCAGCATGATCAGCGCCGGCGTGGCATCGAGCGAGTAGATCGACGGCAGCAGCATCGCGATGGTCGCGATCGGCCCCAGCCCGGGGAGCACGCCGATCAGCGTGCCGAGCACGCAGCCGAAGAAGGCGTAGAGCAGGTTCTGGGCGGTGAAGGCCACGCCGAAGCCGAGCGCGAGGTTGTGGATCAGGTCCATGGGTCAGGCCTTGGGGGAGCGGATGCGCGGGTGCGGTACGGGCGCGGATGCGCCGCTCAGCCGGCGATGAAGCTTGGCCACAGCGGAATCGTCAGCTTCAGGCCATAGACGAAGATCAACCACGAGAAGGCGGTGAGCACGACCGAATTGAGGATCACGCCGAGCCACTTGAATTCGTCGCCCGCCAGGCTCGAGATCATGATCAGGATCGGCACCGCGAGCACCAGGCCGAGCCGGTTGATGGTGGCGCCGAACACCGCGATCGAGAGCACGATCACGATCAGCGGGCGCCACGCAATGGCACCGATGGGGTCGCCGCCTTCGGTCTCGATCGTCAGCGACTTGAACAGCACGACCGCGCCCAGGACCGCCATCAGCACGCTCAGGATCAGCGGGAAATAGCCGGCGCCGGGCTTGGCCGACGTGCCCATCGAATAGTTGGAGGCGCCGACGGCGAAGACGACGCCGACGACGAGGAACATCAACCCTGAAAAGAAGTCTCGCTGGCTCTTGATCTTCACGGTGCCTCCGGGCGCTCGATTGCGGCCGATTCTAGGCAGGCGGGTCGGTGGTCCGTGTCTGGTTTACGCCTAGCGACAACCTTCACGCCGCAGCCCTCGGCGACCTCGGATTCAACCCTCCCACGCGGGCGTGGCGCGCAGCACCTCGTCGAGCGTGGTCAGGCCTTCGGCGACCTTCATCGCGCCGGCCAGCCGCAACGGGCGCAGCCCGTCGGCCAGCGATTGCCGGCGCAGACCGGCGGCGTCGGTGACCGGGTGGATGGTGGCGCGGGCCGCGTCGCTCACGGTCAGCAGTTCATACAGCCCGGCGCGGCCGCGGTAGCCGGTCATGCGGCATTCGAGGCAGCCGACCGGCTTGTACGGCTTGACCGCGCCGCTCAGTCGCCACGGCTTGACGAGTTCGTCGAGGTGGGCGCGGGTGACGCCGTCGTCGGGCAGCTTGCAGCTCGGGCACAGCGTGCGCACCAGGCGCTGCGCGAGCACGCCGATGACGGTCGAGCCGATCAGGTACGGCGCCACGCCGAGGTCGATCAGGCGCGTGACGGCCGAGGCGGCGTCGTTGGTGTGCAGCGTGCTGAAGACCAGGTGGCCGGTGAGCGCGGCCTGGATCGCCATCTCGGCGGTCTCGAGGTCGCGGATCTCGCCGACCATGATGATGTCCGGGTCCTGGCGCATCAGCGCGCGCAGGCCCTCGGCAAAGTTGAGGTCGATGAGCGGCTGCACCTGGGTCTGGTTCAGCGCCGGCTGGATCATCTCGATCGGGTCTTCGATGGTGCAGACATTGACCTCGTCGGTGGCCAGGCGCCGCAAGGTCGAGTACAGCGTGGTGGTCTTGCCCGAACCGGTCGGCCCGGTCAGCAGGATGATGCCGTGCGGCTGCGCGATCAGCGCCTCCCAGCGCTTGCCGTCGTGGCTGCCGAAGCCCAGGCCTTCGAGCGGCTTGGCGGTGGTGTCGGGGTCGAAGATGCGCATCACCATCTTCTCGCCGAACGCGGTGGGCAGCGTCGACAGCCGCATCTCGACCTCGTCGCCGCTCGGGTTGCGGGTCTTGATGCGGCCGTCGAGCGGGCGGCGCTTCTCGACCACGTCCATCCGGCCGAGCAGCTTGATGCGCGCGACCATCGCGTTCATCACGCCGGGGGGCAGCTGGTACACCGTGTGCATCACGCCGTCGATGCGAAAGCGGATCACGCTGCGCTCGCGCCGCGGCTCCAGGTGGATGTCGGAGGCGCGCTGGTCGAACGCGTATTGCCACAACCAGTCGACCACCTGCACCACGCCCTGGTCGTTGGCGTCGAGCTGCTTGTTGCTGCGGCCGAGTTCGACCAGTTGCTCGAAGCTCGCCAGCGCCGAGGTCTCGCCGGCCTTGACGGCGTTGCGCACCGAACGCGACAGCGTGTAGAACTCGGTCGTGTAGCGTGCCAGCTCGAGCGGGCTGGCCAGCACCAGCTTCACGGTCTTGCGCACATGCGCCTCGATCTCGGCGACCCAGGCCACGTCGAACGGTTCGCAGGTCGCGATCGTGACCTCGGTCAGGCCGAGCGTCAGCGGCAGGGCGTGGCGGCGCTCGGCATAGGTGATCGACATGACCTCGGTGACGCGCCCCACGTCCACGCGCAGCGGGTCGATGCGCAGGTACGGCAGCCCGCAGCGCCCGGCCAGCCATTCGGTCAACGCTTCGACGTCGAGCGGCTTGGCGCTGCCCTTGCGCAGCAGGTTGACGTTGGCCAGCCGCACCAGCGGGTGCTGCGCGCTGTCGCCGCCGGCGAAGCGGCGCGTCGTCTGGTCGGCATCGTCGTGGCTGATCACGCCGTCTTCGCGCAGCCACTTCAGCAGCGCGCGCCACTGCAGCTTGCCGGCGGGGTTCGATTCAGCGGTGGCAGCAGCTTTCATGCGCGGCTCATCAGGCGGTCAGGTGGGTTCGGCCGCAGGCAGCGCCTGCGGCAACGGGCGGATCATGCGCAGCCACTTCTTCGCCGGCAGCTTGAACCGGCGTTCGATGGCATCCGCGCGCTGCGCGAGCGCGGCGCGCTCGGGCAGCTCGGCGTTCTTGAGCGCGACGACGATGGTGTTGCCCTCTTTCGTGGGCCGCAGGCTGCAGACCTGCGCGGCGCCGAACGCGGTGGCGATGCGCGCCGCGCTGCGCTCGAAGCTGGCGTCGCGCCCGAACAGGTTGACGGTCATCACGCCGCCATCGGCCAGCAGGCGTTCGCAGTTCCGGTAGAACGTGGCACTGTCGAGCACCGGGCCGGCGGCGTCGTGGTCGTACAGATCGACGCACAGCACCTGCGCCGACTCGGCGCGGCCCGCGTCGGCGACGAAGTCGGCGGCGTCCTGCTCGAGCAGGGTGAAGCGCGCCGATTCGCCCGGCAGGTGAAACCACAGCCGGCAGGCGTCGATCACGCTCGGGTTCAGCTCGACGGCGGTACAGCGCATGCGCAGCGTGCTGTGGCAAAAGCGCGTGATCGCCGCGGCCCCCAGGCCGAGCTGCACCGCATGGCCCTGGGTGAGCTCATCGTCCGGGCGCAGCAGCATCCAGACCATCATGCGCTGGATGTATTCGAGTTCGAGGGCGAGCGATCGGCGCACCCGCATCGCGCCCTGCACCCACGGCGTGCCCAGGTGCAGGTAGCGCACGCCGTCGGCCTCGGAGATCGTTGCCGGCGCGAGCTCGGCTTCGTTCTTGTTGCGTGCGTTCATGCCACTCCATGTGCTTCGAAGACGGCCCGCCACGCCGCCAGCTTGCGCTCGAAACTCCAGCTCGCGTTGGCCGGGCTGGTCGAGGGCAGGCGGTGCACCGGCAGGCCGAGGGCGCGAGTGTGACGCATGGCGCGCGCCGACTCACCGCCGTTGTGGGCGATCGCCTGCAGCGCCGGCGCACGCTGTGCCAGGCCGGCGAGGTCGTTGAGGCGCGCGTTCTCGATCGCGCTGTCGAGGCTGCCCTCGCGCTCGCAGCGGGCGTACACGTCCCACAGGCCCAGGCCGTGGGCGCGCGCCGCGTCGAGCCGGTGGGGGTACGGTGCGGCGGCCAGATCGAGCCGCCACAGCGCCGCCAGGATCGGCCAGAAGTGGTTGCGCGGGTGGCCGTAATACTGTTGCGCGCGCAGCGATGCGACCCCGGGGAAGCTGCCGAGCACGACGAGCCGGGTGCGGGCGTCAATGACCGGCGCCAGGCCTTCGAGCAAGCGGCTCATCGGTGCGTGATCAGGCCAGCCGCGCCAGCCGCGGCAAGGCGGCGCGCACGTTGGCCGACGTGAGCTCGGCCAGCGCGGGCAGGCCCATGCCGCGCAGCGCGGCGAGCGTCTGTGCGATGCGCGGCAGCTCGCCCGGCTCGTTGCGCGCGCGCTCGCCCGCGGCGCGCTGCGGCGCGCTGCGGTACAGCCACTGCGGCGGGATGTCGGGGGCGTCGGTCTCGAGCACCAGCGCGTGCGCCGGCAGCGCCTGCGCCAGGCGGCGGATCTGCAGCGCGCGCTCGAAGGTCATCGCGCCGCCGAAGCCGAGCCGCAAGCCGAGCCCGACGAACGCCAGCGCCTGCTGCTCGCTGCCGTTGAACGCGTGCGCGATGCCGCCGCTCACCGGCAGCTCGCGCAGGTGCTTGAGCAGCGTGTCGGCCGACTTGCGCACGTGCAGGATCACCGGCAGGTCGAACTCGCGCGCGATCGCCAGCTGCGCGGCATAGAACCGCGCCTGGCGCGCCAGGTCGAGCCCCGGCACGAAGTGGTCGAGGCCGATCTCGCCGACCGCCACCAGCCGCGCATCGCCGCGGTGCTCGGTGAGCGCGTCGCGCAGGTGGCGCAGGTCGTCGTCGGCGGCGCGCTCCACGTACAGCGGGTGGATGCCCAGCGCGTAGGCGCAGCCGTGCGTGTGGGCGAGTTCGCGCACGGTGTCGAAATTGCCCCGTTCCACCGCCGGCAGCACGAACTGCGTCACGCCGCCGGCGCGGGCGCGGGCGATGACGGCGTCGCGGTCGGCGTCGAACTCGGCGGCGTCGAGATGGCAATGGCTGTCGATCCACATGACCGCGATGATGCACCGGCCACGCGCCACCCTGCTGTGACACGAAACGCCCTCCGTGCTACCGTTGAAACGCCATGCGCTGGGGCCCCTTCGGCCCCCGCCGCGCAGGCAGTCGGGTCGGATGTTTCACTCGGGATCCAGACGATGAAGAAGGCACCGCTGTACAGCCGCTCACGCCCGCCCGCACGCATCGACGATACACCCCCGCCCGGCGCGATGCTGGCCCGCGACGGCGCCAACGA